>CALMVN010000324.1:0-6754 GCA_937873225.1 uncultured Acetobacteraceae bacterium
AGCAGGGTGTCGGACCGCTCGCCGTCGCGCCCCGCACGCCCGATCTGCTGGTAGTAGCCTTCCGGGCTGTCCGGCATGTCGAGATGCACCACCGAGCGCACGTCGGGGCGGTCGATGCCCATGCCGAAGGCGATGGTGGCGACGATCACCACCGGCTCGCCGGAGCGGAAACGGAGCAGCGCGGCGCGCTTCTCCAGCGGCGACAGGCCGGCATGGAACGGGACCGCCGGCCAGTCGCGCTCGCGGAGCGAGCGGGCGATGCGCTCGGTCTTGTTGCGGCTGCCGCAATACACGATCGAGGCCTCGCCGCGGTGGCGGCCGAGCAGCTCGATCAGCTGGCTCAGCTCCGAGCCCTTCGGCCGCGCGGCGATGTGGAGGTTGGCGCGGTGGAAGCTCGCCACCAGCACCTCGGCATCGGGCATCGCCAACGCCTCGATGATGTCGGCGCGGGTGCGCGGGTCGGCGGTGGCGGTGAGCGCGATGCGCGGCACGCCGGGCAGGCGTTCGGGCAGCTGCGCCAGCAGGCGGTACTCGGGACGGAACTCGTGGCCCCAGGCGGACACGCAGTGCGCCTCGTCGATGGCGATCACCGAGATGGCGATGCGGGACAGGCGATCGAGCATGTTGCCGGACAGCAGGCGCTCGGGCGACACGTAGAGCAGGTCGAGGCGGCCGGCGGCGAGGTCGTTGCGGATGCGGTTGCTCTCGTCCGGGTCGAGCTCGGAGTGCAGCGCGCCGGCGTTCAGCCCAAGCTGGCGCAGGGCAGCGACCTGGTCGTCCATCAGGGCGATCAGCGGGGAGATCACCAGCCCGGTGCCGGGACGGCACAGCGCCGGCAGCTGGTAGCAGATGCTCTTGCCGCCGCCGGTGGGCATCAGCACCAGCGCGTCGCCGCCGGCCATCACCCGGTCGACCGCCTGGCGCTGCAGGCCGCGGAAGCCGGGGAAGCCGAACACGCGCGACAGCAGCGCGTCCGGAGTATCGGTGGCGCCGGTCCCGGGCGATGCGTGGTCGAGGCTCAGCACGGATCCGGGATCGGTGTCGGAATCACGACCCGTTGAAGCCGATCTCGACCCGTCGTGCGGCGACGGCCGGATTCTCGTTGGCCGGCGCCCGGGCGTGCTCGGTGATGCGGGCAGCGGACACGCCGTCGGCCCGGAGCGCCGCCGCCACGGCATCGGCACGGGACGCGGAGATGGTCTCGTCCACGCTGAGGTTGCCGTGCGCCGCCGCGTAGCCGGCAACCACGAGGCTGGTTCCGGGATGACGCATCGCCACCGCGGCCGCTTCCGAGATCACGGCGCGGCCGGGCGCGTCGATCTCGGCGGAACCGCGGGTGAAGAACACGACGTATTTGCGGCCGATCTCGCCGCCGCCTCCACCAGGCATGGCGCAGCCCGACAACAGGCAGATCACGGCAAGGGTGGACAAGCGACGCATGGATCGGGGTCCCGGAGTTGTTGCGGCTACAGGTGCCGCCAAGGCGGGGGAGCCGTCAATGCGTGCGGTGCCGCACCGATCACGCCGCGGCGGCGGAGGCGTGGCCGCCGGCCAGACGCCAGATCCGGTCGAGCCGCTCGACGCCAGTGAGGCGGTGCGCGATCAGAATCACGGTGCGTCCCGACACGGCCTCGTTCAGCGTCGACAGGAAAGCCTGCTCGGCCTCGGCGTCGAGACCGGTGGCCGGCTCGTCCAGGATCAGGATCGGCGCCGGCGACAGCAGGGTGCGGGCCAGCGCGATCCGGCGCGCCTGGCCGCCGGACAGGCCGGTGCCGCCCTCGCCGAGCCAGGTCTCCAGGGCCTCGGGAAGCGCGCGCACGGTGTCGCCGATCCCGGCCTGGTCGAGCGCGCTCCAGAGCTGCGCGTCGGTGGCGTCCGGACGGCCGAGCAGGAGGTTGGCGCGCACCGTGTCGGCGAACAGGTGGGTGGACTGGCTGAGCCAGGCGATACGGGAGCGCAGCACCGCCTCGTCAACCGAGGCGAGGTCCACGCCGCCCAGGGTGATCTGGCCGCCTTGCGGCACCGCGACGCGCAGCAGCAGCGCGGCCAGGCTGGACTTGCCGGAGCCGGACGGCCCCAGGATGGCGACGCGCGTGCCCTGCGGGATGTCGAGGGTCAGGTGCTCGAACACCGCCGGGCGGTCCGCCTGCCAACGGAACGTCACGTCGCGCAGGCGCAGCGCGTGGCCCTGCGGGAGGACGGCCGTGCCTAGCCGCTGGACGGTCGTGCCGGGCGGAAGCTCGCCGGCCTGCACCACGCGCGCGGCGGCGTGGCGCATGTGGCCCGCCAGCACGCCGGCGCGGGCCAGGCCGACGGCGAACTCGAACGCGGCCAGCAGGGCGAACAGGAGCAGGGCGCCCTCCATCGGCCGGATGCGTCCGAAGGCAAGGCCGGCCAGGGCGGCGAGAACCGCCAGCACTGCCATCTGCTGGCACAGGAACGAGGCGGCACCTGCCAGCGCGGCTTTGCGGGCCAGCACCTGCTGCAGCGACAACAGCGCCTGCTCGCGGGAGCGTACCGCGGCCAGCATGCGGTGCTCGGCGTTGAAGGCGCGTATCTCGCGCAGGCCGCCGACCAGGTCCAGCACCGACACGCGCAGCTCGGACGCGCGCCCGGACAACAGCCCGGCGTCGCGGCGGACCAGGCGGGCGGCGAGGATCGGCAGCAGGAAGACGGACGCGGCGAACAGGGCTGCCACCACCACGGCGAGGGCTGGCCCCTGCCGAAGCGCCAGCAGGAACAAGAGCGGGAAGGCGAGGACCGCGCCTGCCAGGGGCACGATGACGCGGAGGTAGAGCCCGTCCAGCGCCTCGACGTCTCCGACCAGGCGCGACAGCAGGTCGCCGGAGCGGCGGAAGCCGATGCCGCCGGCGGCGGTGCGGGCGAGGCTGCGGAAGAACCAGACGCGCAGGTCGGCGAGGGCCCGGAACATCGCGTCGTGGGTGAGGAGGCGCTCGCCGTAGCGCAGCAGCACGCGTCCGATGCCGAGCAGGCGCAGGAGCAGCGCCGAGGCCAGCACCAGGCCAGCGCCGGTGCCGGCCAGACGCAGGCCGGAGAAGGCGACAAGAGCAAGCCCGGCCAGCAGGGCCGCGAGGGAGGCCAGCACGCCGAGCGCCAGTCCGGGCAGGCGGCGCCGCCACAGGAACAGCACCGTCAGCACCGGCCGCGACGACAGCCGGGAAACGCGGTCGGTCATGCCGGAACTCCCTCCGACTGCACGACGTGGCCGCGCGACAGGTGGATGCGACGTCCGGGAAAGGCATGCGCCGCGGAGGAATGGCTCGCCAGCAGCACGGTGCGGCCCACCGCCAGGCGCTTCAGGCTGTCCAGGATCTCGCCTTCCGTGACGGGGTCGAGATGGGCGGTCGGCTCGTCCAGCAGCAGAAGCGGCGCGTTGCGCAGGAAGGCGCGCGCAATCGCCACCCGCTGCGCCTGGCCGCCGGACAGGCCGTAGCCGCCCTCGCCGATGCGTGTGTCGAGCCCGTCGGGAAGCAGGGCGGCGAAGCCGTCGACCGCGGCCGCACGGAGCGCCGCGGCCAGCTCGGCCCCGGCCGCGTCGGGGCGTGCGCCCAGCCCGTTGTGGCGTATGCTACCGGCGAACAGGAGCGGGCGCTGGCCGATCCATCCGGTCATCTGCGACAGGGCGTCCGGAACCACCGTGGCGATGTCGGCACCGTTCAGGGTGATGCGGCCCGCATCGGGTGCCACGAAGCCGAGCAGCATCTCGATCAGGGTGGACTTGCCGCTGCCGGACGGCCCCACCAGCACCACGGTCTCCCGCGCCGGGATGCGGAAGCTGACATCGGCCAGCACCGGGCCGCGCGATGCGTCCCAGGTGAACCCGACCTGCTCGAAGGCCACCGCCACCCCGTGCGCGGCCACCGTCCGTATCGCGCTGGGGCCCGGTGCAGGTGGTGGCGGCGTGTCCGCGGGAGCCCGCGCCAGCGTGTCGAGCGCCACCGCCGCCCCGGCCGCCTGCATGCGGTCCTGGTAGGCCAAGGCGAAGCTGCGCAGCGGCGCGAAGAACTCCGGCACCAGGATCAGCGCGAACAGCGAATGCGGCAGCAGCACTGGACCGGCCGCGGACGGCATGGTGCTCCTGCCCAGCAGGGTGCGCCCGTCCAGCAGGGCGATCAGCACCAGCGCCACCGCGAACGCACAATCGAGCGCCGCGGAGGACAGGAAGGCCACGCGAAGCACGCGCATGGTGCGCCGCCTCAGCTCGTCGGCCGCCACGCCGAGCCGTCGCGACTCGTCCTCGGCACGGCCGGCCAAGACGATGGTGGCGATGCCGCGCACGCGGTCGAGGAAACGCGCCTGCAGGCGGGCCATGGCGGTGAACTGCTGGCGGGCGGCAAGAGCGGCCCCGATGCCGAACAGCGCCTGCGACGCCGGGACCGCCAGGCCGCACAGGAGAAGCACGACGGCGGCACGCGGCTGCACGACGCATACCGCCGCCAGCACGAGGGCGGGCGAGGCCACTGCCAAGCTGGCAGCCGGGATCCAGCGGCCGAAGAAGCCGTCCAGCGCCTCGATCCGGTCGACCACGAGCGCGGTCAGCGCCCCGCCGGCTTCCACGCGCAGCAGCGCCGGACCGCGGGACAGGATGGAGGCGAGGGCGCCGTCGCGAAGGCGGCGACGGGATGCGGCCGCCGTGCCGGCAGCCCGGGTTTCCTGCCGCACCTGCAGCACGGCCCGGAACACGGCGAGAAGCGCGAACACGGCCAGCGGCGTCCAGCCCGGCCCCGCCGCGAACGCGTGCTGCCCCGGCTGCACCGCCCGGGCCGAGACGCCCCAGGTCAGCGCACGGGCCAGCACCACGGCGATGCACCAGGCCTGGCCGATCGCCAGCCCGGTGCCGAGCACGCCGAGCAGGATCACCGGCCTGGCCTGGCGCCGCCCGACCCGGGACTGGGCGCGCGACCAGGCGCGGACGAGGGCTTTGTCTGCGGTCATCACACGGATTTAGCCATGCCAAGCCGCCATGCACAGGGCTCGGGGCCAACCTTGACGAAACGTCATGCCGGCGAGCCGGACGGCATCACGCGTGCGCCGGCTCCTCCCGGGCGGCGTCCTGGGTTTCGTCGTAGGTCTCGACCTTCGGGTTCAGCGGCACCAGCAGGGTGTAGCGCGTTCCCTCGCTGTGTCCGTCGGCATCGGCGGCACCTTCCAGCACGTCGAGGGTCGCGCCGAGCTGGCGCGCGAAGCCGCGGATCAGCTGGATGCCGATGCCGTCGCGCACGCCGGTCTCGGTTTCGGCGCGGCCGGCCGGGATGCCGATGCCGTTGTCCTGGATCACCAGCTTGGCGATCCCCTCCACCTCCTCGGTCAGGTGCACCGAGACCACGCCGCTGCGACCGCCGGGAAAGGCGTACTTGATGGCGTTGCTGACCGCCTCCGTGACCACCAGGGCCAGCGGAACCGCCTGGTCGGTCGACATGACGATGTCCGGGGCGTCGATCTCGAGCCGGATGCGTCGTCCCTCCTTCTCGCCGATGGCCTGGAACAGCTGTCCGCACAGCTCGACCAGGAAGGAGCGCATGTTCAGGGTGTGCAGCTCGCCTTCCGCATAGAGATGGCGGTGCAGCGTGGCCAGCGCCCGGACCCGGTCGCGGGCGGAGGCGAACTCGGCGCGCGCTTCCGGCTGCCTGATCCGGTTCGCCTGCAGGTTCAGCAGGGAGGCGATGATCTGCAGGTTGTTCTTCACCCGGTGGTGGATTTCCTTGATCAGCAGCGCCTGGTGGGTCTCCGCGACGCGCAGCCGCTCCTCATGGGCGCCCAGGGCGTGGGTCGCGTCGGAGAAGGCGCGCGACAGCTGACGCAGCTCGATCGGCGTGGAACGGGTCAGCCTCGGGGCATAGGCGCCGGCGCGGCGCCATTCGGTCACCGACCGGGTGACCGCGCGCAACGGCTGCACGATCAGGCGGGAGGCGCCGATCAGCACGCCGGCGAGACAAAGGCCCAGCAACAGGGCGATGGCGATCACCCGCCACAGGAACACGGACAGGGCACGGCTTTCGGCCGGGCTCGGCAGGGTGGTCACCAGCAGGTTCATCCCGGCAACCACGTCCCGGTTGAGGAACCGCCCCAGGGCCGGCCCGGAGCGTCGTCCGTCCGGAGCAGGACCGGTCCACGCGCAATCGCTGCACAGGGGCAGCAAACGGCCGTTCCCGGTGACCAGCCAGGCCTGGGTGCCGCCGTCCGGGCCGAGCCTGGATCCCATGAGGTTCGGGTCGACGAGGTCGCCACGCGGCCAGCCGAGCGGCATGTCGGCCACCAGCTCGGCCGGACCGGCGGGCCCGGTCGTGTCCAGCGCGAGGCGGAGCAGCGGATGCCGGGTGCTGCCGTCGCCGTCCAGCAACGGCGTCACCGCGATAGTTCCGGAGGGTGCCGCGGCGGTCGGGGCGAAGGCCCCGGCGGTGCCCCACGACCGCTGGCATTGGCGCAGGTCCCGGTCGCCGGTCATGAACAGGTCCGCCAACGGGACGACGCCCAACGCCCGGACCATGCGGAGCACGGTGGCGCATCGCTCTGGATCACGCAGGTCGGGCTGCGCCGACAAGGCGTGCAGCATGCGGCCGGTGTCTATGATCTGCTGGTCGAGATGCGCCTTCAGCGCTTCCCCGGTCGCCGCGGCTCGGTTCGAGCTGGCGTCGAGGGTTGCCTGATAGTTGTGCCAGGCCATCAGCGAGCCGAGAGCGGCGACCGGAACCACCGAACACACGATGATCACGAACAACCGTGCGCTGACGCT
>CALMVN010000324.1:6854-14501 GCA_937873225.1 uncultured Acetobacteraceae bacterium
CGGCGACCGGAACCACCGAACACACGATGATCACGAACAACCGTGCGCTGACGCTGTCCAGCAGTCGCCTGAGGCGACGGGGGCGGGCGTTGCGACGACGCCAGCGGCGCACCACCCGCAGACGGGACTCAGGCACCGCGATCATCGTCGATCAGCTTGCGCAGCTCGTCCGGGACCGGCTCGTTGGCCACATCGTCGAACATCTGGTGCAGGCCGCGCTGCAGCCAGAGCTCGAAAGCGCTGTCACCTTTGCGCCTGCGCTTCGGAACCGACTGTGGATTGCCTGATGGCGGGGGCGTATCGCTCGATGACGTCATCAACCGGATTCACCCCGAGACAAGAAACCGAGGCCAAGGCCCTGGGCACGAAAACGGGCCCAGACCGGGCCCGTTCCCTCACGAAATGATCCGATCGCCGGTTTCCGTCGCGGAAGGCCGGCGACGCCGGCCGTGCAGTCAGGCTCCCGTGATCAAGCGACAGGACGCTGTCCGCGGGCCGCTGCGGCGAGACGGGCGTCCAGGGTGCGGCTCAGGGCGGAAGCGCGGGCTGCCGCGGCGCGGCCTTCGGCGTGCTCGGACACTTCGCCGGTCAGCCAGGTCTCGAGCTGGCGGCGGGCCCGGAACACGCGGCTCTTGGCCGTGCCGACGGCGCAACCGGTCGCCTCGGCCAGGGATTCGTAGCTCATGCCCTGCACCACGACCATGATCAGCGCCTCGCGCTGGTCGGCCGGCAGGCGGGTCATCGCCTTGCCCAGGTCCTTGAGCGCCAGCCGGTCCTCGTGCGGCGCCTCGGTGGCGAAGGCGGAGGCCGGCACGTCGTCGATGTCGGTGGTGTCGCGGCGCTTGCGCAGGTTGGAGATGAAGCGGTTGCGCAGGATGCGGTGCATCCAGGCGGGAAAGTTGGTGCCGGGAATGAAGCTGGTCTGGGCGGACAGGGCGTTGCAGACGGCGTCCTGGACCAGATCCTCGGCGGCGGCGCGGTTGCGGGTCAGGGCGAGGGCCTGGACCCGGAGCTTCGGAAGGATGGAGATGACCTGGTCGTGGAAGCTGTTCGACATCTGCACGCACTCCGAAATCTGTCCAAGCAATGGACGGCTCCACGAGGGCGTTGCACGGGGTGAGATGAGTTTCCATCACGAAAACGAGAGCAGACCGGAGGCTCCCACAACAACGTGTCCCGGAAGGTGCTCCGGGTGGCCCTTTACACTGCCTGCGCCTTCCGCGACCGTGCGGACCGTGCCGGAACCGGATCGCGCTGTTGCAAGCCGCGTCGGCGCGGTGCCATGGATGACGGGACGGGACGCCGGCACCCGGCGCGGCGCCAGGGCCGCCGGCGACGGGCCCCACCAGACCAGGAGGCAGGATGATCGATCGCCTTGATGCGCCTGCGCCTTCGGGAACGGTGCGACCCGGATCAGCCCAGGGAGCTTTCCATGCTGCGCGCGAGCTGGCCGCGGGCACGCGACACCCGCGCCTTCATGGTGCCGATCGGCACGCCGCAGATCGCCGCCGCCTCCTCGTGGCTCAGTTCCTGGGCGCCCACCAGCACGAGGGCCTCGCGAAGCAGGGGCGGCAGCGTCCACAGCAGGCGCGACAGGTCCGACAGGTCGCCGCGCCGGTGCGCTTCCGGCACGTGCGGCTCGGCGTCCAGGACCTGCTCGCTCAGCACCCGCGACTCCCGCCGCCGGCGGCGTGCCTGCTCGTAGAAGGCATTGCGCTCGATCGTGAACAGCCACGCCTTCAGGTTGGTGCCGGGCTGGAACGACGCCTGCGCCGCCAGCGCCCGCACCACCGTGTCCTGGACCAAGTCGTCTGCGGCGGTCGGATCGCGCGTCAGGAACCGCCCGAAGGCGCGCAGGTCCGGAAGCAGAACCGTCATCTGGCGATGGATCGCCTCCGGCGACGCACCGTCGCCCTTCGGCTGGTCTCCCGGTCCCGGAGCAGTCCCGGTTCCATGCATCCGCTCGTCCAAATGCAATCCTATCCAGAGAGAGACGCCTGATGGCCAGCACGCGGCGCGACGATCTTCTCCGCGCCCTTCCCTATGCCCGACGTTATGCGCGCGCCCTCACCGGAAGCCAACCACGCGGCGACCTGCTCGTGGCCGAAAGCCTGCGCGAGATGCTGGCCTCCACCGACGACAGCCTGACGCCCAGATACGGCCTGTACCACTGGGTCACGCGCCGGTTCGACGCCGGCATCTCCACCCTGCCCTCGCTGGTGGACGGGCTCAACTCCAAGCAGCGCCAGCTGCTTTTGCTGACGGCGCTGGAGGAGGTGCCGATCGAGGACGCGGCGCCGATCGTGATGCTGGAGCTGGCCGACGCCTCGGCGCAGCTCGGCGACGCCCGCGAGCGGCTGCGCGCCTCGGCCGCCACCGACGTGCTGATCATCGAGGACGAGCCGATCATCGCCATGGACATCGAGGAGCTGGTGCAGGGCTGCGGCCACCGGGTGGTCGGCGTGGCCTCCACGGAGGTGGACGCGGTGCGGCTGGCGCAGGCGACCAAGCCGGGGCTGATCCTGGCCGACATCAACCTCGGGCTCGGCGGCGACGGCACGTCGGCGGTCAGCCGCATCCTGAAGTACCACTACGCGCCGGTGATCTTCGTGACCGCCTATCCGGAGCGGCTTTTGACCGGGGAGGCGGTGGAGCCCGCCTTCGTGATCACCAAGCCGTTCGAGCCGCTGACCCTGGCGATCGCCACCTACCAGGCGGTCAGCGGCGGCGTGGACCTGTAGCGGCAGGGTCCGGCTCCGACCGGGAACCGCGTCTGCCGGTCCACGTTCGGCCGGTGAACGCTGCAGGGCCGGCGCCGTGCGGGAACCGGCGCTGGACGCCTGCCGTCGTGGCGGATCGGATCGGGATGGGCCGGGCGCGCATCCGCCGGGCCGGTTCCGGCCTCGACACCGGCCGATCCGCCGGACCGGTCACGGCCGGAACCGTTTATGTCTTCAGGATCGGGGAAAAGCATGGATGTGATCGAGCCGGTCAAGCAGGACGGCACCGGACCCGCCGTTCCGGGTTCCGTTGGGCAAGCCGCGCCGCCGTCACGCCTGCTGCTCCGGCCGGTCGACGCCGCGGGAGCGCTGCCGCCCGGGTTCGACGGGCTGCTGCTGCCGGACGCGTTCCGCCATGACGGCCATGACGGGCTGACGGCCGGGCTCGATCCGGTTCTTCCCTCGCCGCTGCCGGACGCTCCGGTGCTGGTGGACCTGCAAGTCCACCGCGTGGCATCGGATGGCGCCGCCGCGACGACGCGGCCGGAGCTGTTCCCCCGAACGGCACCGGAGCTGGCGCTCGATCCACGGCACGACTTTTCCGAGGCGAGCAACGACGCGCTGCTGGGATCGGTCGCGGATGCGGAGGCGGTCGGCCGCTTCTGGGGCGACGTCCTGCGCGGCCTGTCCGGGCGCGGCGTGTCCGGCGCGCGGCTGCTCGGCCTCCTCCGGGTGCCGGACGGGCTGCGGCTGCCCCTGCTGCGTGCGCTCAGGACGGCGGCGCCCGACGCCGTGCTGATCGTCGACACCATCGGCATCCCGTGGACGGAGATCGCAAGCCTTGCCGGGCTGGGGCTGGACGGCGTGCTGTCGTCCCTTCCCTGGTGGGACGGCAAGGCGGACTGGTTCGCCGGCGAGCTGGCGGTGCTGCGACAGGTGGCCCCGGTGCTGGCGCCGGTGCCGCCGGATCCGGCCGGGGGCATGCGGCGCCTGCTGGGCCTCGCCGTCGCCGACGGGATCGGCTGGATCGCGCCGGCGGGAACGGTCGCGGCGGACGAGACCGCCCGACTGGCGGCGATCGCCGACCAGACGCGCGACCTCGGGCTGCCGCACCTGCTTTCGGCGCCCGGTCAGGCCGTGACGGCGATCCTGCGCGGCACCGGCGACGATCCGCGCACCAGCCGCGACGCCACGCTGCTGCTGCTGAACACCAGCGGCACGAAGCCGGCCTCGTTCGACCCGGCCGGCGTGCTGCCCTGGACCGGCGGGGCGTTCTCGGCCTTCGCGCCCCTGGGCGGCACGGACGATCCCACCGGACACGAGAAGCTGGTGCCCGGCCATCCGGTGACGCTGCCGCCCGGCGCCTTGTGCGCGTTCCGCGCCGACCGGCTGCACGACGGGACGCCGCTTCCGCTCGACGAGGAATCCGCCAGCAGGGCCGGTCGCTGGCCGCGACTGGCGCTCGAGGCGCCGAGCCCGGCGGTGGATGGCGGGGCCTTCCCGGTCAAGCGCACCGCCGGCGACACGGTGGAGGTCGAGATCGACGTCATCGGCGACGGCCACGACATGCTGGCGGCGTCGCTGCAATGGCAGGGGCCGGGCGATGTCGATTGGCACGAGACGCCGATGCGCCTGCTCGGCAACGACCGCTGGCAGGCAAGCTTCCCGCTGGAACGGCGCGGTCCGCACCGGTACCGGGTGCAGGCCTGGCGGGACCTGTGGGCGACCTACCGCCACGAGCTGGGCGCCAAGCACAAGGCCGGGGTGGCGACCGCGCTGGAGATCGTCGAGGGCGTGGCGCACGTGCGCGAGGCCGCGGCGCGCGCCGGCGGCGGGCTCCAGGCGGTGCTGGGCGCGCTGGAGGCGGCGGACGAGGACGCCCGACGGACGGCGCTGCTGTCGGAGGAGCTGGCGACGCTGATGGCGGCGGCGGATGCGCGGCCGTTCGGCGTGCACAGCGCGGAAATACCGGTCGACGCGGAACGCACCGGGGCCGGGTTCGCCAGCTGGTACGAGGTGTTTCCCCGCTCGATGGCGGACGATGCCGGCCGGCACGGCACCTTCGCCGACGTGGAGCGGCACCTGCCGCGCATTCGGGCGATGGGCTTCGACGTGCTGTACTTCCCGCCGATCCATCCCATCGGCCGGCTCAACCGCAAGGGGCCGAACAACACCCTCACCCCGGGGCCGGAGGACGTCGGCAGCCCGTATGCCGTGGGCACCACCGAGGGCGGCCACGACGCGATCCACCCGCAGCTCGGCACGCTGTCGGAGTTCCTGCACCTGCGCGAGGCGGCGGAGGCGCACGGGCTGGAGCTGGCGCTCGACTTCGCGATCCAGTGCGCACCCGACCATCCCTGGCTGCGCGAGCACAAGGACTGGTTCGACTGGCGGCCCGACGGGAGCATCCGCTACGCGGAGAACCCGCCGAAGAAGTACCAGGACATCGTCAACGTCGACTTCTATGCCGCAGGCAGCGTGCCCGGGCTGTGGATGGCGCTGGCGAACGTGGTGCTGTTCTGGTGCGAGCAGGGGATCCGGCTGTTCCGGGTCGACAACCCGCACACCAAGCCGTTCCCGTTCTGGCAGTGGATGATCGCCGAGGTGCGCGCGCGCTATCCGGACGCGGCGTTCCTGGCCGAAGCGTTCACGCGGCCGAAGGTGATGAACCGGCTCGGCAAGGTGGGATTCTCGCAGAGCTACACCTACTTCACCTGGCGCAACACCAAGGCCGAGCTGACCGAGTACCTGACGCAGCTGACCACGGAAGCGCCGCGCGACTTCTTCCGGCCGCACTTCTTCGTCAACACGCCGGACATCAACCCGTTCTTCCTGCAGAACACGACGCGCGGCGCGTTCCTGATCCGCGCCGCCCTGGCGGCCACGCTGTCGGGACTGTGGGGCGTGTACAACGGCTTCGAGCTGTGCGAGGGCACCCCGCTGGCGCCGGGCAAGGAGGAATACCTGGACAGCGAGAAGTTCCAGATCCGCCATTGGGAGTGGGACAGGCCGGGCAACATCGTAGCGGAGATCACCCGGCTCAACGCGATCCGCGCGGAGAACCCGGCGCTGCGCACGCATCACGGCATCGGCTTCCTGCAGACGCCGAACGAGGCGGTGCTGGTGTTCGAGAAGGCGACGCGCGACCGCAGCAACACGATCCTGGTGGCGATCAGCCTCGACCCGAATCACGTCCAGACCGCCGCGATCGACGTGCCGTTGTGGAAGTGGGGCCTGCCCGACCAGGGCACGATCGGCGTCGACGACCTCCTGGGCGGCAACAGCTTCGCCCTGTCCGGCCGCAGCCATTCCGTCACCCTGACACCGGATCGGCCCTACCTGATCTGGCGCACCGCACCCGTTTCCTGAGGCACCTGTCCATGCTTCCGCTCGACCAACCCTCCCCCCGGGACCATCAGCCTGCCATGACCAGTCAAGCCACGCTGCCGCCGATCGAGGACGCGCTCTGGTACAAGGACGCGGTGATCTACCAGATCCACATCAAGTCGTTCTTCGACTCCAACAACGATGGCGTCGGCGACTTCGAGGGGCTGCTGCAGAAGCTCGACTACATCGTCGACCTCGGCGTCACCGCGATCTGGATGCTGCCATTCTATCCGAGCCCGCGCCGCGACGACGGCTACGACATCTCCGACTACCGCGGCGTGCATCCCGACTACGGCACGCTGAACGACCTGCGCCGGTTCGTGGTGGCGGCGCACGAGCGCGGCCTGCGCGTGATCACCGAGCTGGTCATCAACCACACCTCGGACCAGCACAGCTGGTTCCAGCGCGCGCGAAAGGCGCCGGCGGGATCGGTGGAGCGCGACTTCTACGTGTGGTCCGACACCGACACCAAGTACGCCGGCACGCGCATCATCTTCTGCGACACCGAGAAGTCGAACTGGACCTGGGACGAGGAGGCGAAGGCCTACTACTGGCACCGCTTCTACAGCCACCAGCCGGACCTCAACTTCGACAACCCGAAGGTCATGGAGGAGGTGCTGTCGGCGATGCGCTTCTGGCTCGACCTCGGGGTGGACGGGCTCAGGCTCGATGCCGTGCCCTACCTGATCGAGCGCGACGGCACCAGCAACGAGAACCTTCCCGAAACGCACGACATCATCAAGACGATGCGTGCCGAGATCGACTCCTATGCCCCCGGGCGCATGCTGCTGGCGGAAGCCAACATGTGGCCCGAGGACGCGCAGGTGTATTTCGGGCAAGGCGACGAGTGCCACATGTCGTTCCACTTCCCGCTGATGCCGCGCATGTACATGGCGATCGCGCGCGAGGACCGGTTCCCGATCACCGACATCATGCGCCAGACCCCGGCGATCCCGGAGAACTGCCAGTGGGCGGTGTTCCTGCGCAACCACGACGAGCTGACGCTGGAGATGGTGACGTCGTCGGAACGTGACTACCTGTGGGAGACGTACGCGTCAGACAAGCGGGCGCGGATCAACCTCGGCATACGCCGGCGGCTGTCGCCGCTGATGCAGCACGACCGCAGGCGCATCGAGCTGATGAACGGGCTGCTGCTGTCGATGCCGGGCACGCCGGTGATCTACTACGGCGACGAGCTCGGCATGGGCGACAACATCTATCTCGGCGACCGCGACGGCGTGCGCACGCCGATGCAATGGTCGATCGACCGCAACGGCGGCTTCTCGCGCGCCGATCCGGCAGGCCTGGTGATGCCGCCGATCATGGACCCGATCTACGGCTACCAGGCGGTAAACGTCGAGGCGCAGTCCGCCGACCAGCATTCGCTGCTGAACTGGATGCGCAAGATGCTGGAGGTGCGCAAGGGCCACCGGGCGTTCGGCCGCGGCAGCCAGCGCTTCCTGTTCCCCGGCAACCGCAAGGTATTGGCCTACCTGCGCTCGCATCCGAACGAGGACGGGCAGGACGAGACGCTCCTCTG
>CALMVN010000325.1 GCA_937873225.1 uncultured Acetobacteraceae bacterium
TGGTGCCCGCCGCCGGACTCGAACCGGCACGCCCTTCGGACTGCGGATTTTAAGTCCGCTGCGTCTACCATTCCGCCAGGCGGGCAGCTGAAGCGCCTGCGGGCGATGCTTCAACCGGATGCCGCGCGCAGGCAAGTCCTGATGCCGAGGAGCCGGTCAGCCGGTGCGAAGCAGGGCGGCACCGTTCTGCTTCAGCCATGCTTCCGCTCGGACACGGTGCGGCGTCAGCCGCCCGACCAGGCGCCAGAACGCTTCGCCATGGTCGAGGTGCCGTAGATGGGCCAGCTCGTGCGCAACGACATAGTGCTGGATCTCGGGCGGCGCCATCACCAGGCGCCAGCTGAACATCACCGCCTGGTCCGAGGAACAACTGCCCCAGCGCGTCGCGGTGTCCTTGATGCTCAGCCGGGCCGGCAGGAGGCTGGGCTCGGCCGCGTCGTGGATGGCGATCTGCGTCACCAGGCGCGACAACCGCAGGCGCGCTTCGGCCTGGAGGAAATCGGTCACCCGCCTGGTCAGGAACGCCCGCTCGCCGCTGACCCGGATCTCGTCCGCTTCGAGCCAGACGCCGCGGCGCGCCTCGGGTTGGTGCCGTATGATGCAGGGACGGCCGCCAACCAGCACCGTCGCCCCCTCGTCGAGCCGGACCATTTCCGGCAGCGCGGCAAGCCGGCCTGCAGACCAGTCGGCATGGGTACGCAACAGTGCCAAGCCGGCAGCGCGGGCGGCACGTGTAGGCAGCGTCACCACCACGGCGCCGGAGCGCGGATCGATCCGCAGCGAGATCCTGCGTGCGCGGGTGCAGCGGCGCCATTGCACGGGCATGTCCCCGCCGGGAAGGCGGAGCAGCTCCTGCTGTCCGGACGGTGCGGCATCGCGGTTCCCTCCTGCGGCTGCGCGAAGCGGCCTTTGGAGCGAGCCGGACGTCATCGATCCACCGGTCCTACGGGCAGGACGGGTTCAGCAACCGCCGTGCGGCGCCGGATCAGCGGCGTGATCTTCGGGTCCCGTCCTGTGGACCGTGCCCGGCGCGGGATGCGTCCAGGCCAGTCGACCACGTGATGCTCGAGCGGTCCGGCCACGCGCTCGCTGATCGCGCGGCCCCGCACGGAAATGCCGGCCTCATGCACGCTGTCGGTCCGGCCCGAAACCAGCGGATGCCACCATGCGAGCCCGCGCCCCTCCGCGATCCGCCGATATCCGCAGGATGGCGGCAGCCAGTCGATCTCCGTCAGGGCGGCAGGGGTCAGCTGCACGCAGTCCGGCACCTTGCGGCGACGGTGCTGGTAGTCGGAGCAGGCGCAGCTGTCCGTGTCGAGCAGCCGGCAGGCAACGTCAGTATAAAGAATCTCGTCCGTATCCTCGGTCCGCAGCTTGTGCAGACAGCAGCGGCCGCAGCCGTCGCACAGAGACTCCCACTCCGCAGCAGTCATCTGCTCAAGGGTCTTGGTCTTCCAGAACGATGCAGGCGGACGCATCGGGACAGGTTACGTCCTCGTGCGAGGTTAGGAAAGAACGACGTGCCGATCGTTGCTCAACGACGAAGCGCCAGGGCTGCGAGGTCGAGCAGGCCGGCCAGCAGCGCGCCCAGCAGCGCGGCCGGTCCCAGCTGCGGGAGCCACACCAGGCGCAGGATCGCGATCCGACCGGCGCCCAGGCCGGACGCGGCCCGGACCTGGCCGTCCAGCATCCCCGCCAGCCGGGACAGCACCGGCAGCACCAGCAACGGCAGGACGCCAAGAACCATGGACGTGGATCTGGCACCGGCATCGCGCGCATCAAGCAGCCACTCCGGGCGCAAGGCCAGAGCGACGCCGGGGACCAGCAAGGCCAACGCCAGCTGCCGCGCTGCGCGCCGCCACCGGCGATGCAGCGAGGCCACCATCCAGGCGATCGTGGTTCCCAGCGTCAGCGATACCAGCAGGCAGACGGTAGCGGTGCCGGCGGGAAGGGTCCAGCCGCTCAAGGCTGCCTGCACGAGCAGCTCACTTCCCGATCCAGACGTCGAAGCGTGCCTTGATCGGGTCGAGATGCGTCGCCCAGAAGGCGTCGTCCTCGCGCAGCGCGTCGTGCCGGTGCTGTGATGTGGCCGGACTGTCAGCCGGCAGCGCCTGGTCCGGTGGCACTACGTCCTGCACCAAGCCGACGCTCGGATCGCGGCCGGCAAAATCCGCCTGACGCGCCGGATCGATCATGAAGCCCAGCAGTTGCCGTGCACGTGCAGGCCGGTCGTCCGCCTGACCGGGATCACTGCCGATCGCCGCCGGGCGGCCGGGGATCGCCCAGCTCAGGATCGTGCCGATGCTTTGCTGCCATTGGATGCCGAAATTGCGATGGCCGGCCAGATCGGCGGCAGCGACCGCATCGTCAGGCGCCAGGGTCATCAGCACGTCGCCGGACTGGATGACATGGATTGCCTGGTCCGGCGTGTCCCACCAGACGATGTAAGGCTTGAGCTGGTCGAGCTTGCGGAAGGCCCGGTCCAGTCCGGCGGCGCTGTCGAGGGTGCGATAAACGTCGCCCGGCGCCACGCCGTCGGCCAGCAGGGCGATCTCCATCGTGCCGCGCGGGCTGCGCAACAGGCCGCGCTTGCCCGGGCGCCGCGCCACGTCCCAGAAGTCCGACCAGCTGGGTGTGCTGTCGATCCGGCTCCTGTCCCAGGCCAGCACCAGGTTCATGCGGAACGCGCCCAGCCCGCATCGGCTGATGGCGTCCCCGTCCAGCCGCTCGTGGCCGTTCTGGATCAGGTCCGGCACCAGCCCGGGATCGATCGGCAGCAGCAGCCCCTGCCGGCAGGCGACCAGCACCGACGCGTTGTCCATCAGCACAAGCGACTGCTCCGGTGCGACCCCTGTCCGGACCCGGTCCTGCAGCGTGGCCAGGAGCCCGTTCCAGGTGACGGAGCGGATGGCGATTCTGGTCTGCTCGGTGAACGGCGAGAAGAACGCCTGCACCATTGCGTCCTGCGCCGGTCCGCCCAGGGTCGCGACCACGAGGGGCCTTGCCGGCGGCTCCTTTGTCCGGTCCCCGGCACCGAGGGCTGCGGGTGCAAGGAAGACACACAACCCGCCGCACAAGAGCGTCCAGGGCCGAGATCGGATACGACCTGTACGCGGATCCACGTCCTGCGTCGGGAATGCGTCGGTCCGTGGTTGAACGGGCTTGGCGATGGCGACCGGCTCGTCGGTGGTGGTCGCGCCAAAGGCCGACAGAAGAACGGGAAGGTCAACCCGGAGCATGTTCCGCGCTGGAAACAGCCGCCGTCTGCCACTACGGGAGGGCGGCAAACACGCGCGCATGATGCGGCTGCCACGCCAGCAGCGCCGGGCGGTCCGGACGCAGCTCCGCCGTCGATGCCGCCGGTGGTCGCCTGACCAGCAGCTCGCTGCCGTCGGCCAGCCGGAAGCGCAGCCGGAGATGATCGACCATGTGCACCGCGTCCAGCAGTGTCGCCGGCACCGAGTCGCTGCCGGTCTCGAGCCCCTGCCGCTGGATGAAGGCGGTGGCGATCCGGTCCGGGCGGACGCACAGCACGCAGAGCATCCCTTCCTCCAGGGCTTCACCCGGTTCCGCCTCCATCTCGTGCCCGCAGCTCAACCGCACCGACGCGATCTCGTCGTCCAGGCGCACGACCCGTCCGGTCAGCAGGTTGGCGTCACCCAGCCGGTAGGCCACCACCGGATCGGCTGGCCGATCGAGCAGGACCTGGACGGTGCCGACCTGGTGCAGACGGCCGCCCTGGAGGATGCCGATCTCGTCGCCGAGCAGCAGCGCCTCGTCCCGGTCGGCGGTGGTCAGCAGGACCGTCAGGCCGCGCGCCCGAACCAGTCGGCGCAACGTCCGCTGCAGCAGCTGGCGCGGCGCAGGCTCCAGCACCGCGAACGGATGGTCCAGCAGGATCAGCTTCGGGTCGAACGCCAGGGCACGGGCAAGCGCGGTACGGGTGCGGGCGGCGGCATCGAGCGAATCGGGCCGCTGTTGCGCCGACGCCTCGAGCCCGAGCAGCGCCAGCGTCTCGCCGACCCGACGCTGCCGCTCCGCTGCCGTCAACCCTTGTGCCCGCAATGGGAACGACACGTTGCCGCTCACGCTCAGGTGGGGGAACAGCGGGTCACGCAGGGACACGGCACCGAACCTTCGCCTGGCCGGCGGTTGTTCGTCGACGGCGATGCCATCGAGCAGCACCTGCCCGCTGCCGCTCCGGTGGTGGCCCGCCACCACGTCGAGGAGCAGCGAACCGCCGGCTTGCTGGTCGCCCAACAGGGCGAGACATCGCCCGGGCAGCAGGTCGAGCGATACACCTTTCAGGGTGCCGCCCGGACGGCCGGGATCGTCCGCATGGAGCCGGACCAGCGACAAGCGCGGAACGCTTCCGTTTCCGGCGCGGTTCATTCGGCCGATGCAACTTGGCGGCCCAGGCGACGTTCGTCAGCCCTGTTGAGATGGGGTGCGGCCATGGGTTTCTCCAAGACGGTTACCGACAAGGCAAAGGATGTCGCCAGCGATACCCAGGACCAGATCCAGAGCCTCCGCGCCCAGGTGGAGCAGCTGCTCAATGAGCGTGTGACGCCGGCACTGACCGACGCAGCCGGAAAGGCGGAGACCGCCGTCCACAGCGCACGTGACATGACCACGGCACAGGTCGAGACGGTCTCGGCGCAGGTCCGGGAACAACCGATCATCGCCATCGGCATCGCTGCTGCGGTCGGATACCTGATCGGCCGAATTGCACGATGAGGACAAGCTCATGAAGGCCGTGGATCTTGCCAGGATCGCTGCCACGGCGGAAGCCTTGCGCCTGCGCCGTCAAGCCTTGCGGATCGGTCGGCAGGTCGTCTTTCTAATCGTCGCTGGCCTGTTCGGTTTTTTTGCGCTCGTGGCGGCGCACGTCGTTCTTTGGACGCTCTGTGACGGCCCGTGGAACACCGGCAAGGTCTGGGCGTCCGTCATCGTGCTGGGTTTCGACATCCTCGTGGCCGTCATCCTTGTTCTGCTTGGACGGGGAAAGCTGCCGGATCCGATCGAAGTGGAGGCCCGTATCACCCGTGACCGTTCGATCTCCGAGTTGCGGAGCACCTTGGCGATGGCGGCGGTCACCACCGCGGTCGCCGGTCCGGCCGGTCGCTTCGCCGGTCGGACGGCGTGGGGAGCGGTGCGCAAGCTTGTGCGTCGTCGTTGATCCCACCGGGACGACGCGGACCACCAGGACCCCGATCGAGCTTCATCCGTTTTTCTCTGGCTTCCGGTTGCCAGCTTCGTCCAGGACGCGCTGGTCCCGGCGGTTGTCTTCCAGTTGCTGTTCCGCATGACGCTGCTCGATCAGCGACTCGACGGTCCTGACGCCGGAACGGGCGAGCGCCAGGACCGCCCGCGCCTGGTCGAGCGTCGCCGTGGCTTCCCGCTGTGCGTCATGAGCCTGCTTGAGAGCCCTCCGTCCCACCGGCAACCAGCGAGCAAAGGTCTCAACCGCTTCATCGCCGCCGGCCAGACTCATTGCCGTCCGCATTTCCTGCTCCAGAGCGGCCGACGCCGCCTCGGTGCGGTCGGACGCATCGCGTTCCAGCCGATAGGCATCGGCGACCGCCTTCCGTGCCTCGTCCAGGGTGGACTGGCGCACCCGCAGCATCGTGCGAAGCGGATCACGCTTCATCGAGCGCTCCCGGCCATCGCCCTGGCCAAGGCTGCGAAGCTGTCATCAATGGACGTATGCTCCTCGCGGCCTTGTCGAAGCATGGCCTCTATCCGTGGCACCAGCGCGACCGCCTCGTCCACCGCCGGATCGCTGCCGGCCTTGTAGGCACCAAGCCGGACCATGTCTGCCATGTCCGCGTGAAGGGCAAGCAGCGATCTGGCGCGGCGGGTCATGGCGTTCTGGTCAGGGTCGTTGCAGCCCGGGACCGAACGCGACAACGAGCGCAGGACGTCGACGGCTGGATAGCGGCCGGTCTCGCCGATTCGCCGGTCCATGATCACGTGTCCGTCGAGGATGCCGCGTACCGCATCGGCAACCGGCTCGTTATGGTCGTCGCCCTCCACCAGAACGGTGAACAGGGCCGTAATCTGGCCAGCCGGCCGATCGGGTAGCAGTGGACCAGGACCTGCCCGCTCCAACAGGCGCGGCAGTTCGGCGAACACGCTTGGCGGGTAGCCCCGGGTAGCTGGCGGTTCCCCGGCCGACAAGCCGATCTCGCGCAGCGCCAGGCAGAACCGGGTCACGCTGTCCATCAGCAGAAGGACGGATTTTCCCTCGTCCCGGAAGTGCTCGGCAACCGCCATCGCGGCATAGGCCGCCTCGCGACGCATCAGCGGCGGCGTGTCCGACGTCGCGACCACCACGACCGACCGCGCCAGCCCGGCTTCCCCCAGGTCGTCTTCCAGGAACTCGCGCACCTCCCGTCCCCGCTCCCCGACCAGGGAGATGACAGCAACGTCGCAATCGGTGTGGCGGGCCAGCATGGACAGCAGCGTCGACTTGCCGACCCCGGAGCCGGCGAACAGGCCAAGCCGCTGACCGGTGCGGCAGGTGGTGAAGGCATTCAACACCCTGACGCCGAGATCAAGACGCGGCCCGAGGCGTGCCCGGCAGGTGGCATCAGGTGGAGCGGCACGCAACGGCCGAGGCGTCGCGCCCCGCGGCAGCGGCCCCTTGCCATCCATTGGCCGCCCGAGCGGATCGATCACCCGGCCGAGCCACTGGTCCGATACCGCGAGGGCGCCGTTCCGGGCGGCATTATCGCTGCCGAAGTCGAGCGAGGCGACGCTGCCGGGGCCGAGGCCGTCCAATGCGCCATAAACCATCGCATTGGCACGACCGCGTCGAAACCCGACGATCTCAGCCGGGATGACCTGGCCCCCGCGTGGTTGCAGGTTGATCCGGTCACCGATGGCAACGTGGTTCTCCAGCCCAGCCAGTTCCACGGCCAGCCCGGAGATGCCCGCGACACGACCGCAAAGGCGAGCCGGAGGCACGGCAGCGAGGCTGTCCCGCAGATTTCTGAGACGATGCGCAAGATTGGTCATGCCGGCCCGCTTCCACAGCCATCCCCGTCCCCAAAAGGCGACGGAACGGGTGGATCTCAGCACGCAATCATTAAGGAGACGTGCATGGCGAATTTATTTCGATAAACGACCATTAAAGGCTTGGAAGGGACACGCATAGGTAGTAGAAAAGCTTCAGCAAAACCTGGAGTAGTGGTCATGAGGGTTCTTCTCGTTGAAGGTGACATCACAGCCGCGCAGGGCCTGACCCGCATCCTGCAAAATGCCGGCTTCATGGTCGACCACACGGAGATGGGCGAAGAGGCGCTCGAGATGCTCCGTCACTACGACTACGATCTGGCGGTCCTGGACATCGAGCTGCCGGACATGGAAGGCAGCGATCTGGTGCGCCGCATGCGTCATGCGCGGCATCCGGTTCCTGCCCTGGTGCTGTCGGCCAGCACGCAGGCCTCGGTCCGCATCCGCGCCTTCGCGGCGGGCGCCGACGACGTGGTGAGCAAGCCGTTCGACCAGACCGAACTGGTCGCCCGGATCCAGGCAATCCTGCGTCGCAGCAAGGGTTACGCGGCGCCGGTGTTGCAGATCGCCAACCTCCGCCTCAACCTGGACAGCCGCGAGGTCACGGTGGACGAGCGACCGGTGCACCTCACGGGCAAGGAATATTCCATCCTGGAGCTGCTGGTGCTGCGCAAGGGCATCGTCCTGACGAAGGATGCCTTTCTCAACCACCTCTATGGCGGCATGGACGAGCCCGAGATGAAGATCATCGACGTTTTCATCTGCAAGCTCCGCAAGAAGCTGCAGCTGGCCGGTGCCGGCAACCTGATCGGCACCATCTGGGGGCGCGGCTACATGCTCCGCGACGACGTGGCACCGGTGGCGGTGTCGGCTCCGCTTCTGCCGCAGCCCAGGACCGTGCTGTCCGCAGCCTAGAACGCCCAACGGATTGGGAGGTGCGGCAGCAGCCATTCTGCCGCACCGGACGGCCGCGGGCACCCGTCCTAGACCGTGAACTGCTCCACGATGATGCGTTCCGAAAGGCTCTGGTCGGGATCGAACAGGACGGTGGTGCCGATGCTCCGATCCTCGCTGACAGCGACCGACACGACATCGCGAACCTCGGTGAAATCGGCCACCGCCGCCACCGGACGCTTGTCGCCTTCCAGGATCTTGAACTCCACGTCTGCCGAACTCGGCAGCAAGGCACCACGCCACCGCCTTGGCCGAAACGCGCTGATCGGCGTGAGCGGCAGCAGATCGGCAGAAAGAGGAACGATCGGCCCATGGGCCGACAGGTTGTAGGCGGTTGATCCAGCCGGCGTGGACACCAGGATGCCGTCGCAGACCAGCTCGGGTAGGCGGATCCGGCCGTCGACCATGACCTGGATCTTCGCCGCCTGACGCGTCTGCCGGAACAGGAAGACGTCGTTCAATGCGAGCGCCTCCTCCACCAGTCCTGCCTGGGTGACCGCATGCATGCGCAACGGATGCAGCACCGCCGCCTGGGTGCGCATCAGGTGTTGAGGCAGGTCGTCTTCAATCAGCGGGTTCATCAGGAACCCGACCGACCCGCAATTGATCCCGTAGACGGGGGTCTGGCTGAGCAGGACCGCGTGCAGCGTTTCCAGCATGAAGCCGTCGCCGCCCAGGCAGACCACCACCTCCGCCTCCGTGATCGGCAGGTTGCCGTAGCGGGACACGAAGCGGCGAAGGCTCTGCTGGGACAGCTCGTTGCGCGCCCCGACAAAGGCGAGCCGGGTAGGCGCGACGACGGGGCGCCAGAGTCCAGCATCCGGCTTGGCGGCCTGGCTCAAGACAGCCGCCGATGTTCCATGACCGGCATGCTGGTGCGGATTCGTGTCATCGCAGCCCGGTTGATCCGGCTGGTGGCCCACCCCTGACCGACGGAAGCTTGCGCCACAACCGTTCCCCAGGGATCCACGATCATCGAATGCCCATGGGTGAGCCGGCTATGGCCGTCCGCATCCCGATGTTGCCCGGTTGTCGCCGCCGCGGCGAACCAGCATTGGGTATCGATGGCGCGAGCTCGGATCAGGGTTTCCCAATGAGCTTCCCCGGTTTCGGCAGTGAACGCCGCAGGCAACAGCATCACCTCGGCACCCTCGCGACGTAGGCGATGGAACAGCTCGCCGAACCGGATATCGTAGCAGATCGCTAGGCCAAGCCGGAACCTCCCGAAGCGGCCGCTCACCTCGATCGATACGACAGCATCGCCCGGTCGATACACGTCGCTTTCCCGATAGCCGACGCCGCCCGGTGTGGTGATGTCGAACAGGTGCATCTTGCTGTAGCGCGCGATCAGGCTTCCGTCCGGTGTGAACAGGAGGCTGGTGTTGAGCAGCTTGTCACCGCCCTGTTCGCCGATCGAGCCGCCATGGACGTGAACGCGATGACGACGAGCACAGTCGCGCAGGAACCGGAATGCCGGACCGCCTTCTGCGTCGGATCCGGGAAGCGGGACCGCTTCGGCCGCAGATGACTTGTCGTGCCTGTTCCCGCCGAGGCAGGTCCACATCTCCGGCAACATCACCAGATCGGGATCGTCTGCGGCGACACAGGCCTCGATCAGCCGGGCAGCCTGAGTGATGTTCTCGGCCTTGTCTGACCCGGGAGCCATCTGGATCACGCTGATGCGCATGTGATCCTCCGGACCTTCCTGTGGCACAGCCATCATGGCCTCAATGATCGCAGCGTTTCCCGGCTTCGGGAAGCAGTTGAAGCAGGTCATCCGGAACTGCCTCGTCGAGCGCCTCGTCGTATAGGCGCTGCAGGCGCGTTTGCAGCCAAGTGTCGAACAGCGACGACGCCGTGTTCGGGTTCCTCCTGTCGTGGCTGTTCGAGCTGGTCATCATTCGGAGTGATCGCAGCCCAAGGCTACGAGTTGCACGTTTGCGGAACGAGAGCACCTCGGCAAGGCCTGGGCACCGTTCCACGGCGGAACCGGGATGGCTCAGCAGGCGAGGTTTGCCGCGATGCGTGCGACGTCCTCCGCGGCAGGCGCGTTCGGGTGACGCGTCAGCAGCGTCGTCTGCCGCCGGATGGCGTCGCCAACCCTGCCGTCGCGGCGGATGATGCCGGCCAGGCTCGGCGTCTGCCCAAGAAAGGTGCCGCAGGCGCGAGCGAGAACATCGTAGGTACGACGACCGCTCGCCAGGCTGCTCGATTGATTGATGACCAGGCGGACATCCGCAAGAGCCTCGACCGGAAGGCCGGAACCGCCCTCGCTTCGCGCCTGGCGGTCGCGCGCCTGCAGCTTCAGCACCGCATAGGCGTCCGCCAGCGCGGTCGGCTCGTCTGTCGAGACGACCAGCAGCGTGTCGGCCGAGGCGGCCATGAAACGCATGGTCGGATCGATCCCGGCGCCAAGATCAAGCAGGACCGTGTCGTAGCTGCCGAGCTGCCGGATCGCACGCAACAGTTGAGCCAGCACTCCGATCTCCAGCGTTGCCATGGACGACGCCCCGGACCGTCCCGGGAGGATGTCGAATGCGGCGGCAGGCAACTCCTGTGTTGCGTGACGGATGATCACGTCGGAAAGCCCACGCCGTCCGGACAGCACGGCAGCGAGGTCGTGCCGCGGGGTGAGGCCGAGCTGGATGTCGACGTTGGCCAGACCCAGGTCGCCATCAACCAGGAGCACGTTGCGCCCTCGTGCGGCCAGGCTCTGGGCCAACGTGATCGACAGCCAGGTTTTGCCCACGCCCCCTTTGCCCGATGCGACCGCAACCAGGCGAGCCCCGTGTCCGTTTCGAAAAGCCGTGTCATCACCGTGCATCGGAGCGGATGCCGGCAGCTGCAGCATGGCAGTCATGGGTTCGTCTTCCTGAAAGGGAGGCGGTGGACGCCTGCCTGGGCTGCGATGTGCAGGGACAAGGCGCCATGCCTCGTCGCGGCAGGCTGGGCTTGGATCCCGGCTCGCGCCGGAACCGGTAGTGGCAGCTGGGACGGCGAGGCGGCCGGGACCTCCTTGCGCGGCGGGACGAGCGCGACCAGCCGGGCAGCGAGTGTGACCGGGGTCAGCCGCGCCAGGCCGTCCGCCACGTCGGTGCCGATGCCGGCCTCGGTGAGGGCGAGACCGCCGCCGTGGCAGGCGGCGAGCACCCCGCCGAGCCGGGCCGCGCGGTCGAGGCGCGTCGGAACCAGGAGCTGCACGCCGTGCAGGGCATGCGCTTCCGCGATGTCCTCCGCCTCGGCCGGATCCAGGCCTGCGGGCAGGACAAGCGCGGCGCAGGCGCCGGAGGCGGCGATCAGTTCGGCCTGCAACGCGTCCTGTGCCGGATCCAGCAGATCGAGCCCGGGCGCGTCGATCAGCACGGGGGAAAGCGCCTCGCGTCGGCCGAGCGCACGAGCGAGCATGTCCGGCCGTCCGGCAGCAATCAGGGTCAGTCCGAGCAGCCGGGTGAAGGCGGCGAGCTGCTCAATGGCACCGGCGCGCTGCTCGTCCGCGGTGATCACCAGCGGACGGTGACCCTCCATCACCAGCCTGGTTGCAAGCTTGGCTACGGTCAACGTCTTGCCGCCGCCTGGCGGACCGATCAGCAGGAGCGGCGCGCCGTCCGCGTCGAGCGGAAGCCGGCTGAACCGGAACAGCCGGCTGCACGCGGCCTCCAGCGGTCCGTCTTCCAGCGCCGAAAGCAGGGTCGGCGGCAGGTTGTGCCGGAGCAGCGGCCTCTGTGCCTGTGGCGCTGGAAACGGAGCAGCCGGCAGATCCGGCAGCGCAAGATCGGGTAGGGGCTCGAACCGCACTGCCGGTTCGGGCTCGTCCTCCGTTTCCAGCGCTGCGGTCACTTCGACTAGTCCGGCCCGGGTCTCGGTTCCCAGGATCAGCGCGTCGAGGCCGAGCTCGTCACGCACCTGCGCCATGGCGTCGGTCAGACTCGCGGCACGGAAGATCCTAATCCGCACCCGCTTGTCCTCCGTCAGGAACGCTCGGTCGAGGCAGGACGGTCATACGTTGCCGATCGTGCGGATGCGCGCGCGCGGGAAGATCTCGGACTGCGCCAGCACCGGGGTCGCCGGGCGCAGACGCTCGACAATGGCGCGGACCGGCGCACGGATGCCGCTGCTGGTGAGGACAACGGGCGACTCGCCGGTTGCGGCGGCGGCGTCGAGCGCGGTGCGCAGCCGGCCGATGAACTCGTTCAGCCTGCTCGGCGCCATGGCGAGCTGGCGATCCTCAGGTGGCCCGACCAGGCTTTCCAGGAAGGCTTCCTCCCACTGTGGCGACAGCGGAATCAGCGGGATGTAGCCGGCCTGGCCGACCAGCGCGTCGCTGATCTGGCGCGCCAGCCTGGTCCGCACGTGGGCCACGACCAGGGGGATCGCCCGCATCCCCGTGCCGCAGGCTTCCTGGATGCCTTCCAGAATGGTGGGCAGGTCGCGGATCGAGATCCGCTCCGACAGCAGCGCCTGGAGCACGCGCTGTACCGCACCCATCGAGATCTGCGACGGGATCAGGTCGGCGACCAGCTTCTGCTGCTCGCGTGGCAACTCGTCGAGCAGCTTCTGGGTCTCGGAATAGGACAGCAGCTCGGCCATGGTTTCGCGCACCGTCTCGGTCAGGTGCGTGGTCAGCACGCTGACCGGGTCGACCACGGTGCAGCCGCGGAACATCGCCTCCTCGCGCTGCGCGGCATCGATCCAGAGTGCGGCCAAGCCGAAGGCCGGCTCGGTGGTCTTCTCGCCCGGCAGGTCCGGCACGCCGCCGCGCGGGTCCATGACCAGGAACCGGGTCGGCCTGAGCTCGCCCTTGCCGGCCTCGATCTCCTTGATCCGGATCGAGTAGCCGTCCGAGCCCAGCTGCATGTTGTCCTGGATCCGCACCGGCGGCAGCACGAAGCCCATCTCGCTGGCGATCGTGCGGCGCAGCGCCTTGATCTGCTCGGTCAGCTTAGGCTGGTCGCCGCCGGCCAGCGGCAGCAGCCCGTAGCCGAGTTCGAGCCGGATCATGTCGATCCGCATTGCCTCGGCGATCGGCGGCTCCGCCGGGGCGGTGGAGACAACCGTAGCCGCCTCGTCCTGGGTCTCGACACGGACCGGGGTACGGTGCCGCATCCAGGCGGCGGCACCGGCCAAGCCGCCGAGCGCCAGGAACGGCAGCGCCGGCAGGCCGGGCATGAGCGCCAGCACCGCCGCGGCGCCGGCCGCCATCGCCATCGGCTTCGGGTTACCGCCGAGCTGGCGCACCAGCGCCACGTCTGCTGCCCCCTCGGTGCCGCCTTTGGTCACGACGATGCCGGACGCGGTCGACACCAGCAGGGCCGGGATCTGCGACACCAGGCCGTCGCCGACGGTCAGGGTGGTGAAGGTCGAGGCGGCATCGCTGAACGCCATGCCGTGCCGGCCGAGCCCGATCGCGAGGCCGCCGATGATGTTGATGACGGTGATCAGCAGGGAGGCGATCGCGTCGCCGCGCACGAACTTCGCCGCACCGTCCATGGCGCCGTAGAAGCCGCTTTCCTCCTCGAGCTCCCGCCTGCGCACCCGGGCGACCTTGTCGGTGATGGCGCCGGCGGACAGCTCGGCGTCGATCGCCATCTGCTTGCCCGGCATGGCATCGAGGCTGAAGCGTGCGGCGACCTCGGCGATGCGTCCGGAACCCTTGGTGATGACCATGAAGTTCACCACCAGCAGGATGGTGAACAGGATCAGGCCGATCACCACGTCGCCACCCATCAGGAAGCCGCCGAACGCGGCGACGACATGGCCGGCGGCGAGCGGCCCCTCGTTGCCGTGGCTCAGGATCAGCCGCGTGGTCGCGACTTCGAGCGCCAGCCGGAGCAGGGTGGTTAGCAGCAGCAGGGTAGGAAAGCTGGTAAAGTCCAGCGGCCGGCGGAGGAACAGCGCCACCATCAGCACCAGCACCGAGGCTGTCACCGACAGGGCAAGTCCCAGGTCGAGCACCATCGTCGGCAGAGGCAGGATCAGCACCGACAGCAGGGCCACCACCGCCAGCGCCAAGCCGACATCGGTGCCCGGCATGTAGCCGCGCCACCGTCCGCCCGGCAGGCTCAGCTTCGGCATGGTGAAGGAACCGCCGCCCTTGGCGGTCTCGGCGGTGGCGATCGCGTCGCTCATGCGTCAGGCCGCCACGCCGGCCATGGGCGGCGGCACCGGCACGCCCTGGCTGGCATAGTCGCGCAGCTTGTTGCGCAGGGCGCGGATGGAGATGCCAAGGATGGTCGCGGCGTGGGTGCGGTTGCCTGCGGTGCTGGACAGCGTTTCCAGGATCAGGGCCTGCTCGACTTCCTCCATGCGTCGGCCAACCAGCGCGGAGATGCCATGTCCGGAAGGGCTGTCGGCTCCGACCGTGCCCGTCGGGAAAGCGTGCGTCGGAGCAGCGTGGCACGGATCAGGCTGGACCGGCGCGAAGCCCAGGTCGCCCGGCTCGATCACCGGGCCTGCCGTCACCAGCACGGCGCGGTGCATCAGGTTCTCGAGCTCGCGCACGTTGCCGCGCCAGCCGTGCTGGGTCAGCCGGGTCAGCGAGGCGTCAGACAGGAGCGGCGGCTCGATCCCGTTCACCTGCGCGTAATGACGGACGTAGTGCGTGGCCATGGCCGTGATGTCGCCGGGCCGGTGGCGCAGCGGCGGGATCTCGAGGCCGACCACGTTCAGCCGGAAGTAAAGGTCCTCGCGGAACCGGCCCGCGGCCGCCTCGGCGCGCAGGTCGCGGTTGCTGGTGGCCAGGATGCGCACGTTGACGCGCACCGGGGTCTGGCCGCCGAGCCGGTCGATCTCGCGCTCCTGGATGGCGCGCAGCAGCTTGGCCTGCAGCCGGACGTCCATCTCGCTGATCTCGTCGAGCAGCAGCGTGCCGCCCTCGGCTGACTCGAAGCGGCCGATGCGCCGGGCGATGGCGCCGCTGAAGGCGCCCTTCTCGTGGCCGAACAGCTCGGACTCCAGCAGGTGCTCCGGGATCGCCGCACAGTTCAGGGCGATGAACGGGCCGTCGGCTCGGCGCGAGCGGCGATGGATGTGCCGCGCCACGATCTCCTTGCCGGTGCCGGACTCGCCGGTGATGAGCACCGACGCCTCGGACCGGGCGACCTGCTCGGCGCTGCGTATGGCCGCCAGCATGATCGGGTCGCGCGCGATCAGCGCGTGGCTTTCGCCCGACGCCGCTTCCAGCATCGCCGCGATCAGCTCGGGATCGGGCGGCAGGGGGAGGAAATCCTGCGCACCGTCGCGTACCGCGCGCACCGCGGCGTCCGGATCGTCTTCCAGGCCGCAGGCGATCACCGGCAGGGTGATCCGTTCCCGCGCGAGTCCCTGGACCAGGGCGGCGATCGGCAGGCCGAGCTCGCACAGCACCAGGTTGCAGCGCGCGTCGCGACGCAGCCGGGCCAGGCCGGCGGGAACGTTGTCGGCCTGGTCGAGATGCGCCCCGCGCGAGGCCGCGATCTGCGCCGCCTTGCCGAGCTCGCCCCCCATCGAGCCGATGATCAGGACGCGCACGATCAGAATCCGCGCTCGGACTTGATGATCTCCGTCATGGTGATCCCCAGCCGGTTGTCGTCCACCATCACCACCTCGCCGCGCGCGATCAGGCGGTTGTTGACGTAGATGTCGATCGCCTCGCCGAGCTTGCGGTCCAGCTCGACCACGGCGCCGCGGCCGAGCTTCAGCAGCTGGCTGACCTGCATGGTGGACTTGCCCAGCACCGCGCTGACCGTGACCGGGATGTCGTAGACCGCTTCCAGATCCTGCGCGGTGCGCGGCGCTCCGGTCTCGTGGGCGACCGGAGCTTCCGTAAGCTCGGCCAGGTCGATCTCAGTCGGCATCAACGGTCTCCTGACGTGCGTTCGTTCTCGTTCCGGACACGAGCAGTGCGTGCACCTCGGCGCAGAGGGCGTTCGTGTCCCTGATCATGGAGCCATCCTGCCAGCGCACCACGATGTCGCCCGGACCCATCGTTTCGGAGTCGATCCACTCTACAACGGTGTTGCCGGCTTCCAGAAGGGTCCTTGTTTCCTGCCGCAGGCTGGCGACCAGCGTCGGATGCGCCCGCACCGTCAGGCGCGGCTCGTTGGCCATCGCTGGCAGCAGCAGGCGCAGGAGTGCCGCCGCCTCGGCTTGGCCATGGGCCGCCGAAAAGGCGGGCAGCAGGGCGGCGACCATAGCGAGAAGGGTCTGCGCCGTGGCGTCGGCGGCCTCGGCAGCGATCCGGGCCGCTTCCGAGCGTGACTGCGCCACGGCGTCGGCGAGCTGCACCAGCGCCTGGGTCCGGAGCACGGCTGCATCCTGTTCCGCCTGCTGCCGTGCCGCCATGCGCTCCTCCTGCCGGGCGCGTTCGGTGGCGCGCTGCAGGTCGGTCAGGCTGAAGGTTGGCTCGATCACCACCGGCTCGGGAGGCACGGGCGCTGGTGGCGCGGCCCGTGGTGCCGCCACCGGCTCCGGTGCGTCGAAATCCTCCGCGTAGAGGACGCCGGACAGGGAATGGCTGCGCATCATCTCAGGCCACCATTTCCTCGTCCTGGCGCTCGTTCAGCTCGATCTCGCCCTGGGTTGCCAGCTCCTTGGCGGTCAGAAGAATCTGGGACTGCGCCTCGTCGACGTCGCGCAGGCGGACCGGTCCCAGCGACGCGATGTCCTCGCGAAGCAGCTTGGCCGCACGCTCGGACAGGGTGCCCAGGAACAGGGTGCGTATCTCCTCGGACGCGCCCTTGAGCGCGATCGGCAGCTTGTCCTTCTCCACCGAGCGCATCAGCTTCTGCACCGCATCCGGCGTCAGCCTGGCGAGGTCGTCGAAGGTGAACATGAGCGACTTGACCCGCTCCGCCGCGTCCCGGTTGCGCTCCTCGAGTGCCGACATGAACCGTCCCTCCACCTGGCGGTCGAGGTTGTTGAAGATCTCGGCGATCAGCTCGTGGCTGTCGCGGCGCGTGGAGCGCGCGAGGTTGGACATGAACTCCGAGCGCAGGGTCTTCTCGACGCTGTCGAGCACGTCCTTCTGCACGCTTTCCATGCGCAGCATGCGCATGATGACTTCCATGGCGAAGCTGTCCGGAAGCAGGCTCAGGACGCGGGCAGCATGTCCGGGTCGGACCTTGCCGAGCACCACGGCGACGGTCTGCGGATACTCGTTCTTCAGGTAGTTCGCGAGCACCGCCTCGTTCACGTTGCCCAGCTTGTCCCACATGGTGCGACCGGCCGGGCCGCGGATCTCCTCCATGATCTGGGCGGCGCGTTCCCGCGACAACGACTTCTGCAGCAGCCGCTCGGTGCTGTCGAAGCTGCCGACCAGCATGCCGGCGGAGCTGATGCTGCTGGAGAACTCCGCGCACAGGGTTTCGACCATGTTCGCCGAAATGCTGCCGAGCTGTGACATCGCGAGCGAGATCTCCTTGATCTCCTCCTCGTGCATCATCGCGAACAGCTGGGCGCACTGCTCCTCGCCCAACGCCAGCATCAGGATGGCAGCGCGTTGCGCTCCGGGAAGCTGCTGCGTGCTCACGAACTCGTCTCCTTGGCCAGCCATCCGCGGACGATGGTCAGGCTTTCCTCGGGATGGCGTCCGACCAGATCGACGACCTGCCGGATGGAGGCGGCGCGCAGCCGCCCCTCGATGTTGGCCAGGCTGATCATGCTCTCGTCCTCAATCAGCGCGGGAACGTTGGCAGTCCCGGCTCCGGCCGGCCCGGCGAGTGCCGGACGCAGGGCGGCACCGGCTTCCAGGGCCGCGACGGCCGTGCCGGGCACGGCAGGCGCAGGAGGATCGGTCAGGCGGCTGACCATCGGCCGGACGACGAAGACCAGCGCCAGCAGCATGAACACGCCGAGCAGGAGGTTCTGGCCGACATGGACCACGTCGTCCCGGTCCAGATGCAGCCCGAACAGGCCAGGAGGTGCCGGGGCGTCCGGCAGGTCGTGCACCGCGAACGGCATGGACACCACGCTGACGGTGTCGCCGCGCTTCTCGTCGAAGCCGATCGCGCTCTTCACCAGGGTGGCGATCCGGTCCAGCTCGTCCTTGCTGCGTGGCTGCCAGACGGGCTTGCCGCTGGCGTTGGCGACGGTCGTGCCGTCCACCATGACGGCCAGGCTGATCCGCGCCAGACGGGGCTGGTCCTGGATCAGCGTGCGCACGGTCTTGCCGATCTCGTAGTTGTTGGTTTCCTCCTGCCGGTCGTCCTGGCTGCCGGAGGTGGCCTGGCCTGCGTTGGCGTTCGGCAGGTTGTTTCCCACCGACGTGTTGGTCTGGCCGTCGCTGCTGCGGTTCTTGTCGGACACGGTCTGCTGGCTGCGCAGGACCTGCTGGTTGGGGTCGAAGGTTTCTCGGGTTTCGCGCACCTGATCGATGTTCATTGTCACGGCCGCCTCGGCACGCACGTGTTCCGCACCCAGCGAGGGCTCCAGCATCTCCTCGACCGCGCGCGCCAGGCGCAGCTCGGTCGCCTGGCGCAGCTCGTCCACGCTTTGGCCGGATCCGCCGTCGACCGGGTTGCCGGCACGGGCCAGCACGTTGCCGCGGTTGTCGATGATGGCGATGTTCTGCGGCTTCAATCCCGGCACGGCGGCGGCCACCAGGTTCAGCACCGCCTGCACGCCTTCCGGATCCATCCGGGCAGCGCCCGCCATCGACAACAGCACGCTCGCCTGCGCCGCGACCTGTTCGGACGCGAACGGTTCGCGATGCGGCAGCACCAGGTGCACACGCGCCGCGCGGACGCCGCTGATCAGCCGGATCGAGCGGGACAGCTCGCCTTCCAGCGCCCGGGTCTGGTTGATCGTCTGCTCGAACTGGGTGGCGGTGAGGTTGTCGCCGCGGTCGAAGATCTCGTAGCCCACCGAACCGCCCGATGGCAGGCCGTTCTTGGCCAGCAGCAGCCGCGCGGCGGCGACCTGGTCCGCCGGCACCAGCAGCCGGTCGTCCTGCGGCCCAAGCTCGTGCGCGATGTGCGCCTTCTCGAGCTGCTCGGCCATCTGTCCGGCTTCGCGCAGGTCGAGGTCGCCGTAGAGCAGTGCCATCTGCGGGTGGCTGCCGCCTTGCGACACAAGCACCGCGAGCATGGCCAGGATGCCGACCGCAACCGCGCCCATCGCCGCAAGGCGGGTGGTCCCGAGCGCCTTCAGCCCATCCAGCAGGGCCTTCATGGCGTGTCCGTCTCGATCGGGGTGAAGGGCAGGTTCCAGATCATGGCGTCATCCCGGAGAGCCGGCCTGTTGCCGACCAGCGCAGGATGCCATCCTTCCGTTACCCGAACCTTAACCGCCCGGCAGTTTCTGCCGGGCGGGATGCCTGGACGGGTTGCTCAGGATGTGGGTGAGGCGCTGCTGCCGCTCGTGCCGGAGTTGAGCAGGGAGGAAACACTGCTCATGTCGATGATGCTGGACCCCATGTCGACGTCCACGCCGTTGGACGCGTCCTTCGACACGCCGGTGATCGTGCCGACGACGCTGAACGGTACGGCGGTGGTGTTGCCGCTGCTGTCCTGCGTCACCACGGCTGCACTGTAGCTGCCATCCGACAGGGTGTTGCCGGAATCGTCCTGGCCGTTCCAGGTCCAGTCCGTTGTTCCGGCCGGAAGCGACAGCGTCTGCGTCCTGACGACGCTGCCTGCGGAGTTGGTGATGGCGATCCCGACCGTCTCCGCGCTTGTGGGGTTGATCTGGAGCTCGGCCGAGCCGTTCTGCAACGGAAGCTGGCTCGAGGACGCCACGGCCTGCCGCCCGACCAGCGAGGTGCCCTGGCTGACCTCGTTGTCCTGGTTCAGCGACAGCAGCTGGGTCAGGTTGGTGTTGGTCTGGATCTGCTGCTCGACGCCGGCGAACTGGGCGAGTTCGCTGGTAAAGGTATCGGACGTCATCGGACTGGTCGGGTCCTGGTTCTGCAGCTGCGTCGTCAGCAGGGTCAGGAACTGGTTGTAGTTGCTGGTCAGGGAGGACAGCGCGTCGCTGCTCGTGCTGCTGCTGGCGCCCGAGGCGCTGCTTGCCGCGTTGGCGGTATTGGCCTTCTTGGCCGCCGCCTCCGCAGCAGAAAGGAGGTCCGTGGAAGACGAGATGGTCGTGCTCATGGCGTGCCTCTGCTGGTCAGGCGGTGATGTTGATGCTGCCGTGTCGCAGCAGAAGCGTCCTGACGGATGAGGACGACCGGCCCAGGCCATTGCCGGGCGTGGCTGCTGCATCCTGTACGTCTGGGCGGCCCGGCTGACGGTCCCCGGGGCGCCCGTCCTCGTCCCGACCGGACATGTCCATGGCGGCCCTGCCGTCCGGTGACCTCGGATTGTCCGGCTGATGATCCGAGGTTGTGCCGGCGTCGGGCGACGTGGAAGCCGGCGCCAGCTCGAAGCTCACATGGCGGCCGATGCTCGGCACGGCGGCGGCATCCAGCGCGGTATGCAGATGTGCCTGATCGGTCATCAGGCTGCGCAGGGTGGCAGGCTCGGTCGCGGCAACGGCGACCTTGACGGCGCCGTCGGCGCTACGGGCGAGCTGGATGTGGACGTCGCCCAGATCCTTCGGGTGCAGCGACAGCGCCAGCTGGCTGGAGCCGTCAGCGCCCGAGGCCAGGGTCAACAGGGAGGTGCCGACCTGTGCCGATGCGCCGGTCGTATGCTTGGGCGTCGCGGAGGCAGACGCCATTGCCGGTCCGGCGTCGGCGGACGCGCCGATGGTCGCGGCCGACGACGGATCGACGAGGTTCATTGCCGGCGCTGCTGGCTCCAGCGTCGACAACAGGTTTGCTGCCGACGTGCTGCTTGCCGTCGACAGGTCGACCGCCTGCGTCCGATCGGAGATGTCGCGGCCTGACACGTAGTCGTGATGATCGAGCGCCTGGGCTGCCGCTCCTGTGCCAGCCGCTTCGTTGCCGGGAGAATGGTGAACCGTGGCCCCGGCGGCCTGGGCGACGTCTGGGGTCGTCTGCTGCCTCGGATCGTCGGTCGGGCTCTTGCGGTCCGACGCCGTGACGACCCCGCCGCCTGGACCACGGCTCAGCGGCTCCTGCCCGATGTCGTGAAGAGGTGCAGGCGGCACAGATGCTCCAGCAGGCCATCCTGGCTGCAAAGCAGGAGCGGCTGTCCCGTCATCCGGTCGGGCGCCCGTTGCCTGCAAGGGCTTATGAAGTGGTTTGGCGGGTAGGCCGATCGTGCCTCGCGCATCCGGCTGCGCCGCATCCGTTGTCGACGCGTCATCCCCGGCGGCACTGACCGTGTCGGCTGCTCCGGTTCCGGTGGCCGGCGTTCCGCCGCCGTGCGTCCCGACGGGCTGTCGGGCGTTTCGGGCCGAAGCCGGCTGCATGGTCTGGCTCCTCGATGCAGGCGGTTTTACCTGCGCCGCCTCCCGCTCCGCCGTGCTGTCCGGTTCCATCGTGGCTGGCGTGCGGGAGGCCGCTGCCGAGGAAGCTACCGGACGATCGTTAAGGTTCGCTGAAGAAGTGGATGCGGCAGCACCGGAAGACGATGAGGACTGGTTCCAGATCGCTGCGACCTGCGACGAGAACGAACCGTCGGACGGGATTCCGGCAATCTGGCTACCGGGATCCGCCTGTGTCCAGGCCGGACTCGCGGCAGCGTTGACCGCAGACATGCTTGTTGTCGACATCGAACACCCTCCCGCGACCTGATGTGCAAGGTGTGGGCCAGTTCCTCGCCTGGCCCCCCTTGCCGAAGCACCTGCCGCTTCCAGACGTCGACGGCAGGAGCTGCCCGGCACAATCTGCCGCCCGGCATCAACCGGACCACGAACCTGGAACGATCTTGCAGGACAGCTGGCGAATATCGAGTGGCACGCTTCCTGCTGATCGTGGCCGGACACGCATCCGGCGTGTTCCGGCAGGAGAGCAGGCATGTCGATCTTCGGCGCACTCGATACGGCGGTCAGCGGGCTTGCGGCTCAGTCCCAGGCCTTCACCGACATCAGCAACAACATCGCCAACAGCCAGACCGTCGGCTACAAGGCGACAGACACGAACTTTTCCGACTACGTGCTGAACTCGACCGCCTCACAGATCTCGGGAACCGTTGTCGCCTCGACGGCATCCGAGAACAACGCACAGGGCACGATCACGTCGAGTACCAACGCGCTGGCATTGGCGATCTCGGGGAACGGCTTCTTCAACGTGTCGGAAGCCAATGGGGCATCGACGGGCACGACGCAAAGCTTCCAGCCCAACGACTACTATACCCGGAACGGCGACTTCACCGAGAACAGCGCAGGCTACCTCGTGAACTCGTCCAACGAGTATCTGAAGGGCTACATGGTCGACTCCAGCGGGAACCTCAACACCAGCTCGTTGCAGACGATCAACGTCGCCAACGTCGCCTTCAGGCCCAGCGAGACCGGCACCATCACCTATGCTGCCAGCCTGCCCGGAGCCACCGCGGCTGCCGCGAGCGCCACGCCAGCCGCCGGTTCGACCACGCCCACCAGCCAGAGCCAGACGATTTACGACGCGTCCGGCGCAGCCCACACCGTGGACTTCAACTGGTCCTATTCGCAGGCGAGCAACGCCTGGAACGTTTCGGCCACCGTTGACGGCGCGAGCACTCCCAGCGGGAGCGCCCAGGTGACGTTCAACGCGGCTGGACAGATCGCGTCGGTAGCCCAGCAGACGAATGTCGGATCGACGCCTGCGACCTATGGTGCTGCAAACACCACCACCGACTCGACGGCCAGCTTCAGCATTCCGACCACCCTTGACGGCACCTCGCAGACGATGACCGTCGACCTCGGGACCATCGGTTCGTCGTCCGGCACCACGATGGCCACCGACGTCAACGGCACCGGCTCCAGCGCGACCATCAGCACCGACAGCGTGACCAGCGGCAACTACACCGGGATCACCATGACCTCGGATGGCAGCATCATGGCCACGTTCGACAACAACAAGACGCAGCTGGTGGGCAAGGTGCCGCTGGCGACCTTCGCGGACGCGAACGGCCTGTCGTCCCAGGACGGCGAGGCCTATACCGCGACGTCTGCATCGGGAGCAGCCACGAACAACCTCGCCGGTGCCAACGGCGCCGGCAACCTCGAAACCTCCTCGGTCGAGAGCTCCACCACCAACCTCGACTCCGACCTTACCAAGCTGATCACCGCCCAGAACGCCTATGGCGCCAACGCCAAGGTGGTGACCACCGCGAACGAGATGCTCCAGACCGTCCTGGCCATGAAGCAGTGAGGCTTAACGGCTCGTTAAGCACTCACGTTCATCATGGCCGGGTTGCGAGAAGGATCGACGCTGCCGCGACCAGGAGATCCAGATGGGACTCGACGCATCCCTGTCCATCGCGAACAGTGGCCTTACCGCCCTCCAGGCGGAGATGGCCGTCGCCTCGCAGAACGTGGCCAATGCCAACACCGCCGGCTACGCGGTGGAGCAGTCGTCGATCTCGTCCCGGACCGCGGACGGGCAGGCGAGCGGCGTCGTCGTCGGGCTGACCACGCGGACGATCAACACGGCCCTTGAGAACAGCCTCTACAGCCAGAACGCCACCGTCTCCGGCCTGACCACGACCAGCAACGGGCTGGCCACCATCTCCGCGCTCCAGGGCTCGACCAGCTCGGACTCCGGCAGCAGCGACACGATCCCGGACCAGGTGGGCAATCTCCAGTCGAGCCTGATCACGCTGGACGCCGATCCGAGCAGCTCCGCAAGCCAGCAGGCCGTCGTGACCGCCGCAGGCACCTTGGCCTCGACCATCCAGACCACGGCCGGGAGCTATCAGACCGCGAGGCAGGCGGCGCAGGAATCCATCGTCGATGAGGTCGGAACCGTCAACTCCAGCCTTGCCTTGATCGGCTCGCTGTCGAACCAGATCGAGCAGGGCCGCATAACCGGTATCAGCACGGCCGACCTGGAGGATCAACGATCTGCCGTGATGACGTCCCTGTCGAACGTGCTGTCCGTGCAGTTCACCCCAACCTCCGCCGGCGACATGCTGGTCACCACCGCGAACGGCTTATCCCTACCAACCCACGTCTCTTCCGGACCGCTTTCCACCGCGAATGCAACCGTGGGCGTCTCTGACGCCTATCCCGGCTCGATCCCGGCGATCACCCTGAACGGCCGCGACGTCACCACCAGCCTGACCGGCGGCACCCTCGGCGCCAACATCAGCCTTCGGGACCAGGTGCTGCCGACCATGCAGGCCGAGCTGGACTCCTTCTCCCAGACCATGGCCTCCCGCTTCGATGCGCAGGGCTTGACCCTTTTCACCGACGGCAGCGGCAACCTGCCAGGCTCCGGCGCTACAGAGGCCTCGCCCAACGGACAGCTCGGCTTCTCCAACGTGATCCAGGTCAATCCGGCGGTGACGGCCGATCCAGGCATCATTCGGGATGGAAGTCACGACGTCGTCGGCAGCGCGACCGGCGCATCCAGCTTCACTGTCAACACGGCCGGAAATACAGGCGACACCACCCTGATCGACCGCCTGCTCAACTACGCGCTCGGGTCGAACGTCCAGGACGGCGTGACGCAGCCATCCGCCTCCACGACAGGATTGGGGGTGACCGGCACGCTCACGGCGCCCTATTCCGGTTCAACCGATCTCGCCTCCCTCGCCTCCACCGTCGTCAGCTCCCAGGCCTCGACGATCAGCCAGGCAAGCAGCAGCCTGAGCGACGAGACCGCGATCCAGACCACGCTGACCACCCAGGTCGCCTCCGTCTCCGGCGTGTCGGTGGACGACCAGATGGCCTCGATCGTGTCGCTGCAGAACGCCTACGAGGCCAACGCCAAGGTCGTCACCGCCGTCCAGACCATGTTCACCTCCCTCATCGACGCCATCAGCTGAACGCCGCCATGACCATCCAGAGCGCCACCGGCGCCCCCGTCTCGACGATGCTGCCGCTCACCAGCGCGGTGGACCAGCTCAACGCGCAGTACACCGCCTTGCAGGCACAGCTCTCCTCGAACGTCCTGTCCGACAGTTATGCCGGCCTAGGCGACCAGCGTTACCAGGCGCTGGACCTGCAGCCCCAGATCACCGCGGTTGCCGCCTGGCAGCAGAACGTCACCTCGGCCCAGAATACCCTGTCGATCAGCCAGACGGCGATGTCGAGCATCACCGGAATTGCCACCGCGCTGCAGACGTCGCTGACCAGCCTGCAGGGCGACCAGAGCGCCACCAACGTCTCGGCCGCGGCAGCCGAGGCGCGAGCCTCTCTGAACGAGTTGGGCTCGCTGCTGAACACCAAGGACGGCTCACAGTACGTGTTCGGAGGGAATGCGTCGGACACGGCGCCGGTGACCGACCCGTCGAATATCACCAGCAGTCCGTTCTTCCAGACCATCTCGGCCAGCGTCGCCTCCGTCGCGACGACCGGTGCGGCATCGGTCGAAGCCGCGACCGTCGCTGCCGCTTCCGACAACACCGCCACGCAGTCGGTCTTCTCGCCGGCCTTCAGCGTCGACGGACCTGCTGCCACAAGCCTGGTGCACAGCGTGGCAGTCGGAGACCAGGACCAGGTCGCGGTCGGGTTCGTGGCGACGGAGGGCACCACGCCCACCGCCACCTCCACCGGCTCCCCGATCCGTGACCTGATGCGTGCCCTGGCCGTCGTCGGCAGCCTAGATCAGGCCGATGCGGCGAGTACGGGCTTCTCGACGCTGGTTAGCGATACCGCGACCCAGGTCGGCTCCATCAACAGCAGCCTGAACGACACGGTCGCTGATCTCGGCCAGACACAGACTCAGCTTACCGGCCAGTCCGACATGTTGGAGTCCGTCTCCGGCGCGCTCACCTCCCAGCTGACGACGGTTAAGGGCAGCGACCCGGCCACGCTGTCGACCGAGATCACCGCGACCCAGAACCAGCTGACCGCGTCCTATACCTTGATTGCCGACATGAAGGGCATGTCCCTGGCAGCCTATCTTTGATTCGTAGGTCGGTTCGTTGACCTGTTGTTAAGGCAACCGGCAGCACAATCAACCTGCGTCGGCTGCGATCGGGTTGCCGCGAGGATACGGTGCCACATGTCTCATCTCGTTCTGGAACTGCGGCCTGGTGAGATGATGGTCGTCAACGGAGCCACGATCCGGTTCCGCAGCAAGTGCCGCGTCGAACTGGTGTCCCACGCCCGCTTCCTGTTCGGAAAGCAGATCATGGCCTCTCACGAGGCCGAAACGGTCATGCGCCAGCTCTACTACGGTCTGCAGACGGCCTATGTTGGTGCACCGGAGGAGCGTGATGCAGCGGCGGACGACGTCCGGAAGATGCTGACGAGGCTCCAGGCGGAACTGCCTCCTCGCACCGCTGATGCTCTTCGCCTGGTCGAGGTGTCGTTCAGGAAGGACGACTTCTACAAGGCGCTCAAGCTGCTTCGGGTAATGATCCACGACGAGAACCAGGAACGGTTCGGCATCGGGAAGGACCTCGTAGAGACTCCCTTAACGAACTCATGATTTTCTCGCTCGGCTTCCCCTCATAGGAGACCACCATGACGCTCTCGATCAACACCAACACGGCCGCGATGGCCGCGCTGGAATCGCTGTCCACGACGACCACCGCCCTGAACACCACCGAGAACGAGGTGTCGACCGGTAAGAAGGTCTCGACCTCCTCGGACAACCCTGCCATCTACGCCATCTCGCAGTCGATGACCGGCAACATTGCCGGCCTGGCTGCCGTGTCGGACAGCCTGTCACTCGGCGCCCAGGTGGTCAACACGGCCAACACCGCAGCCGAGGACATCGGCTCGACCCTGGCGACACTGCAGCAGACCGTGACCCAGGCCGGCACCACCGGCATCGACCAGTCGACCATGCAGACCCAGGTCGCCAACGCGATCAACGAGATCAACGCCTATGCCCGCGGCTCGACCTTCAACGGCGTCAACGTCCTGACCTCGCAAGCAGACAGCGGCGCCGCCAACGGGTCGGCCAACATCGTCACCGGCCTTCAGGGCAACTCGATCACGATCAGCAATCAGGTCGGCGCATCGAACACATTGAGCTCGTTCCTCGGGCTTACCGCGGCTGGCTTCGCCGCCGGTGCTACGGCGACCGCAACTGACCAGACCGTTCTCAACGCCGCCGAGACGGGCGTCAACATCAAGACCAGCTCCACCCTGGCTGCTACCGACTTCGGTAACGGTGCCAATGTCGTTTTAAAGAACGGCGACGGCACGACCACGACGTTCGAGTTCGACACGACCGGCACCCAGACCACGTCGGCGGACAGCACCGGCGCCACTGCCAACCATGTCGTGACCGTTCTCGTCGATCCGGCAAACCAGTCCACGAGCACGATGCTGGGTGACCTCGTGAACGCCATGAACCAGAACGGCTACAACGCCGTGATCCAGAACGACGGCTCGATCAACGTCACTGGCCAAGGCGTGCAAAGCTCGACCGCTGCCGCCGCCGATGCAACTCCTGGGGTTGCCAGCGCCGCTGGCTCGAACACCGGCATTGATGGCGGAACGGCGCTGGACGCCAGCACTGCCGCCATCACCACCGTCCAGGGGGCGATCAACAAGATGAACGCCATCAGCACCACCCTGGGTGCCAGCAGCCAGGAGATCACCGGCATGCAGAGCTTCACCAGCGACCTGAGCGACGCGCTCACGACGGGCGTCGGCGGATTGACCGACGCAGACCTGTCGACCGCCAGCGCCCAGCTCACCTCGCTACAGACCAAGCAGCAGCTGGCGATCCAATCGCTGTCGATCGCCAACTCGCAGTCCCAGTCGATCCTCTCCTTGTTCCGCGGCTGATTCCGACTAGGCGGGGCCGTGCTCGTTCGCACGGCCCCCGCTGGTCCTCATCCTCCTTAACGGGTCTGCTCATGAGCTACGGTGCACATCAATATCGCCGGTCCGAGGGCAGCGCCTTGTCCCCCCGGGAAACGGAGGCTGCGGCGTTTGCGTTCGTCAACCGGCTTCTTGGCCAGGACGGTGGCCGAGATACCCGCATGCGCGGTCTGGTTAAGAACCAGCAGCTCTGGTCGCTTTTGCTCCGCGACGTTGGAAGCTCGAGCAACGGCCTGCCGCAGGTGCTGAAGTCGGACCTGATGTCGCTCGGTTTCCTGGTCGTGCGCGAAACGATAGGAGCCATGGGCGACGGCAGTCGTTCAGTGGCTGTTCTGATCCAGGTGAATGAGGACATGATCGGAGGATTACGTGATTCACCGCCTGGCGTTGTGGCGGGAGTCAGCCTGCCGGGTGTCCTGGCGCGTGCTGGTTGATCCGTGATCTGTCAGACGAGACGGAACGCGCGTCAGGCAGTTCTGTCGCCACCCTGTCTTGGATCTCATGGTCCTGGCAGGCGGCGAGACGTGCGGCTTCACGACGCAAGAATCGCAGCAGGAGGCTGACCTGCCGCGGCGGGTCGCTGTAGGCGGGTGATCACCATCCGGCATGGTAGACGACGGTTTGATCGGTCGGGGAGGCAGTCTTGCCGACGGCTGGAGGTGGAGGGACGAGCGTCTCCTGCCTGCAGGACGGTCGGCGGCAGCCTTGGCCACGCCGGTTCCGGTCCCCATCCGGTGCTGACAATGACGAGGGCGTGGCTGGTCCCGGTTTGCGGGGCCTCGCGACCTTCTCTTTGAACCGGAAGGGCGCCCGCCCTTGAGTTGGACCGTCGGGATCCCAGATCCAATGAGAACGCAGTCCGTTCAGCGTTGCCTTCGGAGGGACGCGGGATGGACTGATTGTTTCCCAGTCGCCTGATGAAGAGGGACAGGACGATGGACCTGGAAAAGTTCACCGAGCGGTCGCGCGGCTTTCTGCAGGCGGCACAGACCATTGCGACTCGCGAGTATCACCAGCGCTTGACGCCGGAGCATCTGCTCAAGGCTCTCCTCGATGACGAGGAGGGCGCTGCAAACGGCCTGATCCGTGCTGCTGGCGGCGATCCGCAGGCGGCCCGGTTGTCGGTCGAAGCCGAGCTTGGCCGTCTGCCCAAGGTACAAGGCGAGGGGGCCGGCCACGCCCAGGCCACCTCCGAACTCGTGCGCCTGCTCGACACGGCGCAGCAGGACGCCAGGAAGGCCGGCGACAGCTTTGTCGCCCAGGACCGCCTGCTTGTGGCCCTTGCGGGTAGTGATCAGCCGGCGGCCCGCGCGCTGGCGCAGGCGGGCGTGTCGCGCCAGTCGCTCGAACAGGCGGTGACCAGCATCCGCAAGGGGCGCAAGGTCGACAGCCAGAACGCCGAGGCGAGTTTCGACGCCCTGAAGAAGTATGCTCGCGACGTCACCGAGGTGGCCCGTTCGGGCAAGCTGGATCCGGTCATCGGTCGGGACGAGGAGATCCGTCGCACCATTCAGGTGATCGCCAGACGGACCAAGAACAACCCGGTGCTGATCGGCGAACCCGGTGTCGGCAAGACGGCGATCGTCGAGGGGTTGGCGCTGCGCATCGTCAACGGTGACGTTCCGGAGGCCCTGAAGGGCAAGCGGTTGCTGGCACTCGACCTCGGTGCGCTGGTTGCCGGCGCCAAGTTCCGCGGCGAGTTCGAGGAGCGGCTGAAGGCCGTGCTGAAGGAGATCGAGACCGCCGCCGGCGAGATCATCCTGTTCATTGACGAGATGCACACCCTGGTCGGAGCCGGACGGGCGGACGGGGCGATGGACGCCTCGAACCTGCTCAAGCCCGAGCTGGCACGTGGGACCCTGCACTGCATCGGCGCCACCACCCTGGACGAGTACCGGAAGTATATCGAGAAGGACCAGGCGCTGGCGCGTCGGTTCCAGCCGGTCTTCGTCGGCGAGCCTACCGTCGCGGACACCATCTCCATCCTGCGCGGGATCAAGGAGAAGTACGAGCTCCACCACGGCATCCGCATCACCGATGGCGCCCTCGTCGCGGCCGCGACCCTGTCGAACCGCTACATCACCGACCGCTACCTGCCGGACAAGGCGATCGACCTGATGGACGAGGCTGCCAGCCGGTTGCGCATGCAGGTCGACAGTAAGCCGGAAGCGCTGGACGAGCTGGACCGTCGCCTGATGCAGCTCAAGATCGAGCGCGAGGCGCTGCGGCGCGAGGACGACGCGGCCAGCCGGGACCGGCTGTCCAAGCTGGAGATCGAGATCGCCGAGATTCAGGAGCGTTCGGACGCTCTATCCGCCGGCTGGCGTGCCGAGAAGGATCGGGTAAGCGAGACGCAGAAGCTCAAGGAGCGGCTGGACCATGCGAGATCCGAGGTGGAGGTGGCGCAGCGTCGTGGTGATCTCGGTCGCGCGTCGGAGCTCATGTACGGGGTGATCCCGGCCCTGGAGAGCGAGATCGCGCTCAAGCAAGCGGTCGCTGGTGACGGGGTGCAGCTGGTCAACGAGGCAGTGACCGAGGAGGCGATCGCCTCTGTGGTGTCGCGCTGGACCGGGGTGCCGGTCGACCGGATGCTCGAAGGTGAGCGGGCCAAGCTGCTGCGCATGGAGGACAAGCTTCGCGACCGGGTGGTGGGTCAGGAGGATGCGCTTAAGGCAGTGTCCGATGCCGTCCGTCGGGCCCGTGCAGGGCTGCAGGATCCGAACCGACCGATCGGGTCGTTCCTGTTCCTGGGTCCGACCGGCGTCGGCAAGACGGAGTTGACCAAGGCCCTGGCTGAGTTCCTGTTCGACGACGAGCGGGCATTGCTGCGGGTCGACATGAGCGAGTTCATGGAGAAACACGCCGTCAGCCGCCTGATTGGGGCACCTCCCGGCTACGTGGGCTATGACGAAGGAGGCATGCTAACTGAGGCCGTGCGCAGGCGGCCCTATCAGGTCATCCTGTTCGACGAAGTCGAGAAGGCGCACGAGGACGTGTTCAACATCCTGCTCCAGGTGCTGGACGACGGGCGCCTGACCGATGGGCAGGGGCGGACGGTCGACTTTCGCAACACCATCATTGTGTTGACGAGTAATCTTGGATCGGATTTGCTGGCGAGCCAGGCGGAGGGCGAGACAACCGCACTTGTGCAGGCGCAGGTGATGCGGGTGGTACGCGAGCATTTTCGGCCCGAATTTCTGAACCGGCTGGATGAGGTGATCCTGTTTTCGCGGTTGCGGAAGATAGACATGGCGCGGATCGTGGACATCCAGCTCGGCCGGCTGCGCGGGCTGCTGGCCGACCGCAAGATCGGGCTGCACCTCGATCAGGCTTCTTATGATTGGCTTGCGGCCGAAGGCTACGACCCAATCTATGGTGCCAGGCCGCTGAAGCGGGTGATCCAGCGTAGCCTGCAGAATCCTCTGGCCAACCTGATCCTGGAGGGAACGCTCCACGATGGAGATGGCCTGCACGTCACGGCAGGGCCGGCAGGGCTCGTGTTGAACGGACGTCTTGCCGAGGCGGCATGACCTGAGCACAAAGATACACAGATTGGGCGCCGGCTACTCAATGGCCTATGCTTTTCCGTTTCGAGAGCCCGGGCGGCTGGGAGTACTGGGTCTGGCCCTGCGAACCGGAACCGGCTGTTGATGTCACTGCGTTGACACAGGCGCGGCAGGCGCCTAGAACCCGCCTCGCCGAGGCACTCTTGTGGCTTCGCCCTTTGTTCCTTTGACAACTGAATCTGGATGGAAGGGATATGTTGGCGGCGCTGT
>CALMVN010000326.1:0-6633 GCA_937873225.1 uncultured Acetobacteraceae bacterium
GTGCCGGACGAGGACGCCCACGTGTATGCCGAGACGGTGCGTCGCGGCGGCAACTTGGTCACCGTGCGCGCCGACGAGTCGCAGGCGCCGACCGTCGAGTCGATCATGGACGGCCAGACCGCGATCAACACCACCGCCCGCCGCACCGAGTACCAGAACAGCGGCTGGACCCGTCACGACGAGACCGCGGAGCCCTGGACCGCGGGCAGCACCGGCACCACCGGCATGGCCGGCGCCACCACCACCGGCACCACCACCACCGGCATGACCGGCACCGGCACCACCACCACCGGTCTGAGCGGGGCTGGCACCGGCCTGCCGCCGCGCACCGAGATCCCGTGATCCAACCCCGGGACGACCGCCGCGGCGGTCGTCCCGGATCCCATGACAGGCGGGACGTTCCGGTCGACGGGACGTCCCGTTCGTCGTTTCAGGCCGCGGACAGGAAGGCGCGGAACCGTTGCGCGACCGCGTGCGGCGGCACGGTGGGCCGTCCCAGCGCCGTCATGGATCCCGGTGCCATCCGTGCATGGATCAGCACCGGCCCGTTCCCTTCCAGGGCCGATGCCAGCGCCCGTTCGAAGCCGTCCCGGTCGTCCACCGACCAGGCGGCCCTGTAGCCGCAGGCCAGCGCCACCGCCGCGAAATCCACGGAAGCAGACACGGTGGCCTGTCCGCCGGTGGAGTCGTGGACGCCGTTGTCCAGCAGGACGTGGAGGAAGCGCCGCGGCTGTCGCGCCCCGATCGTGGCCATCGTGCCCAGCTTCATCAAGGCTGCCCCGTCGCCGTCCAGCACCACCACGGGCCGCCCTGGCACCGTCAGCGCCACGCCGAGCCCGAGGCCGGAAGCCGCCCCCATGGCGCCGACCATGTAGAGGTGCTGCTCGCGGTCCGACAGGGTGAACAGTTCCCGCCCGCACTTGCCGGTGGTGGCGATCACCGCCGCCTCGGGAGGGAGCACCGACAGCAGGGCTTGCAGCAGCACCGCCCGGGCCGGCCGGTCGCCGTGGCGGCGCAGGTCGGTCCAGCGTCCGGGCGGAAGCGGGAGACGGGCCGGTTCCGACAGCGCCTCGCCGGACACGCTGTCCTGCTCCATCACCAGCCCGAACGGCAGCCCGTCCCGGGCGAAGCGGGCGGAGGCCGCCTGCAGCGCCGGGCCGATCTCCGCCTCCGTGCGCGGGAACGGCCGGTTGCTCACCGCGCACAGGTCGAGCATCGCCTGCGTGATCTGTCCCATCAGCGCGTGCTGCGGCTCGTCCTTGAGCCCCGGCTGGCCGCGCCAGGTGGTGATCAGCAGCAGCGGGATGCGGAACGGCACGTTCAGCGAGGTCAGGGGGTTGACGCAGTTGCCGAGGCCCGAGTTCTGGCAGATCACCACGCCGCCGCGGCCGCCGAGCCACGCGCCGGAGGCGATCGCCACCGCCTCGCCCTCGCTGGCGGCACCCACGTAGTCGAGGCCGCCGCCGGCAGCACCGGCCCCGATCACCCGGTTGATCATCGGGGTGAGGAACGAGCACGGCACGCCGCTGTAGAAGTCGAGCCCGCACGCGGCGGCCTGGTCGAGGAAGTCCTGGGCCTGGATCATGCCCGGTCGATTAGACCGGATGCCGGCCGCTGGAAACCTCCGGCCCGTGCCGGCAGCACCTGCTCATACCGACGGCATCAGGGTTTGACCGGCAGGCGAGCAAGCGGCAGGCCCCATCAGCCTTGATAGCGGGTTTCCAAGGGGCGACGGCCCTTTGGCGGGTCCAGGGCAGCGCCCTGGCCTGTGCAGATCGACCCCCCCGCCGTCGTTATCAATGCAGCGACAGCTCCGGCGGCGGCACCTGGCCGGTGGGCTGCGGGATGCGGCTGCCGGTCAGCACGATGGTGTCGCTGCGCTTCGGGTCATGGCTGACATAGGGCACGTTCAGGCTGGTGGCGAGCACCTGGTAGTAGTGGTCGCCGGTCAGGTCGACGATGCGGCCCGGAGCGCAGGTGCTGGCCGCCGTCTGGAACGGCTCCGACCGGGCCGGGTAGTCGTAGAGCCGGTGGATGCAGCTGGCGTCCGTGTCGCCGGCCACGCGGGCGGTCGTCGCCCCGCAGGACGCCAGCCCGGGCAGGCAGCACAGGAAAAGGAACGGGCGTCGCACGGATCCTCCGGTTCGGCGGCCTGCTGCCGGCCTCAGCGGGCGGCGCTCAGGAGAAGTTCCTGGCATCCGCCAGGTCGGCCATGGTGTCGACGTCGAGCCAGTGCCCGGTGATGTAGTGCACCGCGACCGGGGTCCTGGCCGCCAGCCGCCCGAGCAGGGTCGGGATGTCGGACCGGGCGGCGCTGCCATCGGCCTGCATCGCCGCCAGCTCGCTGCGCAGCAGGCAGGCCCCCCTGGCGCTCAGCCGCATCAGCCCGATCCATTCGCCCATGCTGTCGGCAGGCCGCACGCCGCCGATGCTGCGCAGGATCGCCGGGGCGTCGTCGAGGTAGCTGGCGGAAAACGGCTTGTCCGCCAGCACCAGGTCGCCGGGATAGGGATTGTGCGTGCCCGGCTTGCCTTCCGCCCGCTGGTGCAGCGCGTCCACCGCGATGACGATGTCCGCCTCCACCCCCATCAGCGCGTCCAGGATGTAGCGGCGGAACAGCACGTCGCCGTAGACCAGCACGGTCTCGCCGTCGAGCCGGTCGGCGGCGCGCAGCAGGGAGGCGACCTCGCCGGTGTCGGCGTAGGCGTCGTTGTCGAGCAGGGTCAGGCCGCCCTCCGGCCCGCCCTGCGACCACACCTCCGGCCCGATCGCGTCCTTGGCGTAGCCGCGCACCACCGCTACGTCGCGCACGCCGCTTTGCCGCAGGGTGTCGAGCAGCTGGCCCAGCAGCGGCCGGCCGCGCACGTCGACCATGCATTTCGGCCGGTCCGCGGTCAGCGGTCCCAGCGCCTCGCCCTGCGACGCCGCCAGCACGATGCCGCGCACCGGCACGCCGGGCGCCGGCAGGTCGCCGGCCGCGCCGGTGGCCGCCTCGATCGTCGCCCCGGTCCCGGCCTCCGCAACGGCGCCGCCCACCACCGGGAGGTAGCGTCCGCCGGCTTCCTCCAGCTCGTCGTTGTCCATCAGCGCGAAGATGTCCTTCACGCTGGCGACCCGCCCTTCCACCTCGGCCAGGTTCTGGTCGGCGTGGATCTGCGCCGCGGTGGCCCGCATCGCCGTGATGGAGGCACGCACCAGGTGGTTGGCCCAGATCACCGTGGACACGCCGGCCTTGCGGAACGCGTCGGTGGGGGTGCCGTAGTACATGGTCGGCACGATCACCACCGGGCAGCGGTCGCCCCAGCGCTCCATGAAGCCCAGGATCTCGTGCGCGGTGCGCTTCTTGGAATGGATCAGGATCGCGTCGGCGCCGGCGCGGTGATAGGCCTCCGCGCGACGCAGCGCCTCGTCCATGGAGTGCCCGGAGATCAGCGCCTCGACCCGCGCCACGATGGAGAAGTCGGGATCGGTCTGGCTGTCCTTGCCGGCGCGGATGCGGCCGCAGAACTCGGCCACGTCGGCCAGCGGCTGCGCCTCGCCGATGAAGGAGTTGGTCTTGGGGAACAGCTTGTCCTCGATGCACACCCCGGCGACGCCGCGCTCGCACAGCTTTCGCACCAGGCGTCGCACGCTGTTGAAGTTGCCGTAGCCGGTGTCGCCGTCCAGCAGGATCGGCAGGGAGGTGGCGTCGGCCATGAACTCGACCTGGTCCAGCACCTGGGTCCAGGAGGCCTCGTTGTTGTCGCGCAAGGCCAGGGCGGCCGACATCGACAGCCCGGAGCCCCAGATGCCCTCGAACCCCGCCTCCTCGACGATCCTGGCCGACAGGCCGCTATGCGCCTCCATCAGGAAGGCGAGCTCCGGACGGGACAGCAGGGCACGGAGCCTGGCGGGGCGGGACAGCGGGCGCTCGGGAGCCCGGACCGGATGCGTGCTCACGCGGTCAGGACCGGCAGCCACGGCCTCTTGATGCGCCTCAGTTCCGCTCGGCAATTTGCGCAATCCTCATCGGGGTGTCATGTAACCGTCCATCTCCTGCATCAATTTCCCCGGAACGGCCACACAAAAAGATGCCTCGCCGCGACCCTTCCGGGGAACATCCGGCCGTCCTGATCCTGGCCGCCGGACGCGGCCGACGACTGGGACCCGCCGCTCCGGACCTTCCCAAGATCCTGCTTCCGTTCGGTGGCCGGACCCTGCTGGAACGGCATCTGGACTGCCTGTCCGACGCCGGAACCGGTCCGGTGAGCCTGGTGGTCGGCTACCGGGCGGAGCTGATCGAGGCCGAGCTCGATCGCCTCGGCCGTCGCGAGCAGGTCGCGCTGATACGCAACCCCGACTGGCAGGACGGCAGCGCCGTGTCGCTCGATCGCGGCCGCGCCGTGCTGGAAGGCGGGCCGGTGGTGCTGATGGATGCCGACGTGCTCTATGACCGGCGCCTGATCGACAGGCTGCTGCACGGCAGCCGTCCCGCCGTCCTGCTGCTCGACCGCGCGCTCGAGCCGGGCGACGAGCCGGTCAAGATCTGCGTCGACGCGGGCGGCCGGATCGTCGACTTCGCCAAGCGGCCGGAGGCCGCCCACGCCTTCCACGGCGAATCGGTCGGCTTCTTCCGCTTCTCCTCCGAGGTGGCCGCCCGCCTGGCCGGGCGCACACGCGCCATGGTCGAGCTCGACCGCAGCCTCGAGTACGAGGAACCCATCCGCGCCCTCATACGCGCGGATGCATCCGGCCCGCCGGTGTTCGGATACGAGGACATCACGGGCCTGCCCTGGACGGAGATCGACTTCATGGAAGACATCGCCAAGGCCGAGCGCCTGCTGCCGCTGATCGACGGCCCGCTGATCCACGGCCCGCTGGTCCATGGGCTGCCGGCATGAACGCGGTGACCCGCCCGGCCGACACCGCACGTCCCGGCGTGTCGGCCCGCCTGCCGGAGCCGGACGAGATCCTGGCAATGCGTCGCGACGGCTACCTGGTGGTGCGCGGCTTCTTCTCTGCCGCCGAGACCGAGGCGCTGATCCGCTGGACCGGCGAGATCGCGTCCGCCCCCGAGGTGCCCGGCAGCCAGATGGTCTACCACGAGGACAGCCTGCTCGAGCCCGGACGGCGGGTGGTGCAGCGGATCGAGGATTTCTGCTCCCACCACCCGGCGATGGACGCGGTCGCCCGGCACGGCGCGCTGAGCCGCTGGCTCCAGGTGCTGACCGGCGAGGAGGCGGTGCTGTTCAAGGACAAGATCAACTTCAAGTATCCGGGCGGCGACGGCTTCAAGGCGCACCAGGACCAGCAGGCCGGCTGGACCAGCTTCGCGCCGATCTTCGTCACCGCCCTGGTCACCATCGACCCGGCGACGATCGAGAACGGCTGCCTGGAGATCGCCACCGCGCCGCGCGCGCACGACCTCCTCGGCGCCGAGTGGACCCCGCTCGCCGAGGACCAGCTCGGCCTGGTGCCGGTGCCGACCGAGCCCGGGGACGTGATCTTCTTCGACAGCTTCGTGCCGCACGCGTCCAAGCCCAACCTGTCCGACACCCAGCGCCGCGTGCTGTACCTGACCTACAACGGCATCGGGCACGGCGACCACCGCCGCCGCTACTTCGACGAGAAGCGCGCCGCCTTCCCGCCCGACATCGAGCGCAGGCCCGGCGAACGCTACGTGTTCAGGGTGTAGGAACGGCACTTCCTTCCCGGGGTGTGGCGGCGCTGCTCTTTCCGGAACCGATACCCTCCCCTATCCATGCGCGCGCGACGGTGAACCGGGCGGGTGGGGGAAGACGATGCGGCAGTTGATCCGGACCAGACGGAGCAGGCAGGCAGCAGGGCTGCTCCCGGCAGCCGCCATCCTGCTTCTGGCCGGCTGCGCCACCCGGCCGCCGGCCAGCGACCCGGAAGCGCTGGCCGACTACAAGGCGACCAACGACCCGTTCGAGCCCACCAACCGGGTGATCTACAGCGTCAACGACGGGCTGCTGACCTATGTGCTGATCCCGGTGGCGCGCGGCTACAACTACGTCTTCCCGCAGCCGGTGCGCACCGGCATCCACAACGTGCTGAACAACCTCGGCGCGCCGACGCAGTTCGCCAACGACGTGCTGGAAACCAAGCCCAGGCGCGCCGGCGACACCTTCGTGCGCTTCATCATCAACAGCACGGTCGGCATCGGCGGCGTGCTCGACGTGGCCAAGCACGTCGGCTATCCGGACCATTCCGCCGACGGCGCCACCACCCTGGCGCTGTGGGGCATCCCGGCCGGGCCCTATCTCTACCTGCCGCTGTTCGGTCCGTCCGGGGTGCGCGACGGCATCGGCCGCGGCGTCGACACCGCGGTCAACCCCTACACCTATGCGACCTTCAACGGCGTCAACCACCTGAACGACATCTCGCTCGGCCTGTCGGCGGTGGACGGGGTGGCGCCGCACATCGAGGACCTCAGGAAGCTGAAGGAGAACGCGCTCGACCCGTACGCGACGCAGCGCTCCCTGTATCGCCAGCTGCGCCAGAACGACATCAACGCGGTGCGCAACGACCGTCGCGCCACCGTGCCGGACTGGTATCCGGACGCCAGCAGCACGGTGGGCGTGCCGCCGCCGGCCGACACCGGCAACAGCGGCCACGGCACCCTGCCGCTGC
>CALMVN010000326.1:6643-19193 GCA_937873225.1 uncultured Acetobacteraceae bacterium
GCTGCCGACCGTCAGCCCGGCCATCACCAAGGTCGCCGCCCCGCCGGCCCAGTAGCGCGGCAGGAGCGCGGCGGATCGGGGGCGCCGGCCCGCGCCCTGCGGACCGGCCGGCTTCACAAGCTCGTATCCCCTCGACCGCGCCGTCGTCCGTCCGTTATCGGCTGGTCGAGAACGTGGAGGTCGAGATGCCCGCACCGGACGCCGCACTGACGGCGGCTCCCCTGCCGTTCAGCCCGTCCCTCGAGTCCAGCCGGGCGGACGAGGCCGCGATCGAGGCAGGGCTCGCCGAAACCATGCTCTCGATCAGCCGGACCACCTTCGAGCATTCCGGCCACGCGATGCGCTCTGTGCACGCCAAGAGCCACGGCTTCCTGCGCGGCATCCTGTCCGTGCCCGACCTGCCGCCCGAGCTGGCGCAGGGCATGTTCGCCCGGCCGGGCCGCTATCCGGTGGTGATCCGGCTGTCGACCACGCCCGGCGACGTGCTGGACGACAACGTGTCGATGCCGCGCGGCATGGCGCTCAAGGTGGTGGGCGTGTCCGGCGCGCGGCTGCCCGGCAGCGAGGACGACACCACCCAGGACTTCGTGCTGGGCAACTCGCCATCCTTCAACACGCGCGACGCGGCGGGCTTCCTGGCGCAGCTGAAGCCGATCGCGGCGACCACCGACCGGGCGCCCGGGCTGAAGAAGGCGGTGTCCGCCCTGAGCCGCGGCACCGAGCGGGTGCTGGAAGCGTTCGGCGGCAAGAGCGCCACGCTGGTGACGGTGGCCGGGCAGCGCAAGACGCACATCCTGGGCGACACCTTCTACTCGCAGGCGGCGCTGCTCTACGGGGAGAACTACTGCAAGGTCTGCGTCGCGCCGGTTTCTCCCGGGCTGGTGGCGCTGAACGAGGCGAAGCTCGACCTCGCCGGCAAGCCGGACGGGCTGCGCGAGGCGGTCAACCGCCACTTCAGCACCGAGGGCGGCGAGTGGGAGCTGCGTGTCCAGCTCGCCACCGACGGGGCGGCGATGCCGATCGAGGACGCGTCGGTGGCGTGGCCGGAAGACCGCAGCCCGTACCGGCCGGTGGCGCGCATCGTCGTGGCGCCGCAGGAAGCGTGGAGCCCGGCGCGCTCCGCCGCCGTGGATGACGGGCTGGCGTTCAACCCCTGGCACGGCCTGTCGGCGCATCGCCCGCTCGGCTCGATCATGCGGACGCGTCGGCTCGCCTATGCCCGGTCGACCCTGTTCCGCGCCGAGCGCAACGGGCGACGCATCGCCGAGCCGCGAAGCGCCGACGACCTGCCGATCTGATCGCGACGGACAAACGACCGATCCTGTCAGGCTCCGTCCGGACGGGCGATGGCCGTGCCGCCCGACAGGCCCGGCCTGATGCGGCGGCTTTCCACCACCTGGTCGCGGCCGCCCGCCTTGGCCCCGTACAGGGCGTCGTCGGCCCGTCCGATCAGCGACTGCCAGTCGTCGCCGGGCACGGCCCAGGCCAGCCCGACCGAGCAGGTCACCCGGATCGCGTTGCCCGGCACCTCGAAGGTGTCGTGCCTGACCGCGAGGTGCAGGTTCAGCACGCGCTCGGCGCCGCGCCCGTCGGCGTCGTCGAGCACAAGCAGGATCTCCTCGCCGCCGTAGCGGCCGGCATACTCGCCGTCGCGGACCGTCCGGGAGATCAGGCGCCCCAGGGCACGCAGGACGTCGTCGCCCCCGAGATGGCCGTAGTTGTCGTTGACGCGCTTGAAGTGGTCGATGTCGAGCAGCGCCACCAGCGTCTCGTCGCAGGGCTGGGCAGCGCCCAGCTTGGCGGCCAGCCGCCGCTCGATCTCCGACCGGTTGAGCAGGCCGGTGAGGGCGTCGTGCGCGGCCTGGAACCGGAGCAGGGCCTGGGCGGCGCGCATCTCCTCCGTGGCGGCGGCGACGCGTCGTTCGAGTTCCCGCTGGCGGCGGAGGTTGGCGCGCAGGAAGAAGCGCATGACGGCGTGGAGGACGGCGCCGGCGAGCAGGAGCCACAGCGTTTCCGACCACCATTGCCGCCACCAGGGAAAGGCCATGTCGACCACCAGGGTGACCGGAGGCGAGGCCTGGTGGATCATCTCGTCGTAGCCGACCACCGTCAGCACGTGTCGGCCGGGCGGCACGAAGGGATAGCGCACCAGTCCGGACGAGGACTCCGCCCACCCGGCATCCACCCCCGACAGGTGGTAGCGGAACAGCAGGGACCGCTCGGCGCCGTAGTTCGGCGTGCCGAGCTGGATCGACAGCGCGTCCCTGGTGAAGGGTATCGGGCCCGTCGCCACCGGCCGGGAGCCGAGATGCGCCTGGCTCACCACCACCTCCAGCGGCCGGTCGGTGAACAGCCAGGCCGGATCCAGCAGGTGGGAGAAGCCTTCGCTGGTCGAGATCCAGACCGACCCGTCCGGATCCTCGCGCAGGCCGTCCTGGTCCACGTCGTCGGACAGCAGGCCGCCATCGGCGTCGACCGACACCCAGCGCCGCCCGTCGAACACCGACACGCCGAGCGCGGTGCCGGCCCAGACCCAGCCGCGGTGGTCGACCATCACCGCGACGATGGTGTTGGTGCGCGTGTCGGTGGTCGGGATCGCCTCGTACGACGACACCCGGTCGTTCGACACCGTGAAGCGGAACAGCCCGCCCGCGCCGCCCACCCATAGGGCACCGTCGCGGTCGATGGCGATGGCGAGCGGATCGAACGCGGCGGACGGCCAGCCCCCGGCGACGGAACTGTCGGTGCCGTCGCCGTGCCGGTGACGCAGGTGCCCGCTCGACAGGTAGAACACGCCGCCGACCCCGTCGCAGACGAGGTCGGGAACGGGAGTGTGCGGCGATCCGTCGATCCGGGCGTGGAGCGGCGCGTCGGAACGGTCGTCGACCTTGAACAGCCCGGCCTCGGTGCCGATCCACACGACGCCGTGCGGATCGGACACCATGGCGTTGACGGGGGGCACGTCGAGCCCGGTCACCGAGTTGTCGGCCGGGTTGATGATCCTGACGCCGTTCTGGCCGGACGAGCTCCAGAGCCTGCCGTGCGGACCGACGATGAGCGCGAAGGACGGGCCCGGGAACACCCTGCCCACGCGCAGGAACTGGCCACGGTGCACGACCTCGTCCACCCCGGTATCGGTGGACACCCAGAGCGCGCCTCCGGGAGGGCGCGCCGACTGCCAGGGGATGCCGTCCGACAGCCCGTCCGCCTTCTGCAGGCTCTGCCAGTGCCCGTAGCCGACCCAGCGCACCAGCCCGCGCCCGAGCACCTGGAACCAGAGCTGGCCGGTCGCGTCGGTCACGGCGCTCACGATGTCGCCGGGCGGCGCGCCGTCCTCGACGCTCAACGCCTGCCATCCGTCCGGGCGGAGAAGGACGAGCCCGTGATCGGCCTGCGTCATGAAGCTGCCGTCGGGGGTCCGGAACAGGCCGAGCTTGCGCGGCTGGTTGTCGTAGCGGCCACCCTGGTCCGGCAGGTCCACCACCGACCAGCGGTCCGACAGCGGGTCGAACGTCGCGACCGACGAGACCGACCTGGCGAGAACCTGGCCGTCCGTGCCGGCGACCACGTCCATCCAGGGCCCGCCGCGCAGCCCGTCCGCGGCACCGTAGCATCTCACCGCGTCCGGCTCGGCGGTGCACAGCCGGCCGTCGCCGAACGTTTCCCACAGGTGGCCGCCCACCGCGAACACCGCGTCCGGGTTCCGGAGCAGCCTTCGCTGCTCGCGGTCGTAGCGCATCGCCTCGACATGCGGCGCCTCGTCCTCGGGAACCGCGATCATCACGGCGGCGTCGTTGGCCAGGAACACGAAGCCGTCCTGCCAGGGCGCCAGGCGGTGCGGCCGCTCGTCGTAGAAGGAGATGCCGGGATGAGGCACCTTGCGGAACATCAGCGCGCCGGGCGGATGGGACGCGTCCGACGGGCGATCGGACACCAGCACCTCGTCGGCGAACTCGACGACGATGCGCCCGGCGGCGGTGAGGGTCAGGCCCTCGACGAAGCCGCCCTGCCGAAGGCCCTGGTCGGTGCCCAGGTTGATGAACCGCCTGCCGTCATAGGTGAACACGCCGTGCTCGGTGCAGACCAGCATGTAGCCGGCACGATCCTGGAGCAGGCAGGAGCCGCCGAGGCTTGCAAGTCCCTGGTCGGCGTCATAGGTGCGGAAGGTCGTCCGGTCGGCCTGCGCCGCCGGCGCGGGCCACAGGACAGCGATTGCGAGGACGGCTCCAAGCAGCGTTCCGATGGATGGGCGCCATGCGGGGAAGGCGAAAGCCATGGAGCTGTTCCGTCGGCTTGAGAAGGCCCCTTCAAGGTCGGGAAGCTGGCGATCCAGACGTCCAGATTACGCAATTCGCCGTGGCGCACAACTGCAAAGCCCGGGCGCCGTGGGCGCCCGGGCGTTCAGAAGCGGCATTCCTCCAGGCGAGGATGCCGAACGGTTCCGCGGCTGCCGACCGGCTTGCGGTCGACAGGCAGCGGCCTGCCGTTCATCCGGGGTAGTGATGGGCGATGTTGGAGCCGATGGTGCCGTAGGCCGCCTTCACCAGGTGCGCGGGCTGGCTGCCGGCCGTCGTGCCGCCGGTGGCGGACAGGCCGCCCTGCAGGATCGTCGCGACGCGGTGATCATGAACCGACATCGATGCGACCAGCAGCGCAGACAGCGCGACGCCGAAGCGCTGGGCCGTGAAACGAGGCGACGATATGGCCATCACAAGATCCTCCTGAATGTCATGCCGTTATAGTGACCGGCTGCATCCAGAGTAATACAGGGCCAGCGGCGTCCTTTCAAGATGAAAAGACCAGGAGATTAGCCGAGAACAACAATATTAACTGGATTTTTACCATGCAATGACCCTGGGAACGCCGTTTTGAGACGCCTCTGGCGGCAAACGTTGCTTGTCCTGCACAATCTTTGCTTCGGACATCAGGCCGCGCCTCCGGCATCCAGGACCGCAACGACGCAACGACACAACGACGTGTCCGGACGGCCGCCCACGCTCCCTGGCCAGCCGATGGCCATTCTCACGCCAGGGGCGGTGACGGGCCCGCCGCGGCGACGTGCTCGGCATGGGCGGCCTCGATCAGGCGCAGGACCCGACGCCCGCTGTCGGCCTCCGAGAAGCGGGTCGCCATCGCCCTGGCGGCAAGACGGTAGCCCTTGTCGTCCAGCACCCGGTCGATGGCGTGGCGCAGCGCTTCCGGCTCCGGCGACTCGGCCTGCAGGGCGAGGCCGACGCCGCTCCAGGCGACGCGTGCGCCCACCTCCGCCTTGTCCTCGTTGACGCCGGCCACGACCACCGGGACGCCCTGGCTGAGCGCGTAGTTGACCGTGCCGTAGCCGCCGTTGGTGACCACGAGGTCGAGCCGAGGCATGAGCCAGTCATAGGGCAGGAACCGGGCCAGCCGGGCGTTGCCCGGGATCGGCCCGGGTATGGCGTCGAGCGGTCGACCGCCGGTGGTCACCAGCACCAGGACGTCGTCCCGGTCCGCCAGCGCCGCCAGGGTGGGTGCCACCACCTCGCCGAGGTCGTGGTTGGCCAGGGTGCCCTGGGTGACGAGGACCACCCTGTTCGCCTTCGCCACGTCGTCGGCCCAACCGGGAAGCGGCATGTCGATCGCCGGCAGCGGCAGGGCGCCGATGAAGTGCAGCGTCGCCGGCGAGTCGCGCCTGGGATACTCGAAGGCGGCGACGGTGGGCTGGAGGTACAGGTCCGGCAGCGCCACGCCCGCGTCGTTCATCGGCATGGCGAGCGGACCCCGTCCGGCCGCTTCCAGCGCCCGGTCGAGCTCCCCCTGGATCGGGCCGAAGAAGTCCTCGTCGGCGAACGCCTTGATCAGCTCGTAGTCGAGCAGGGTGTCCTCGTCCGCGGTCGGCGGAAGCCCCGGGCCGTTGGGCGCGCCGTCGTCGCGGCTGGTGAACAGCGGGGTGACGCCGCAGAAGGCGATCGCCGGCCGCTCGGCCCTGGGTCCGAGCAGGAACGGCAGCACGCCCAGGAACAGGTTGTCGCTCAGCACCAGGTCGGCGGGATGACGCGCCAGCAGGGACGCGAGCGAGGCGTGCTGCGCTGCCAGCGGGCCGATGAAGGCGTTGCGGAACAGGAAGCCGAGCTTGTCCGGACCGGCGGGAAGCGCGTCCAGCTCCGGGAAGGCCTGGTGGAGGTCGCTGAGGTCGCGGTCGATCGGCGGGGGGAACGGCTCGAACCGCATGCCGGCGGCCTCGAAGCGCTCCCGGTGGGCGCCGGCGCTGTGGCCGAGAACGTCGTGGCCGTTCGCCACCAGCAGCCTGCCGATCGACAGCAGCGGGTTGAGGTGGCCGATCATCGGCGTGCCGGCGAGGACGACCCTCATCCGGCCGGTCCTTTCGCGGGCCGGGAGTCGAGGGCGGGCGGACGAGGCAACCGGTCACTCCTTGATCGCGCATCGACCGCGACAGCCGGGCGACCGGGAGGGTGACTTAGACCGCGCGGACCCGCCTTGTCGACGCTACCAGCGCCGCGACCGCCTGAGGAACGACCACCAGCCCAGCGCCGCGCCGGCATGGCGCAGCAGCTGGAAGGTGAACGGCTCCAGGAACGAGGCCAGCACCGCCAGCAGCGGCGACATGGTCCGCTCCCGACGGAGCCACAACCGGTAGACGCGGAGCGTCCACAGGTGGAAGGCGAGGTCGATGCCGATCTTGGCCGCGATCACGATCCCGGCGGGCAGCAGCACGCCGAGCCGGCCGGTGGCGAGGAACACCAGCAGCAGCACCGCTCCGGTCAGGCCGTAGAACGGCTGCAGCGTGTCGATCGCCTTGACCGGCAGCATGGCGGTGCCGAGCCGGCCGTAGCGCCGGTTGCCGACCATGTGCCTGTACCAGTACTGGGTCTGCAGGAAGCCGCCGAACCAGCGTCGCCGCTGTTGCAGGAACGCGCCCACGGTTCCCGGCACCTCCGTGCGTCCCTGCGCGCCCCCGACCACCGCGGTGCGCCAGCCGAGGCCCTGCCGCACCCCGTGGTCGCGCATCCGGTGGGTCAGCTCGTAGTCCTCGACCAGGCAGTCGGGATCGAAGCCGCCCACCGCCAGCAGCGCGTCGCGCCGGTAGCATGAGAAGGCGCCCGACAGCAGAAGCAGCCCGTCCATCCGCGCCCAGGCGTAGCGGGACAGGAAGTTGCGCACGTACTCGTAGCCCTGGAACCATTGCAGGATGCGGCCCGACAGGCCGGCGTCGCAGAACGGGAACAGCACGCCGGTGGCGGCGACCAGGCGGGGATCGTCGGCGAAGGCCTGGCGCATCGCCGCCAGCGCGTCCGGCTCGACCACCGTGTCGGCGTCGATGGTCATCACCAGCTCGGTGTCGGCCAGCGCCACCGCGACGTTCAGGGCCGATGCCTTGCCGCCCTGTGGCAGCCGGAGCCAGCGCAGCGACGGGTCCAGGCGGCCGGATGGTCCGATCCGGCCGGGCTCGGCCGCAAGCAGGCCGTAGCGCTCGGCGAGCAGCGACGCGGTGCCGTCGGTCGAGCCGTCGTCGGCGATCAGCACCACCTCGGCCGGGTCGGTCTGCGCCGCGAGTGCGGCGAGCGTCGACGGCAGCACCGCCGCCTCGTCATGGGCGGCGATGATGACGGTGGCGGTGGGCGCGGTGCCGGTCGGCATCCGGGGCTGCGTCGCGCGGGGCCGCGCCAGCGCCAGGGTCTGCCGGAACACGAAGCACAGCAGCAGGGTGTCGTAGCCGACATAGGCCAGCCCGACCGACCAGGCGAACACCCCGCCGCCGCCCAGCGCGCGCCAGAACAGCGCCACCCAGAGCAGCAGCACCGCGCCGTGGATCAGCACGCTGGCGAGCGGCGTCGGCGGCGGGCTGAACCGCGGCGAGATCGCCTGCCGGCGGCGCGCGAGCAGGCCGGCAATCGTTCCGCCGACGACCGTCTCCTCGGCGATCAACTGGCCGGTCATTCGGGCTTCTCCGTCGAGGGGATGGCGCAGCCGAGCCTTTGCACCGGCCGACGCCCAGGGCATCCTCCCGGCCGGGCCGACGGGACCGTGGGGAAGACCGATCCAGCATGACACGTTCGGAGCGCTACACGGGCACGGCAATGGCGCTGCACTGGCTGGTTGCCCTGCTCGTGATCGGCAACCTCGTGCTGGTGTGGACCATCGGCTCCCTGCCAGGCCCGATGGTCCGGCCCGCCATCGACACCCACAAGTCGATCGGCATCACCGTGCTGGGGCTGGTGCTGCTTCGCGTGCTGTGGCGCCTGTCGCACCCGCCGCCGCCGCTTCCCCCCGCCTATCCGCGTCGGGAACGGCTGCTGGCGCATGGGGCGCACCTGCTGCTCTACGCGCTGATCCTGGCGCTGCCGCTGTCCGGCTGGATCCACGACTCCGCCTTCAAGGACGCGAGCGCCCATCCGCTGCGCCTGTTCGGCCTGGTGCCCTGGCCGCGGATCGCGCCCATCATGGCGCTGGACCCGGTGCGCAAGGAGGCGGTGCACGCGTTCTGGTTCCGGGTCCACGGCCTGCTGGCCTACGGCCTCTACGTCCTGCTGGCCCTGCACCTGCTCGGCGTGCTGAAGCACCACCTGCTCGACCGCGACCCGGTGCTGCACCGCATGCTGCCGCGGCGGCGCGGACCGAGGCGGGCGACCGTCGCCGGGCAGGAAAGGTAGCGGCCGGATGTCGAGGCGGCGAGGGCACGAAGGTTCGACATGGCCAGGATCGACCGGACGTGCTCGCTGGTAGACACTGAAGCGGGTTTGGCTGACGATCCTGCGATGTTCAGGTTCTGATACCAGCGGCGGGGGGTTCGACCTGCACAGGCCAGGGCTCTGCCCTGGACCCGCCAAAGAAACAGGCGCCCTTTGGAAACCCAAATGTCAAGATTGATGGGCGGCGTCCTGCGGCTTGCTTGCCTGCCGGTCAAACCCCGCAGAACCGTTCATCTCGTGGTCAGTGAAGAACCAGGCGCGGATGCACACGCGCAGCGGCGACGCTCCATGTGCCTCGGCGGATCCAGGTCCGCTCTCCGCCAGAAGCGGTCGATCCATCAGGTGAGGATGCACCCGCCGGTCAGGTTCACGATGGCCTTCGTGCGAGGTAATCGGTCGAATCGCCTCCTTCCGGAGCCGGTCCCGCCGCGTCGGGGCTGGGCAGACGGCCGAGCACCAGCGCCTGCGCGTGCTCCGGGTCGGGCAGTCCCGATGTTCGCAGCGTCCATGGAGCATCCGTATCGGCGGGATGCCACCAGAACACGCTTTCGCCGTTCACCGCCGTTCGCTCCGCCGCGCCGGCCTCGACGCACGGGCAGCCGATCCGGTCCAGCCGCTGCTGCAGCAGCGCCGTGTCGAGCGCACCCTCGAGCGCCTCGATCGCCAGGGCCTCCGCCCCGGCACGCCAGCCTGCAGGGAGAACCCCGTCCGGCCGGATCGGCGACAGCACGCTGAACGGGTAGCTGCGCCCGACCTTGTCGACGCTCGGGATCAGCACCCCTGCACAGGGGCCGTCCGTCAGCACCGAAGGCCCCAGGATGAAGTGCCAGGCCGGCATGCGCAGCCAGGCGGCCTGCCAGTCCGGCCCGAGCGTGGCGCGGGACGCCGATACCAGCTGCTGCAGCCAGCCGTCCCATCGCTCCAGCACGGCGCCGCGGAGGCCGCGCGTGACGAAGTCGCCCAGGATCGGAAGCTTGCCATGGCAGCCCGTTCCTTCGGGCACGGCCGGAACGGCGGTCGCCGCATGACGCCGGAACAGGTCAGGCATGGAGCGTCTCCGGCATCGCCAGGCAACGGTCCCGGCGCCTCCGAGTTGTAGGCCGCATGGACATCGCGTCGATCGGGCAGACCTTTTCCCGGACGGTGGCCGGCTTCGGCCGGAACCCCCTCGTGCTCACCCACAACGACGCGGACGGACTGTCCTCCGGCGTGCTTCTGGCCCGGGCGCTGGCCCGGTCCGGGCGCGAGCCGGAGATCCGGGTGGTCGGACGCGGGGAATCCGCCTGGTCGGAAGCGATGGGGGCGGAACTGCGCGAACGACGGCCGCCGGGGCTGGTGGTCGCCGACCTCGGGCTCGGGCCAGGGCCGTTGCTGGACGGGACGCCCACGGTGGTGATCGACCACCACGTGCCGACCGGCGACGCCGGCGGGGCCACGATCGTCACCGGGTTCGGCACGGAGCCCGTGCCGACCACGAGCCTGCTGTCCTGGTGGTGCGCGCAGGGACTCGGGCCGGCCGACGACCTGCTCTGGCTGGCGGCGATCGGGCTGATCGGCGACCTGGGCGACAAGGCGCCGTTCGCCGAGCTGGCGGACGCCCGCAAGCGGTACGGCGCCACGGCGCTTCGCGAGGCGGTGTCGCTCCTGAACGCCCCGCGACGCGCCGGGCTGGGCGACGCGTCGCCGTCGCTCAAGCTGCTGATGAAGGCGGATGGGCCCAGGGCGGTGATCTCCGGCGAGCATCCCGAAACGGCGTCGCTGCAGGCGGCGCGCGAGGAGGTGAAACGGGCGCTGGATGCGGCACGCCGGATCGCCCCCAGGGTCAAGCCGCCCGTCGCGCTGATCCGGCTCGACTCGCCCTGCCAGATCCATCCCCTGGTGGCGCAGTCCTGGCGCAGCCGACTGAAAGGCAACATCGTCATGGCGGCCAACACCGGATACCGGCCGGGCTGGGTGCACTTCGCGGTGCGCTCGGCGACCGGGCAGGACCTGGTCGCGTTCCTGCGCGCGCACGCGCCGGAGGGCGCGGACGGACACTACGGCAACGGGCACGCAGAGGCGACCGGCGGCGCGCTGCGCGACCCGGTCTGGAACCGGTTCGTGACCGGGCTCGGCTTCGGCCCGGACATGCAAGTGCCCGTGACGGACGCAGCAGGATGACCGCCCTCAGGCTCGGCTTCCCGGTCAAGGTGATGGCCCGCCCCGACCTCAGGAGCAACGACGCGCGTCGCTGGCAGAGCGGGCCGCACCTGCGCGTCAGCCTCGACTACCTCGACGCGATCCTGGACCACCTCGACCGGCACGACATACGCATGTACCGGATGTCCTCGGACATCGCCCCGTATGCCACCCATCCCGACCTGCCGCAGTTCCACGGCATGGTGGCGGACAGCGCCGCGGAGCTGGCGGCGTTCGGCGCCAAGGCGCGTCGCCTGGGCATCCGCCTGTCGTTCCACCCGTCGCAGTTCGTGGTGCTGAACAGCCCCGATCCGGAGCTGGTGCGCAAGAGCGCCTGGGACCTGGCGAGCCAGGCCGAGATGCTCGACCGGATGGAGCTGGGCCCGGAAGCGGTGATGGTGATCCATGTCGGCGGCGCCTATGGCGACACCGTAGCCAGCCGGGAACGCTGGGCCCGCGTCTGGCCGACCCTGCCGGAGCCGGTGCGGCGCCGGCTGGTGCTGGAACACGACGACATCCGCTTCTCCGCCGCCGACGTGCTGTGGATCCACGGGCAGACCGGGGTGCGGCTGATCTTCGACCACCAGCACTTCTGGTGCCTCAACCCCGAAGGACTGCCGCTGCGGCCCACGGTGGAGGCGATCCTCGCCACCTGGCCGTCGGGACAGCGGCCGAAGCTGCATTTCTCTACGCCGAACAACGGCATGCGCGAGCTGAAGCGCCGCGACCGCAAGACCGGCAAGCTGAAGGCGGTGTCGGTGGCGCCGGTGTGGACCGGCCACGCCGACTTCTGCAGCCCGTTCGAGTTCACCGCCTTCATGCGGGCGATGGACGGGCTGGAGTTCGACGTGATGCTGGAAAGCAAGGTCAAGGACGTCGCCCTGCTCCGGCTCCGCCCCGACCTGCTTCGCTACGCTCCCGACGTGGCGGCCCGGTTCGGGCTGACGCCGGACAGGCAGGCGGCGCTGCAGGAGGAGGAGGCGGAGGTGCTGGAAGAGGTCGAGGCCTGAGGGTGCCGGCGCATCGGCCGGAGGGTGCTGCGGATCTCCGTTCCCTTGTCGTCTGCGCGCTCCTGTCGGTCGTCGGGGGCTATGTCGACGCCGGAAGCTACCTGCTGGCCGGGACCTTCACCGGGCACATCACCGGCAACTCGGTACTGGCCGCCATCGCCCTGGTCACCGGCCGCTGGCCGCAGGTGGCGTCCTGCGTCGTTGCCGTGCTCGGCTTCATGACCGGGACCGCGGTCGGCTCGGCCTGGCCGCGTTGCGGCCGGCACGGGTTCGGCCGCCGGCTGGTGAAGCCGCTGCTGGCGGAAACGACGCTGATCGGACTCGGGATCGCGCTGGCTCCCTGGCACGTCGCGATCGACCACGACCTTCTTCTGGTCTGCCTGTGCCTGGCGCTCGGGCTGCAGAACGGCACCGTGACCAGGCTGGACGGGGTCTCGGTGCGCACCAGCTTCATCACCGGGATGTCGACCTCCCTGGTGACCGCGATGACGGCGGGCCGGCCGGATCCGAAGATGCGGATCCTGCCGCCCGTTCTCGGCTGCTTCCTGCTCGGGGCGGTGTGCGGCGCCCTGCTGACCGCCCGCGCCGGGCTGTTCGGCTTCGGCGCGGTCCTGCTGCCGCTGCTGCTCGCCCTGATCCTGTCGGCCACGGCTCCGTCCGGGCGGCCGGGCTAGA
>CALMVN010000327.1:0-9718 GCA_937873225.1 uncultured Acetobacteraceae bacterium
GTGTGGAACGTGATGCCCTCCGCGCTCCCGGGGCCTCGACCGCGAGATGCCGCCACCTCGCGCCGGACCCGGTACCAAGCACCCCGGGCACCCCGGGCGGTGGGTGGCTTGCCGTCGCCATCCAACACGCCGCGCGATCCCAGAATGGACGCCAGCCGTCCCCAGGCGGGTGGGTTCTGCTCGAACTCGCGCACCAGGTGGTCGTGGTTACGCAGCAGCCAGAGGTAGAGGCGGGACTTCCTCGCACGGCCGCGCGCAGGCGCCGATGCGAGTTCCGCCACCAAGTCAGCCACCTCCAGAACCCGGCTCGACGTGGTGTTGGATCGCCCCATGCCGACCAAGATAGCCGTCGCACTAACGCCAGCGTCAAGCGTCACATGAGCGGGAGCACTTACGACACGCAAGCCGTGGCATTTACGTCACGTCAGCGGTCGCATTAACGACGCACTAGTGACATACATGCGTCACACCAGAGATGGGGTCCAATCTCTTACAGACCATTGCACCCGTATGGCGCCAATCCGGCTTGCCGACACAGGATGGTTCCACCTACTCTCGGCATGCGCCGCAGCGGCGATTGTAGGGGAAATCATGCCAGCTGACGACGACAAGACAGCGGATTTGCTGGCAATCGCTGGCCGCATCGAGCGGGCGCAGGAGCGGTTTGTGACCGTTGCCGACGAGATCCTGACCACCTTGCAGGCTCACACGGAAAAGCTGGACGCGATCCTTGAGGCGGCGACCAGGGAGCCGGGACCGAGCCCCACCGTGAAGCTGCTCAAGGAGGTTGTCGCCTCCCTGAACGAGCAGAGCGAGGTGTTGAACGCATTGCCAGCTGCCTTCGCCAAGACGGTCCGGGAGGAGATGGACCGGGAGCTGGAGGAGGAGATCGACGCCGAGGGCGAGGACGCATGGGAGCCGACTGGCGACGACGACGGGCCGCCGCAGTAGCGCCAGGTGCTGTCCTTCCGCAAAGGTACGGCAGCCGCGCCGAGCGCCGCCAGGGCCATGGCCGAACACCTGAGGGAGCAGACGCTGCCCGAGGAGATGGTCGCCATGGCCGACTACTATCTGCGGGGGGTGAAGCGGTCCGAAGCCGAGGGCACTGCAGCTGTCCCCCGGCAGGACATGGATCCGGCGGTCGCCGCTGTTCTAGGGCTCGATTTGAACAGGACAGCGACGCACGAGGAGGTGGTCAATCTCCTCAGCGGCCAGCGTGCGGACGGCGCCGCGCTGCCGGGCAACCAGCGCCACGTCCGGATGAATGGCCGAGACCGGATCACCTACGTCGACTTCACCTTCAGCGCCCCGAAGTCGGTTTCCGTCGCCATGGCTCTGGCACCCACAGAAGCCGAGCGGCACATGATCGTGGGCGCCCATCGGGACGCCTGGATGTCCGCCATGGAGCACCTGGAGGACATCATCGGTCGCGCCAGGAAGGGCAAGGGCGGCCGGCTTGGATCGCTGCCGGGTGGTATCGGCTGGGTGTCGTTCGACCACTACACGGCGCGGCCCACGGTGGAGATCCCGCACACTGAGGCTGACGGGACAAAGACGACGCTCATCCAGACCGTGCGGAACGCCAAGGTGGCAGGCGACATGCAGCTGCACACCCACGTCTCCACGCCTAACGTCGTGGTGTGCGAGGACGGGTCTGTCGGCAGCCTAGACATGCTGGCGCTGCACGATCGGGTGCATGAGGTCGGCGCCTACTACCAGGCCCACTTGGCGACGAACCTGCGCGCCCACGGCATCGAGGTCGGCCTAGATCCGAGCACCGACACGGCCAAGCTGGAGGCCATCCCAGACGCCATCAACGACCTGTTCAGCAAGCGGAGCCGCGACGGCGAGGCGGCAGCGCGGGAGTACGTGCTCAGCCAGGGCCTACATTGGGAGAATATGGCTGCCCTGGAACTCGCACGCGTGCTCAAGGGCGGCACCAGGGCGACCCGACAGGGCAAGGGCGACGATATGTCCGATCTAGACGCCTGGAAGAAGCAGGCGGCGTCGGTCGGCTACCAGCACCAGTCCGTCATCCGTCCCGAGCTCAAAAGCGGCCTGCCGGCGCCGGCGCTGGACCGGTTGCAGCGGGCCTACCTCGCGGCCCTGCCGGTCCTGGAGAAGGATCTCAGCCGGCGCGCGGTTCTGAGTAGCAGCGCCGCCCGCACCGCCGCTGCGCGCGGCCTGATCGCAGCCGGTGTCGAGAGCGCCGACGACATCAGCGCCATCACGCAGGCCATGCGGGAGCACGGCGTGCGCCACGACGGCCAGATGGTGCCGGTCATCTGGGCCAATGTCGGCGGCGGGGCGGATGCCGAGCCGCTTGAGGAGCGGCGGCTGCAGGTGAAGATCACCACAATGCTGCACGTCGACCAGGAGGAGCGGGCCATGGCGCTCGCCAGCGCCGCCGCGGCCGATCGCAGCGGCGCGCTGACGCTGGACCGGATCGACCAGGCCATCCGCATCGTGTCGGAGCGCGACGGGCTCGCCTTCACGACCAAGCACGGCCTCGAGCAGCGGCGTGGGATGGAGACGCTGGGCACGTCCGGCCGCCTGTCCGTTGCTGTTGGCGTCGCCGGCGCGGGGAAGACCACGCTTCTGCGGCCGCTGGTTGAGGCCTGGACTGCCAAGGGTCCGAACGGGAAGCCGGGTCGCGAGGTCTACGGAACGGCACTCGCCTACCGTCAGTCGGACCTACTGGCCGACGCCGGGATCCCGAAGCAGAGCACCATGGCGATCGACAAGCTGCTGTCTGCCGTGAAGCGCGATGCGATCAAGCTGACGCGCCGCACCGTGCTGGTGGTGGACGAACTGTCACAGGTCGGCACACGGCAAGCACTGGCGCTGCTTGAACTGCGGGCGAGGCATGGCTTCACGATGGTTTCCATCGGGGACGACAAGCAGGGCCAGGCGATCGAGGCCGGCAACTCCGTCGCGCTGCTGCGCAAGGCGTTGGGCGATGCGGCTGTGCCGGAACTGCGGTCGACAGTCCGCCAAGTGAAGGAGCGGGACCGGGAAACTTCCCTGATGTTCCGCGACGGAAGGGCAGAGGAGGGGATCGCGCGGCTGCGCGAAGACGGGCATGCCGTGCTCGTGCAAGGTGGACGGAAACATGCCATTGAGGCGGCTGCCGACCTCTGGCAAGAGCGGACGATGGCCAACGCCGGTCGTGCCGACTACGGCTTGACGATCAGCACCCCGACCAATCGGGACGCTCGCGACGTGAGCGCCGCAATCCGTGAGCGCAAACGTGCGACTGGTGCGCTTGGTCCTGACATCGTCACGGTAGATGCCACCGACCAGATGGGTGTTGAATATGACCTGCCGCTGGCGATCGGTGACCGCGTGCGCCTCTTCTCCTGGACACGCGCCAGCTTTGGCGACGGGCGCGGCGGCAACATCGGCAACAACGGTTCGGTAGTCGAGATCGAGGCGATCAACCAGCTCGGCATCCAGGTTCGGAACGTGAAGGGCAGCACCGGCTTCGTGAAGTGGGACACGCTGCGCGGCGATGCAGAGTCCAGCCGTCGTGTACGTCTGACCTACGGCGACGCCATCAGCATCGATGCGATCCAATCCGCTACGTCGACCGAACATCTCAACGTGCTGCCGGATGGATCAAAGGCCGTAACTGGCTTCAAGAACTACGTCGCGCAGTCCCGCTCGCGTGAGGCGACGTGGCTTGTCGTGTCCGATGGCCGCGAGCGCACGGAGATCATGGAAAGGCGTGCGCTCGGCAACGTTGATCCGATAGATGAAGATAGGGTCTGGAAGAACATCGCTGCTAATCTCTCTCGTCAGCAGGAAAAGGAACTTGCGACCGATCTTGTGAAGCGCGCTCATAAGGTGAGTGTCGGCAGCGTGCGGTCTCTCGCATCGGGTTTTCAACCGATGCAGCAGCGAGAAGCTGACGGCAAGACCAAGTCGACTTTGCATGAGACGTTTCAACAGGATCGCGACGACAAGACGATGACGCCGGCAGCCGGAGCAATGGCCGAGGCGACGACGACGCGAGCGGTGGCAGTCAGGAAGGTGGCCGGCCTCCTTGCCGGTCCAGAGACGAGAGAAGCGCGGAAGGCCCTACAGGCGGCCCGCAGATCAACCCGAGCACCAGCTGCTCGACCGAAGAAGCATAGGCGGGCGCCCATGTCGCAGACCGATGCCATCACCGAGTTCGCCGACGCGCTGCAACGTGCCGGGCTGGTGGTGAAGGGCACGCCCGTCATGGACGGCAAGCGGCATCGCGTCGATGTCGAGGGCGACAGATCCGGCCGGAAGTCCGGCGTCTATATCGGCCACCTGGACGACTATCCGGCTGGCTACATCCACAACCACAAGACCGGCGAGGAGATACGCTGGAAGGCATCACGCTCGAGCGCGGGAATGTCGCAAGCCGAGCGCGACCGGTTCCGCGAGAAGGTTCTCCGTGAGCGCGACGCCAGGGATGTCGAGCGCCGCCGCAACGAGGTGGTGGTCGCACACAAGGCGACCGCCATGTGGAACCGGGCGAAGCCGGTCCGGTCGCATCCCTACCTCGCACGGAAGGCGGTCGCGGCGCACGGCCTGAAGCAGGACCGATACGGCAACCTGGTGGTGGCGATGCGCGACACGACCGGGAAGATATGGAGCTTGCAGACGATCGACCAGGACGGCGGTAAGCTCTACCTGAAGAACGGTCGCAAGGTCGGCACCCATGCCGTGCTGGGCAAGCTGGAACCAGATGTGCCCATCGTCATTGCCGAGGGCTACGCCACCGCCGCCACTATCCGGGAAACTACCGGCTTTCCGGTAGTTGCCGCCTTCGACAGCGGCAACCTACTCGACGTGGCGAGGGCCTATCGCGAGGCAGACCCAGCGCGGCCGATCATCTTCGCCGGCGACAACGACCACCACCTGCCGCGGCGCGAGACGCCGCTGCCGAACGTCGGCTTGGAGAAGGCAGCGGCGGCGGCCGAGGCGGTGGGCGGCGTGCTGCTGCTACCGGACTTCACGCCTACCGACCGTGGCACCGACTGGAACGACTATGCCGCGCAGCATGGGCGCGACGCACTTCGTGCCACGGTGGGCGCCGAACTCGGCCGCCACGGGATAAGCCTGCCGGCCGAGGCGCCAAGAGGCGGCCCACGTCCGATGGCAACCCAGGCCGAGCGTGACGCCGCTCGCGCCAACACGACACCCCCAGCCGGCAACCCGGCTGCCGAGGCAGCTGCCCGAGCCGCACAGGAAGCGGCCCGCCGGTCCAATCGTCCCACAGCATAGGAGCCCCGCATGTCCGGATCGAACCTGCCTTACCCCGCGCCGCCCGCCGAGGTCCTCTCTCCGCGCGAGGCTCAGAGCCTCAGCAACCGCGTCGAGGCGGCCATCAGCACTGGTGCGGTGCGCGAGACACCCAAGGTAGACGGTCTGCTTGACCGCCTACAGGTGGCCGCACAGCCGCCGTCGCAGGCACAGCGGGATGCCGCCCGGCAGGTGACGGCGGCCACCGCACCATCCCAGGCGTCAGCCAACCAGCAGGGCCAGCAGCAGGTTCTTGCGGCCGCCCGCGCAGCACGGCTGTAGAAATCTTGTCGGGCGCCACCGGAGGGTCGGCCGGTCGAAACAGACCGACGTTGCCGCCGAGCTGTTCCGCCTGCGTCTATCGGCCGAGCGAGCGTGGCGCCTGCCAGCGCCATGCGCCGGCGACGACCACCGAGACCTACGAGATTGCGCGCTGGCCGCTGGTGAGGCCGACAGACCGGTGCGGCGCCGGTGCTGCGGTCGGGGACGGGGACGGTCCGTCCGTCATCCAGTGCGCCTGGTGCATCCATTGGCTGCAGCCGGACGGGCAGGGGGTCGAGCCCGACTATCGCCAGGGCTTGTCGCGGAACTGGTGGGAGCAGAGCGGCTACTGCACCAAACTGGCCCCGTCACCTTCGGCGGAGGAAGACCGGCCGACGCATTGGCGCGTCACTAACGCGCACGACGGCTGCGGAGATGGCGAACAGATCCCGACGCAACTAGAGAATGGGGAATCTGGGAATCTGGTCCAGACGAGCACGATGTAGGGGGCGGGTGATGGCGAGGCGGCTTTATAGTGCGAGGATACAGCTTGAACCGGGTATTTTTGAGGAAGTGTTTGTCGAGGCAACAAGCCCTTTCAACGCGCAAGCCCTCATTAGGAGAGAGTATGGAAACCCGATGATGATTGCGGGAGTGAGGGCCGAAAGCGAAGACCGTAGGGTTAGTTTCGGAAAGGGGGAAAATTCGTCCCTAGATGCCAGAATAGATCATATGTCGTGGTGGCTAATCCTCCTTCCGTTTCGTTTGGCGTGGCGGTTTATCAAATTGCCATTCCGCGTGCTTGGTTGGGTGATTCGGCGGTAGTCAGCCCGTAATGTTCTTCAGGGGATGTTTCGCTAGCACCCCCTGAACAGGAACAGTGGCCTCAGCCTTTTCCTACTTCGGGGTGCAGGTGGGCGGGTTCGTGATCCCCATGGACATCACGGTGCCGCCGTTGATCGTGCAGGCGTAGTTCCGGCCGGCGGCGCTGGCCGTGTAGTACGTGTTCGTCATGCCGTCATACTTGCGATCGGAGATGGTGATCTGATCCGGCGACACGCCCAGGGTCGAGGCGGTGTTCGTCCTGATCCGATCGTCCGACAGGATGCTGTTAGCGCAGCCTGCGACGGCGAATGGCACGAGAACGAGGGCAAGGCGAAGGTGACGCATGGTGGTCCTCATGTGATCGGGTTCGGTCGCTGCTACTCGGCTACCTTGCGGAAGCGATCGGCTTCCACGCGGGCAACCAGGTCAGAGCGGCGGAAGAAGATGGCGCGGCCGGAGCGAAGCGGACGCGAGCCGCGCCGGAACAGGATTTGATCGTCCTCGCGCATGAGCCGGATCTCCTCCGGGCGAATGAGCTCGCGCGATCCCTCGGACATACCCTCGTTGCGGCCGCGGCTGGTCGAGCCGGAGTTGCTACCGCTGTTCGAGCCCGATGACATCCCCTCGGACCGCTTCAGGATCGTGTAGGTGCCGCACATCTTCGACACCTCGGCACAGGTCGCATCGTCTTCCAGCGCCGAGAACAGGCGCCACGAAGCCGAGTTGAACCACGATGCCTTGCCGTTGGTCCCCCAGGTGTCCGCCAGCTGGCCGAGGCTCTGCCACATCGGGACCAGCGTGATGCCGTACTTGCGGCCGGCGTCCCGGGCGTCTTCGAGTACCTTCAGGCGACCGAGGAAGTTGACCTCGTCCAGCAGGAACAGTGCCCGGCCGCTGATCTTGCCCTCGGCCTGGTAGACCGCGTTCATCAGCGCGCCGACCACGACTCGGGCGAGAGCTGGCGTGGTCCGAAGGCTCGCCATCGGGATCTGTACGAACACCGAGAGCTTGCCGCCGCACAGGTCCCTCGTGCGGAAGGAGTTGCCGGACAGCATGTCGGCATATGCCGCGATCGACATCCACTGCGTCGCCTTCATCGCCTCCGAGTAGATGCCGGAGAACGTCTCGTGGAACACGTCCATCAAGGCTCCGGCGAGCTGGCGCGCGAGCGGGCTTTTTGAACCGGCGTAGATGTCGGCCAGGAAGCCCTTCATCTTCTTCTCTGGCGTGCAGATCCGCTGCCGGAAGGTGCGGATCGTCTTTCGTTCCGGCGGCTCGTCGCTCCACAGCAGGTCGGCCAGGATGGCGGTCATCATCTCCTTGCCGCGGACCCGGAACATGCTGTTGGCGTCGTCAGACGTGACCACCTGGCTGTTCTGGTCGCCGGTGATCCAGTCGATCACGGTCTGGACGTACGTCTCCGCCAGCGGGTCCTTGGTATCGATCCAGTCCAGCGGGTTGAAGCCGTCGAGGCACGGTCCGACCTGGACGACCCGGTGTCCCATCGCCTCGCGCATCGGCGCCGTCATGGGGCCGAGCTGGCAGGACGGATCGAGCACGACCACCGAACTCGTCCAGTATGCGAGCGTCGGCACAGCGATGGCCGTGGTCTTGTAGCCACCGGAGCCGGCGAAGACGAGGCCATGAGTCGAGCCTGACCGGCAAGGGTCGATGAGCAGGGGCGCCTTGCCGCCGGCGCCCCAGGTGGAGCGCTTGTCGGGATCGAAGCCGATGCCGGCCACCGTGTCCTGGTCGACGCGGTACGCCTCGCCAACCACCACGCCGCCATATTCAGGATGCGGGCCAGGGAACAGCTCGCGGGCAGCCTGGATGGTCAGCCACTCGGCGTTCCCATGCACGTCGGAGGCGGCTCGTTCCGGCGCTGGCGGCTTCTCACCAGGCCGGGCGGCACGCAGCCGGCGCGGGGTGCGTAAGGCTGCCGTGAGCATGATGCCCACCAGCAGGATCGCGAAGGCAGCGGGAGCGCCGACGGAGATCAGGAGGTTCGTGCGCGCAGCCGGATTGTCGCCGTCCTGCAGCCAGTAGGGGATCCAGCACCACAGGGAGAGCGGCATCGGGACGCCAGCAATGCCCTGCAGCTTCACGAACAGCAGGGAGGCGGCCACCACCACCAAGCCGGCGAGGACCGCCAAGCCCAGGAGGAGGACAGTCGACCGGAAGGCTATCCGGCGGCCGACGCGCCTCATGGGCGTCCACCCGGCCGACGGAAGGAGATCCCCTCGGACTTCAGGCGGTGGTGCAGGAGGCGCTGCCACCGGAAATGGGTCCGGACCAGATAGAAGCCTCCGATGATCGGCGCGCAGAGGGCGAGGCCCACCAGGATCCCGCCGATGCTGCCTTCATGGCTGGTATCGGCAAGGCCAGCGTGGACCGCCGGGTTGTGGGAGATGCCGAGGCTGGCCACCCACAGGATGACCAGCAGAAGAAGAACGCGCTTCATAGTCGCTACTCCGCGGCGAGGGCGTAGGCCGCCCCGTTGGGAAGGCCCTTCTGCAGCTCGGGCTCGAAATAGACCTGCGTGACACGCCGGCGGCCGTCGATCGTCTCGCAATAGGCGACGATGTGGATCAGCTCGCGCAGGGCCGCCTGCAGGTCCTCGTTGGACAGCGTCTTCCCGGCCTCGTGCTGGCGCACCATCAGGCCGATCGACTTGTATGCGCCCTCGGCGCTCCCGGCGTGGCAGGAGGTCATCCCCGGGTGCCCGGAGTTGAGGGCGCGCAGGAACGCCCAGGCGGCGCCGTCGCGGAGCTCCTGGTTGATGAGGATGTCCATGTCGAGCCGGAGTGCCGCCTCGGTGCAGTCCTCGGCCGTGTGCTTCGAGAGCCCCTGATCCTTGCCCTTCGGATAGAGCAGGTTGACCACGTTCTCGTGCTGTAGGCCGATCACCTCCTCCATGTCCTCGACGGTGACGATGCGCCAGTCGAGCGGGATCGCATGGATGAAGGCGCGGAGATTATGTGTCTTTCCCGTCCCGACCATTCCGGCCCAAACTACGTTGAAGCCGTTGCGGACAGCGGTTTCGATCATCTCGCGGAATTTGCCAGCGTCGCGCAGGGCCAGCAGGTCGAGCACGATGCTGCGCGGCGCATGGCGCACCGCTTCGGCCGTCAGCGTCTCGGAGAACACGCCAGCATTCACCAACTCGTCGGGCGTGGCCGACCGGGCGGAGGGCCGACGGATAGCCATGGCATAGCGGCCGGTCGGCAGTGCAGGGGGCCGGACGATCTGCAATCGCTGCCCCTGCGGCAGCTTGGTCGAGCAGAACGGCGCATCCTCGGCCACGTCCTGCCGGCTCAGCGCCGCGGCGTTGTCGCCGATGTTCTCCAGGTGACGC
>CALMVN010000327.1:9728-12899 GCA_937873225.1 uncultured Acetobacteraceae bacterium
TCAGAGGCACCACCGTCTTGTCGCGCTCGGCGCCTCGCTTCACGAAGACGGTCGTCGTCTCGCCATCCGGGTTTGGCCCGTTGATGTGCAGGTCGGTGACGCGCGGATCGTCCAGCAGCGGCTGGATCGGCCGCAGCAGCCAGTTCAGCTGCGCCGCGACGTGCCCGCTCACTGCGCGCCGTCCCGCGCCACCAGCCGATAGGCGTCATCCATCGGGATGTCCTGCCGCACAGTAACCGTGATCCGGTCAGCTTGGTTCCGGTAGAGCGTCGGCGGGATGTTGATGTCGTGGGCGAGCGCCTGGTCGGCCAGGGACTCCCCGGTGCCACCGACGTTCAGGTTCAGGTTGTTGTTCTTCTGGGACTCGTTCTCCGCCACCTGGCCGGCGACCTCGATGGCCGAGAGCAACACCGCTGCCCGGATCTTGCGCCACAGGTGCTCGTTCACCGCGCCGTCGACGCCCGACGTGCCGAGCGTGTCACCGCCGGTTCCGCTCAGGTAGATCGGGATGCCGCTCAGGGTCAGGAGCTCGTCGAACTCGACAAACATGCGGTTGCTGCCGGCGCCCGGTGCCCGCGTCACCTCGCCGTCGACGCTCGATCCCTTCTCGATCAGCACCACGCTGCCGTCGGCGCTCATCACGTCCTCGGCCACCGTGCAGCCGATCGGCCCCGGCACGTCGGAGTCGAGCGGCTGTTCCGGGATGCAGTGGAAAATCGTGTTCCGCTTGAGCAGGAAGTGCAGGTCGAAGGGCTTGCCGACCGTCGCCCGGGCGATGCCGGCGTGACGCTGGGCCGGATCCGTGCCGATGTCCTGCGGGCTCATGCCGGCGAGCGCTGCGGCATCCGCTCCGGAGCCGGACCCGGCGCCACCGATCCGGCTAGCGGCGGCCTGTTGGGCGGCAGATTGTGCGCCTTCAACGACGGACGGGCTCTGCCAGAAGCCCATCGGCTGCGCGACCGGCACGGGCGCAGCGACCGGCGGAAGGGCCTGCCGCGGCGTGTCAGGCGCGTCGACCTTCGCCACGGGCAGCACAGGCGGAGCCTTGACGGGCAACGCCGGCAGCGTGGGCGCCGACCACGGCCGGCCGCCGCCATGGTTGAAGGTTTCGATCGACGGCGCCTTTGGCTTGCCCGGCATCATCGTATAGCCGGCAAAGCCTACGACACCGAGGCCGACCGCAGCAGCGATCCCAATCCGCGCCGCTGGCGTGAAGTGGCTGCGGCCCCGGGAAACGGCAGAGCCAGGAGGCGGGCCGTCGAAGGTCTGACCGCTCACTGGCGCACCTCGCGGATGACGTCGGCCGAGACGGTGCCGGTGCCCGGTTGATGGCCGACCGGGTCGTAGGCCAGGTTCGTGAAGGCGCAGACCCGGTCGCCTCGGCGCAGGATCACCTTGGAGACCACGGCGTGCAGGGTCATGACCAGCCCGTCGGCTGTCTCGTCCTGCGAGTGCTGCACGACGCTCTCCTTGCCATCCTGATCCAGCACGTAGGGCACCGGCAGGGCAGCGTGCGGTGCGAACAGCAGGCGCGTCTGGAGCCCGTCGTCGGAGATGCCAGCGGCGTGCTCCGGACCGATGACGCTGCAGGAGTTGTCCCTGGCGTTGATGTTCTGCGCCTCGTAACGCCAGTTGCGGCCGCCAGCATAGGGAAGGCTCGCCTCCCTCAACCGCCACTTGGCGTCGGCCACCGCACGCTTGCGGACCAGGGCCGCAGCCCGTGCCTCGCGAGCCGGCGCCGCGGCTTCCCAGGCTGCCCGCTTCTGCGCCGCGATCACCGTGGGATAGGTCATGTTGACCGCCTCGTACTCGTCCGGGTCGTTGCCCGGCGGATCGTCGCGGGTGTCGATCTGGAACCTGTAGTGCCGCATGGTGCCGTCCGGCGCCTTGGTGTCGACGAACAGCAGGCTCTGCTTCTCGGCCCTCAGGGGCTGCAGCACGATCGAGTTGCCGGACCAACGGATGAACCAGTCGCGGACATTCTTCATCTCATCCGGCTTGCTGGCAGTCGCGACCTGGAGCCCGGCGAAGGCCGCCACTTCCTCGCCATCCTGCAGCACGATCTGGACCGGGTTCAGGTCTGTGCTGGTGATGTGGATGACATTGCTGGGCGAGTAGGTGGCCGAGCGGATCCGGCTGTCCTGCTTGCTAGGCACCGGCTCCTGCATCGCCAGCGCGGGAGCAACAATGGTGGTGCAGACGAGCAGCGCGAGGGAGAGTCCGAGACGGTTCATCGCGTGGTCACCTCATGGCTTTCATAGGCGAGGACGATCACGCTGGCCGGGTCGTAGGGCACCCGATACTTCGCCGGCACCGGGCCGCGGACGAAGGTCAGGGAGCCGCGCATCGGCGTGTCCTGCGGCGGAGCATCGGCCAGCAGCAGGCGCTGCGTGTAGGAGAAGTTCCAACTGTTCGGGCCGCTCGGGTCCGGATCGAGCCGGATGTCCTGGGCAACGATCTGGCCTCGCTGGCCATACTTGACCAGCGGGCTTTCCGGATCGCTCGGGCTCAGCATGACCCGCTGATAGCGGTTCTGCTCCTGACCGCCCGTCATCACCGAGACGATGTTGTAGGCCTGCTGCGAGGCTGCATAGGTGTAGCCGGCGCGATAGGTGATGTAGTTCACCAGCGCCGTCTGCAGCACCTCACGCTGCTGGACCGGCGAGAGGTCCTTCATCTCGACCGGCGCCGAGTAGGACCCGTCGTCGTGCAGGAACGCGATCTCGAAGCGGTCCTTGGGAAGCGGCCGGTTGATGTTCTGCGCCTCGGCAACGAGGGCGAACACGCCGAACACGGCAGCCAGGCCCCATCCGCTGAGAACCCGCAGCTTCTCCGCCCGCCGGCGCTCGGCCTCGAGCGAATGGGTGTCGCGGAAGTGCTGGTGCAGAGCGGCGTACTGGTCGGAGCGCGGCACGAAGCCAGGCGGCTCCGCCACCGGCTCCATGGAGGTGGGCGCCATGTCCATCAGCGGCCTCCCACGCTGGCAGTCAGGAGGGGCGTGCCAGGGGGCACCACCTCGCGGGACGGCGGCGGAGCAGCAACGCCCCACATGGCGGTGTTCCACACCAGCATGGGGCCGTTGGGCTGCGGCAGGGCCGGAGGCCCGTCACAGCCCGCCAGGCCGGCCAGGAGGGCGATCGGCAGGGCGAGACGCATGGGGTCCGCCTTCAT
>CALMVN010000328.1:0-604 GCA_937873225.1 uncultured Acetobacteraceae bacterium
GCACCTCGCGCCCAGCCAGGCGGAAACGACGGTCGGCATAGTCGGCAAGACGCATCTGCGGGTTTTTCATCCTTGGCCGGTGTTGCGCGCGCCGGGCCGTTCTGCTGCCGACCGGAGCAGCGGGCCTGGCACCCTATAGCATCCCGGACCGGCTTGCCTATCGCACGGACATGACAGGCCGCGGCGACTGCTCCGCCCGGGTGCGGCGCATCACCGCCCGACGCAGCGGCGGCGGCAGCAGGGCGGCGGCCCAGCCGATCGCGGCGAACTGCCACGGCAGCACCAGGTGTGGGCGGTTCCGGGCGATCCCGGCCATGATCCGTGCCGCCGCTTCGTCAGGCTGCAGCAGGAACGGCTTGGGCGCGCGCAGCCGCCGGCTCATCGGCGTGTCGACGAAGCCGGGCGAGACCAGGGTGACGCCGACGCCGCGGTCCTGCAGTCCGAGCCGGAGCGAGGTGGCATAGCGCGCCAGCCCGGCCTTGGAGCCGGCATAGGCGGCGGCATAGGGCAGGTCGTGGAAGGCGGCGACCGAACCCAGCAGCGCGATCTGTCCCCGGCCGCGCCCCGCCATGCGCTCGCCGAGCGCCATGGCCAGGGTGGCGGG
>CALMVN010000328.1:614-3891 GCA_937873225.1 uncultured Acetobacteraceae bacterium
GTGGCGGGCGCTGCGAAGTTGACCAGGGCCAGCTCCAGCACCAGCTCCGGCCGCTCGGTGGGAGCATCCGGCGGCCGCATGTCGCCCAGGCCCGCGGCCAGGATCGCGAGCGCCACCGGGTCCTGCGCGTCGTCGGCGCGCACGGCGTCCAGGGCGGCGGCGGCGTCGCACAGGTCGAGCGTTCGCAGCCGCACCGCGGCCCCGGCGGCCCGGCAGCGCGTTCCCACCGCGTCGAGTCGCGCCGGGTCGCGTCCCCACAGGATCAGCGTCCGACCGGGAACCGCATAGCGGACGGCCAGGGCGGCCCCCAGGCCGCTGGAAGCGCCGGTGACCAGGACGCAGGCCGGTTCGGCCATCGTCCGGCGGCTCATCCGTCCCGTTCCGCTGCGTGCTGGTTCGCGTGCATGTGTTTCCCTGGACGGCCTGCCGGCCTTATCTGTGCCCGACCGCGCGCTGCCACCAGAACGAGGATCCATCCCAGCATGGCCGACTCCGCTCCAGTCCGGGTCCAGGCTCCGTCGCAGGGCGTGCCGCCCGTCGCCGGGAGGCTTTCGGTCGTGCCGGTCGAGACGAGGCGCCAGATGCGCGCGTTCCTGCGGCTGCCGCGCCGGCTTTATGCCGGAATGCCCGGCTTCGTGCCACCGCTGGACCTGGAACGGCGCGGGATGTTCCACCCGAAGGCGGCCTCGTTCTTCGCGCAGGGGCGTGCCCGCTACTTCCTCGCCTGGCGCGACGGCAGGCTGGTCGGACGCATCTCGGCGCAGATCGACCCGGTGACGATGAAGCAGTGGGGCGGCCGGATCGGCCTGTTCGGCGCGCTGGACGCGGCGAACGACGCGGAGGCCGTGTCCGCCCTGCTGGAACAGGCGGTCGCCTGGCTCAAGGCGGAAGGGATGGAGCGGGCGCGCGGCCCGTATGCGCTGGCGCCCAACGGCGAGGCCGGGTTGCTGGTGGAGGGCGAGCGGGAGCGCACCATGCTGATGTCGCCGTGGCACCCGTCCTATCTCGGGCCGCTGGTGGAGCGGGCCGGCTGGAACAAGGTCAAGGACCTCCTGTCCTACGAGCTGGCGATCGGCGCCGCGGCGGAGGCGGCGCTGCCGGTGGGACGGAGCCGCCTGCTGGAGTCGGAAGCCGCGCGCGGCATCACCGTGCGTCGGCTGAGCAAGAAGCACCTGGCCCGCGACGCCGCGATCATGGGGCAGCTGTACAACGACGCCTGGGCCGACAACTGGGGCTTCGTGCCGATCACCGAGCCCGACGTCGCGGCGATGGTGAAGGAGCTCAAGCCGATGATACGGCCCGAGCACCTGGTGCTGGTGGAGCGCGACGGGGTGCCGGTCGGCTTCGCGCTGGTGCTGCCCAACATCTACGACGTCGTGGGCGACCTGGGCGGCGCGCCGAGCCCGATCGGCTGGATCAGGCTCGTGTCGCGGCTGCTGCGCAACCGGTTCACCTCCGGACGGGTGATCCTGCTCGGCATCGCGGCGTCGCTGCGCGGCACCACGCTGGGGGCGATGATGCCGTCGCTGATCATCGCCGAGCTGATGCGACGCGGCCGCGACATGCCGTTCCGCACCGTGGAGCTGGGCTGGATCCTGGAAGACAACATGCGCATGCGCCGGCTGATCGAGCGGCTGTCGCCCAGGCCGAACAAGGTGTTCCGGCTCTACGAGCGGGCGCTCTGAGGGCGGAGGACGGGCTCTGCTCGGGCACGCCGACGTTGGAGGCGGCGACGGCGTCGGCCGGGGTGCGGACGTCGCCCGGCGCCTGCAGCAGCGGCAGCCGCCGTGTGGTCCAGGCGCCCAGGCGGTCGACCAGGCCGTGCATGGCGGGATCCGCCGGTGCCTGCGCGGCTCCCAGCCGCCTGCCGGCAGGGTCGTCCGCAACCCCGTTGCGGGCGGTGTCGAAATACGTGGTGACCTCGATCCAGCGCGGCCCCTGTATGCGGAAGTAGGTCACGCCGAGCATCCTGGCCGGGACCTGCTCGCCGGTCCGCCGCATCGTTTCGATCCCGACCAGGAGCTCCGGCGGCGCCTCCGGCAGGGTCCAGAACAGCGCCGGCGCCATGGCCTCGGCGACGAACCAGCAGGCATCGCGGCCGTCGGCCGGCCCCGCCAGCCGCTCCGCGGCGTAGTGGCCGGCCGACTCGCAGAAACGGTTCGGCGGCAGCTGGGCCAGGGTGCCCGGCGTGCCGGGATCGCTGCCGTGGATCAGGATCAGGCCGGTGACCCGGTGTCCGTCGAGCCGGGCGGCCAGCGAGCCGCCGCTCGCGGGTCCAGGGTCGCGGGACGCCTCGGGGTTGACCGAGACCACCGTCCAGTTGCCCGGCGGCAGCGGGATCTCCTGGTGGAACAGCGGCATCGTGTTCGTGTAGGTCGGGCGCATCGTCGCCTCGATGTCCACCACCATCGCTTCCGGATGGCGCAGGCTGGACGGGCCGATCCGGTAGAACGGCATGAACGCGTCCAGGACGTCCGAACGGCTGGACGCCCCCGGCTGCGGGTTGGCGACCGGGGGAACGGGAAGGGGTCGGCCTGCCGCCGGTTCCTCGCCGGGCCTGCCGGGAATGAACCAGCCCGGCTCCGCGGCGGCCGGGCCGAGCGGCAACAGGAGCAGGATCGTGGCGCGGCAGAGCCGGCGGAAGGCATCGGGCATCGGCGGGTCCGGCTCGGGCGCTCCTCCCGGGAAGAAACGCCGGTGTTTCGTTGCGCGAGACGATCGAACCGTCCGGTTCCCGGCGCAAGATGGAGCCTGCCCGCGACGCGAGGACACCGGCCGATCCCGCGTCGGCGTCAGTCCTCGACCGTGCCGTGCGAGTCCGCATGGCCGAGGCGCCAATAGCCGGCGGCCCTGATGTCGGCGCGGGAAACGCCGCGCTCGATCAGCTGGGTGCGGAGCCGGCGCACCGTGTCGATCTCGCCGGCGAGCCAGGCATGGAGGTCGCCGGCCGGCAGGCGGGTGCTGCGCAACGCGTCGTCCAGCAGGCGCGTGGTGCCGGCCTCGGCCTCCTCGCGATGCAGCCAGACGATCGCAGCGTTGGCGGCGGTGGGAAGGTGGCGCTCCTCTGCCGCGTCGGCGACCTCGATCAGCACCAGGGCGCGCGTGCCCGGGTGCATCTCCTCCAGGCGGCGGGCGATGGCGGGCAGCGCGGTCTCGTCGCCGGCGAGCAGGTAGGCGGCGTAGTCCTCCGGGACCAGCAGCGAGCCGCGCGGTCCGGCGACGCCGAGCCGCTGGCCGGGCGCGGCCCGGGCGGCCCAGGCGGAGGCGGGGCCATCGC
>CALMVN010000329.1 GCA_937873225.1 uncultured Acetobacteraceae bacterium
ACCCGAAGGTCTAACCCCGCCGCTGATCCAGTACCAGGTCCATAACAGCCTCTAGGGTGAAGGCGCCGGTGCAGACGCTGGCCATCCGGCGGATGCCGGTCGCGCAGGTGGCGACAATCTCCGCCTCGTCCGAGGTTCCGGCCGCGTACCGGTCCGACGCGCCGCCCGTCACGACCAGGGTGTCGAAGGCGGCACCTTCAATGGGTTCGGCAACGACCTCCAACCCGGCGGAACTTCGCACCCTGCCGCCGTGCCGCGACACGACCCGGAGCCGGTAAGGATCCCCCGCGGCGAGCCGGCCCGCTGCCTCGAAGGCCGCGAGTGGGCCGCTCAGGTCCAGGAGCTGGAAGCCCGGGTGGACCAGGAAGCGGATCTCCCGCGTCATGCCGCCTCCTGCAGGATGGCGGCGCGGCCCCCCCGGATCCAGGCAACCGTCAGAGCAACCGCGACGGCCAGCATGGGGAAGATCACGGCGTTCAGCTCCGCCCAGCCGAACCGCTCCAGCACCGGCCCGGCGGCCAGCGCCGCGGCGGCGGTGCACCCGTAGCGGACCATCTCGGCCAGGCCCTGTACTCGGGCGCGTTCGCCGGGAAGATGGGATGAGGCAAGCAGCGTAGTCCCGCCCACGAACATGAAGTTCCAGCCGATGCCCAGGCAGAGCAGCGCCAGGTAGAAGGCGGTCAGGGTCGTGGAGAGCATGGCGATGACCCCGCACGCGGTGCTCAGCGCCATGCCCGAGAACAGGATCGCCGGCATCCCGAACCGTCTGATCACGCGGCCGGCGAGGAGTGAGGGCGCATACATGCCGACCAGGTGCCACTGGATGACCTTCGCACCCTCGTCGATCGAGTGGTGGCACGCGACGGCGGCCAGCGGTGCCGCCGTCATCACGAACATCATCACCACGCCGCCGATGACGTTGTTGGCCAGGGCCGCTAGCGAGATCGGCTGCCGGAACACGGTCCAGAGGCGGCGATGCGGAAGCGCGACGGCGTCGGCCGGGGCGCCCGGAGCGTCCACGTCGCGATATCCGGCCGCGATCAGCAACGCCGAAAGGAAGCCGAGCGCGAACACCATCAGGTAGGAGCCCGCGAACAGGACGGGGAACAGGTTCTTGCTCCACGCCGCCAGGGCAGGCCCGAGCACGGCCGCGACGACCCCTCCGGCGAGCACCATGGAGATGACCCGGGCCTTGCCGTCGGCCTCCACCGCATCGGCGGCGGCCAGCCGGTAGTACTGCGCGAAGGCCTGGAACACGCCCACGGCAGCCGTACCCAGGCAGAACACCCGGAAGGACGCGTGGAACACCGCCCAGACGGAGATCAAGCCACCCGCCGCGCAGGCCGATGCGCCGAGCACGAAGCCCCAGCGCCGGCCGATGCGCTGCATCAGCAGGGAAGCCAACAGCGTGGTGGCGGCGCCCGCCACGGTGATGAGCGCGAACGGCAGGGTGGCAAGGGACTTGTCGGGCGCGAGCTGGTAGCCGGTCAGCCCCGTCAGTGTCAGATCGATGGACACGGCGGCCGTGAAGAGCCCCTGGGCGGCGGCCAGGACGAGTGCGTTCGAGCGTCCCGCAGGCGATTGGCCCGGCGCCGATGCGACTCCCGGCAGGGAGGCCCGGAGGGACGGCGTCGCGGGTGCGCTCATGACGCAGGCCACCCTGACCGTGCGGCGCTGGTTGCGGTCCTGGCTGGCATCGGCTCCCGCTTCACCTGGTTGAGGTGTCGTTCTGGCCCGGATTGATCGCGGGGGAAATGACGCAAATCCCTCGTTTTCGGCCATCACGGGCGTGGATGATTGAGCTTCCAGGTTGCCCGGTTCAGGTCGACGGCGGCAGATCGTGGAGGCAGCGGACAACGCCCGCTTTCAGCAGGCGCCGCCTCGGGACCAGACCGTCCGCTATCGGCCAATTCCATTGAAGAAGGCTGTTGTAGTTGGGTGCACGGGCCGATTCAGTTGTCAGGCAAGCAACGGGTTCACGGCCATGATGAGCGAGCGAGCGGTCCGGCAGGAGGCGCTGTTCTACGGCTTCAACCTCGTCGACCACGTGCCCGCCGATCACCTGCTGCGCTGCATCGACCGCTTCGTCGAATTCACCGACATCCGGCCGCCCTCGATCGACCCCGAGCTGACCATCCGCATGCTGCTGATCGGCTATTGCTGCGGCATCCGCTCCGAGCGGCGGCTGTGCGACGAAGTTCATCTGAACCTCGCCTACCGCTGGTTCTGCCGCCTCGGCCTGACCGATCCGGTGCCGGACCACTCGACCTTCAGCAAGAACCGCCACGGCCGCTTCCGTGACAGCGGCCTGCTGCGCACGCTGTTCGAGGCCACGGTGCGGCGCTGCATGGCAGAGGGCATCGTCGGCGGTCAGGGGTTTGCGGTGAACGCCAGCATGATCCGGGCCGACGCGCATCGGCAGAAAGGTGTCGCTCGCCGCGACGAGTTGGATCCCAAGGACACCACCCGCGCCGTGACCGAGTACCTGGCCGTGCTGGACGACGCTGCCTTCGGCGCGGCCACCGATGTCACGCCCAAGTTCATCTCGCCGACCGACCCGGCTGCGCGCTGGACGGCGGCGGCCGGCGGCCCGGCCTGCTACGC
>CALMVN010000330.1:0-2205 GCA_937873225.1 uncultured Acetobacteraceae bacterium
AGCTCTCTCGCAGCAGGTCCCGCATGGCACTCTCGCCTTGATCCCGGGCGCCTCCCACGTCAGCATCTTCGAGCAGCCTGTTCTGGCCGACCAAGCGATCACCTCGTGGGCTGCTGCCAACGGGCTCTGACTAGTGCAGCTGGCGAGGGACATGACCCTCGCCGAGCTACCTGCTAGCTTGTAACGCCATCGGCTTTCGGCTCATGAATGGGGCAGCGGTTGTGCTCGGACCGGAACTTGACCGAGCTGATGTAGGTCGTGTTCCGGGCCCGCATCACCGAGCCGAGCGGGCGGTGGGCGGCAAGCCCATGCCAAGGGCTGAACGCCAGGCTCTCGTCGACCGCAGCCACCCCCTCGGCGCTCCATGAGTCCTGCGACTTGACGGTGAGCCGGGCCACGGGGACGTATGGGCTCTTCTCCTCCGGCCAGATGACGGTCGCATCCTCGATCGGCATGGTCTCCAGGTCGGTGCAGAGCTGGATGCGGAACTCCCACTCGCCGTCATGGCTCGCAAAATACTGCGACACCGCCTCGCGCAGCACGTTCGGGTTGCTGGTGTCGACCGGAGCGTCGGTGAGCAGGGACAGGCTGAAAATCGGTGCCACCGCGAACTTCGCGATGAAGTCGCCATACAGGATCGGCACCTGGGAGTAAAAGGTTTCGCCCAGGATGTGGGTCTTCTTCTGGCCGCCCATCGTGGTCAGGGTCGGACTCTTGCCGCCGAACGCCTCGATCATCGACTCCGTGGCACGGTTGACTGCCGAGATGGCCTTCTTCAGGCCCTCCACCTTGTCGGTCGTGGCGGCCATCATCTTGAGGTTGCCAAGGAACTTGGCAGCCGTCGGCGCACTGAACGCCGGCGCATTGACCATGACGAAGTCCTGGGTGCTGTCACCCTCGCTGCCTGGCAGGCGGGTGCCCTCGACGCCCATGACCTTCACGGCGAGACCCCGCGGCGTGGAGACGCTGTCGTCCAGGATGTCGCCGGGCAGGGTCGAGAAGCGCATTGCCACCGGATAGGTGCCAGGCTTGGAGAACAGACCCTGCGCCAGCTCCGGCAGCAGGTGGTCCAGCACCTGGATTTCACCATGTAGAACGCCGTGTGCCTTGGCATGCACCGACCGGATGGCGTGGCCGGAGTTGTCGAAGGTAGTCTGACTGATCTTGCCGAGCGCTTCGATCAGGCCGTCGTTGGTGGCGCCCTCGTCCGCGTCTACGACCTCCATGGACGGCGTGAACCGCACGGGCGTTGCGGATGGACTACCGAGGTGATCCGACATTGAACTTTCCTACCTACAAATGACCCTGCTGCGGACGGGGCTCAGGAAGACCGCAGGAAGTCATCCACCGCTACTGACATTACGCACAGGCTACACACCAGATGCATTATAACGCCCGGCAGCCCAAGTTCTCATCGCCACAGCGATTAGGGGGTATCGCCAATGGGGTCCCGGACGACGGCTCGTTTCGGGGCTCACTGAGGCGGAAGGAGGGTTGGCGCCCCAGATCCGTATCTATCGACGACAACGACGTGCGAAAGAAGGGGACGCTGTCGGTCAGGGCGGCGCGCCGTACTACTGCCAGCTGGACGAGCGCCGGGCTGCCGGTCGGCGCGGCCATCTGGTGTAATAGGTGCGTAACCGAAAGTTACAGGCGATTGATTTCTTTGCGATCGGACTCGGCGAAGCAGGCGCCAACTGCCGCTTGAGGCGGCCTATCGGACTTTTTCAACTCATGGCCGGAAGCGGCTGTTCCGCTTTCGGGAGCCCGTTGCGGTAAAGCAGCCGTCAAGCCTGAGCAGCTACTTCGGCAGCTAACGCTCAAGACCGAGCAGCTGCCATGGCTGCTGGCAATGAGTAGAAGGCAAACCCCCAATCACATTAGAGTTTGTATTGGAGCCGCTAGTCGGCAGGCAAGCTGGTGTAGCGGCCGGCCAACTATTCGGCAGGGCCTCCCCGCGTAGCCAACAGAAGGGCGGCATCCATGGTGTGTGCTAGTGACTGATCCCAAGCCGCCCACCATGTCCGGCTTTGATGATTCAGACGGCCTCAACCCAACCGAGGACCAGGGGGGCAAGCATCTCCAACTCACGGTTGCCCAGCAATGGCCCGGCCTGATCGTCGGGATCGGAGCATCGGCTGGTGGTATCGATGCCTTGAGGACGTTCTTCTCGAAGGTGCCGACCGACACCGGCATGGCCTTCGT
>CALMVN010000330.1:2215-3395 GCA_937873225.1 uncultured Acetobacteraceae bacterium
CCATGACAGCTCGCTGGTATCGATCATCGCCAGCCGCACCGCCATGTCCGTGTGCCTTGCAGAGGACGGAGCGGCGGTCGCCCCAAACCAGGTGCACGTCATCCCGCCGGACGTCATCCTGACGATCCAGGGCGGGTTGCTTCGTCTTGCTAGTCCTGCGCCCCCCGCTGCACGCCATGTGTCGGTCGACACGTTCCTGACCTCCCTCGCCAAGGACCAGGGCGAGGCCGCGGTAGGCATCATCCTTTCCGGGTTCGGCAGCGACGGGGCGCTCGGCATTGCAGCGATCAAGGAACATGGCGGCCTGACGCTCAGTCAGGCCGAGTTCGACCACCATGCCAAGGAAGGCATGCCGCAAAGCGCCACGGCGAGTGGCTTTGTCGACCACGTGCTGGCGGTCGAGGACATGGCACAGGCGCTGGTCGACTACCGGAAGCACCGGGCGACCTGCGACGCACACAAGGGTGCGGATGGCATCCGGCAGGACCTGCCGAGCAAGCTGGCCGAGATCTTCGCGGTGCTTCGCAGCAAGCTCGGACGCGACTTCAGCGACTACAAGACCGGCATGGTGATGCGCCGCATCCAGCGCCGCATGCACGTGCTGCAGACCGACGAGGTCAGCGACTACGTTGGGCAGCTGCGCAAGCTGCCGCACGAGGCAGAGCTGCTGTTCCGTGAGCTGCTCATCGGCGTGACGCGGTTCTTCCGTGATGGCGACGCGTTCGAGGCGCTGGAGGCAGAGGTGCTCCCGCTTCTGCTGGCCGACACCGGGAACACCGACCCGCTCCGGGTCTGGGTCGCCGGCTGCGCCACCGGCGAGGAGGCGTATTCGGTCGCGATCCTCCTCAAGGAGAGCCTGTCGCGGTCCGGATCCCACCGCCAGATCCAGGTCTTCGCGACGGACCTGGACGACCGGGCGATCGCCTTCGCCCGGACCGGGCTGTATCCCGCATCGATCGCAGCCGACATGACGGCGGCGCGGCTAGACGCATGGTTCAACGAGGAGGAGGGCAGCTACCGGGTCGCGAAGGAGATCCGTGAGCTGTGCCTGTTCTCGATGCACGACCTCGTCAGGGACCCGCCGTTCTCACGCGTCCACCTGGTGTGCTGCCGCAACCTGCTGATCTATTTCGAGCCGCAGTTGCAGCAGCGGATCATGACCACCTTCCACTACGCGCTC
>CALMVN010000331.1:0-2083 GCA_937873225.1 uncultured Acetobacteraceae bacterium
GGCGTAGTTGATCCCGAGCGGATGATCGGCGCCGCCGTCGGTCTCGATCGCCGCCGCGTCCACCCCGTCCAGCGAGGTGCCGCTCATCAGCCCGATCACCTGCCGCATCGCTTCCCCGATCCCTCGCCCGCGTCCCGTGTCCCATGCTACAGCACCGCCCCCGCCGGGCCAGCGATCCGGTCCGGCGCAGCGTCACGGTGATCCATGTCCAAGAGCGACTTCCTCGCCGAGGCCGAGGCCCGCGGCTTCGTGTTCCAGTGCACCGACCGCGACGGGCTGGACGCGGCGCTCCAGGCTGGAACCGTGTCCGGCTATACCGGCTTCGACCTGACCGCCGACAGCCTGCATGTCGGCTCCATGGTGCAGATCATGCTGTTGCGCCTGCTGCAGCGCCACGGCCACCGCCCGGTGCTGCTGCTGGGGGGCGGCACCACCAAGATCGGCGACCCGTCCGGCAAGGAGGAAGCGCGGCAGCTGCTGGCGCCCGAGCGGATCGCGCAGAACGGCGAGGGGATCCTCGCCATCCTCCGGCGCTTCGTCGCCCTGGACGGCCCGGCCGGCGCGCTGGTCGCGGACAACGCCGAGTGGCTCGACCGGCTCGGCTACATCGAGCTGCTGCGCGAGGTCGGGCCGCACGTGTCGATCAGCCGCATGCTGTCCTTCGACAGCGTCCGGCTGCGCCTGGAGCGCGAGCAGGGCCTGAGCTTCCTCGAGTTCAACTACTCGGTCCTGCAGAGCTACGACTTCCGCGAGCTCCACCGCCGCCACGACGTGACGCTGCAGATGGGCGGTTCCGACCAGTGGGGCAACATCGTGTCCGGCGTCGACCTGGTGCGCCGCACCGACGGGCGGCAGGTGTTCGGCCTCACCACGCCGTTGATCGCCACCGCCTCCGGGGCCAAGATGGGCAAGACCGCGTCGGGGGCCGTGTGGCTGTCGGCCGACCGGGTGCCCGCGTTCGACTACTGGCAGTTCTGGCGCAACACCGAGGATGCCGATGTCGGCCGCTTCCTGCGCATGTTCACCGACCTGCCCCTCCCCGAGTGCGACCGGCTCGCCGCCCTGGCGGGCGCGGAGATCAACGAGGCCAAGAAGGTGCTGGCGACCGAAGCCACCGCCCTGTGCCACGGCCGCGACACCGCGCTTGCCGTCGCCGAGACCGCGCGTCGCAGCTACGAGGCGGGCGAGCTGGTGCAGGACGCGCTGCCGTCCCGCCCGGTGGCGATCGACCGGCTCGCCGCCGGCATCCCGGTGTTCCGCCTGTTCGCCGAGGCCGGGCTGTGCGGCAGCAACGGCGAGGCGCGCCGGCTGATCCGCGGCGGCGGCGCCCGGATCAACGACCGCCCGGTCAGCGACGAGAGCTACCTGGTGGGCGAGGACGACCTCGTGGACGGCGCGGTCAAGCTGTCGCTCGGCCGCAAGCAGCACGTGCTGCTGCGCCCGGAGCCGGGCGTCGACTGACGGATCTTCGAAAGCGGGCCTTCACGTCAAACGAGCCACGGCTCGACCCGGAGGAGGCCGCGGTCGCAAGACCCGTCGGTTCCCGGACCGCTGTGAGGAGGCGGAACAACCGACCGGTCCGGCGAAGCGGTCAAGCTCCTCGACGCTGGCAAGTCGGGTGACCGGCTTCGCGGCCCGCTCGGCGTCCGAGCAGAGACGCCTGATGCCTGGCATCCAGTGCCGGTCGACGTCCCACATCGTTTCGAAGAGTGCGCGTGTTGGCGGCATCTCCGTGATCGCGGCCGGAGCATTCTCCAGGCAGCCCTGCGCCCACTGGATCTGCCGCTCGGCTGCCAGCCAGAAGTGCATCCAGGAAGGCATGTCAATGAGGATGATCTCCGTGGCCCGCGCCATGCGCTCGGCGATGGACGCCTGCCTTCCAAGCCCGTCGATGATCCATGTCGGCCCGGCGATGAGATCCTGGTGCAGCCGTTCGTAGTCTGCCTCCGCAGTGAGTGTCCATCCAGGCTGCCAAAGGTAGCGATCGATCTCGACGTGTCGAATGCCGAGTTGTCGGCCAAGGAGGCGAGCCAGCGTCGATTTTCCGGCGCCCGCGTTGCCGATGACGACCATGCGAGACATC
>CALMVN010000331.1:2183-7022 GCA_937873225.1 uncultured Acetobacteraceae bacterium
AGCCAGCGTCGATTTTCCGGCGCCCGCGTTGCCGATGACGACCATGCGAGACATCAGATCTCCCGGAAAGCGGCATCGTCGTGGTTACACCTAGCTTGAATGCACCGCACCACCTTCGTTCAACCGCCTTTTCCTCTTGATGGAATGGCCCGCGGGACGTTCTCGCCGTCGGCCTTGCCAGCCCCGGCGCACGTTCCGGGTGCTGGCCGGCGACGTAACCATGCTGGATGGCGGTGCGGCTGGTTCCCAGGCTGCGGCCGGATTATGAAGCCGCCCAAACCAAGAACGCCGGGAACCACCGCCCGACGATTTCATGGCTACGGCTTGCAGAAGGTCGTGGCGGCGCCGCTGACCCTTCAAAGGGACGACACCATCCAGTCGCCTTGACAGGACAAACACGCAGGTTAATTGTCGGACAAAACGAGTAGGAGACGATTCATGCCGTCCAGGCTGGTTCTGGCCACCTGTGTTGCGGCCCTGGCGGCCCTGCCGTGTCGCGCCGACGCGGCCGGCGGCGCAAAGCGCCCGTATCCGGGCCGCACCGCCTTCCTGCCGGACGCGGCCCTGCTCGGCCCGGTCGACGACCCGGACTGGTTCCTGCGCAACATCCCGTTCCTGGAGGTGCCGGACCCGCAGATCCAGGGCGTGTACTACTACCGCTGGCAGACGTACAAGGAGCACCTGATCTACACCGGCTCGATCTATGGCTGGCTGTCGAGCGAGTTCCTGGCCCCGGTGTCGTATGGCGCCCCGTATGGCGGCGTGGTGGCGGCGGCCGGGCACCAGATCACCGAGGGGCGCTGGCTGCACGACGGGGACTACGTCCGCGACGACATCGACTACTGGCTGAACGGCCCCGGCCAGTTCCCCAAGCCGATGACCGACGCGGTGAACGCCGACACCGGCGACTGGGCGCACGAGTACAGCTTCTGGGCCGCCAGCGCCGTGTGGCAGGTGTTCCTGGCCACCGGCGACCGGGCGTTCACCACGGCCGAGCTGCCGAGCCTGATGCGGCAGTACCGCGGCTGGGACAACCACTTCAACCAGGCGCTCGGGCTGTACTGGCAGGTCCCGGTCTGGGACGCGACCGAGTACACCCCCGCCTCCTACGAGAGCAGCGATCCCTACCACGGCGGCGCCGGCTACCGGCCGACCATCAACGCCTACCAGTACGGCGACGCCCAGGCGATCGCCAGCATCGCGACGATCGCCGGCGAGGCGCTGACCGCGCAGGACTACGCGCAGTGGGCCACCGCGCTGCGCACCGCGACGCAGTCCCATCTGTGGGACAGGAACCGGCAGTTCTTCTTCCACATGCAGCGCGACGACAACCCGACCGGCGCCCTGCTGGACACCCGGGAGGAGGAGGGCTTCGTCCCCTGGATGTTCGAGCTGCCGGTCGCCTCGGACTCCACCGCGATGGCGGAGCTGCTCGACCCGCAGGGCTTCGCCGCGAGCTTCGGCCCCACCACCGCCGAGCGGCGCAGCCGCTGGTTCGACTACCAGGCGCAGACCTGCTGCCACTGGGACGGCCCGTCCTGGCCGTACGAGACCTCGCAGACCCTGACCGGGCTGGCCAACCTGCTGCAGGACTATCCCGGACAGGCGACCATCACCCGCGCCGACTACCTGAACCTGCTGCACGGCTATGCCGCGACCCAGTACAGGAACGGCGTCCCCTATGTCGCCGAGGCGCACGATCCCGACACCGCCGACTGGATCTACGACACCTATGACCACAGCGAGGACTACAACCACTCCACCTTCAACGACAACGTCATCTCCGGCCTGATCGGCCTGCGCGGACAGCCGGACGATACCCTGCTGGTGAGCCCGCTGGCGCCGGCCAGCTGGGACTACTTCGCGCTGGAGAACGCGCCCTATCACGGCCACAACGTGTCCGTGCTGTGGGACCGGACCGGCAGCCGCTACGGCCAGGGCGTCGGCCTCAAGGTGTTCGTGGACGGGCACCCGGCCGCGTCGCGCCCGACGCTCGGGCCGCTGGTCGTGGCGGTGGGCCAGCCGATCGAGGAGGACCAGGCCTGCGCGCTGGTCGACGTCGCCGCCAACAGCCAGCGGGTACCATACGGGCCGCAGCCCGTCGCCACCTATCCCGGGTTCCTGCCCTACGACGACGTGTGGCACGGCATCGACGGCGTGGTGTTCCGCCAGGGGATCCCCGAGAACACCCGCTGGACCTCCTACAGCTCGCCCAACGCGTCCGACTCCTACGGCGTGGACTTCCAGCGCCCGGTGACCCTGCAGGGCGTGAACCTGGTGTTCTACGACGACGGCGGCGGGGTGCGGGTGCCGGGCAGCTACGACCTGCAGTACTGGACCGGCAGCGCCTGGGCCACGGTCCCGGCCCAGTCCCGCCACCAGGCCGCGGCGCTGGCCAACGGCCCCAACCGGATCGACTTCCCCGTCCTGACCACCAGCCGGATCAGGGTGGTGGCGCCCAACGCCGGCGGCGGCACCGGCTGGGGTTTGAGCGAGCTGCAGGCGTTCGGCCGACGGGTGTTCCAGATCGTCAACCTCAACAGCGGGCTGATGATCGGCGTGCAGGGCGGCGCCACGACCCCCGGCGCGCCGCTGCTGCAATACGCCGACACCGGCACCCCCGACCACCTCTGGGAGCTGGTCCCGGCCGGCCAGGGCAGCTACCTGGTCCGCAACGGCGGCAGCGGGCTGGTCATGGGCGTGGCGGGCGCGCAGACCGCGGACAGCGCCCCGATCACCCAGCAGGCGCCGAACGGCAGCCCCGACCAGTCCTGGCAGCTGCTCGACGAGAACGCCAACGGCCAGTTCCGGCTGCGCAACCGCAACAGCGGCCTGCTGCTGGGCGTCGACGGCGAGTCGACCGCCAGCGGCGGCCGGATCGTGCAGTTCGAGGACAACGGCACCCCGGACCATCTGTGGCAGATGGAGCCGGCGGCACCCCCGGTCGGACCGGCATCGTCCGCGGAGGCCTGCGAGCAGGACCTGATCCGCTAGCGGGTCCGCGCCGAACCCGGGCGTCCGCGCCGCCGGGCGGGCGGCCCGGACATGGTAGCGCCCCGGTTACGGCCGGTGCTCGCCGCCGGCCACGCCGTACACCTCGCCGGTGACGTAGGAGGATTCCTGCGACGCCAGCAGCACGTAGACCGACGCCAGCTCCGCCGGCTGCCCGGACGGCCGAGCGGGGTCTGCGCGCCGAGGTCGGGGATCTTCTCCTGCGGCTGGCCGCCGGAGGGCTGCAGCGGGGTCCAGACCGGACCGGGCGCCACCGCGTTGACGCGTATGCCCTTCTCCCCGACCTGCTTGGCCAGGGCGTGGGTGAAGCAGGTGATCGCCGCCTTGGTCGAGGCGTAGTCCAGCAGGGTGGGCGAAGGCTGGTAGCCCTGGATCGAGGTGGTGTTGATGATGGTGGCGCCGGCCGGCATGATCGGGAGTGCGGCCTTGCACAGCCAGAACATGGCATACACGTTGGTGCGGAAGGTGGCGTCGAACTGCTCGGTGGTCAGGTCGGCGATCGCCTTGGTCGCAGTCTGCTTGCCGGCGACGTTGACCAGGATGTCCAGCCCGCCGAGCTCGCGCTGCGCGGTCTCGACCAGCCGGGTGCAGACCTGCTCGTTCGAGATGTCGCCCGGCGCCGGCACCGCCTTGCGTCCGGCGGCGCGGATCAGCTCCACCACCTCCTGGGCGTCCGGCTCCTCGTCCGGCAGGTAGCTCAGCACCACGTCGGCGCCCTCGCGGGCGAAGGCGATCGCCACCGCGCGGCCGATGCCGGAGTCGGCGCCGGTGATCAGCGCCTTGCGCCCGGCGAGGCGGCCGAAGCCCTGGTAGCTCGACTCGCCGTGGTCGGGCTTGGGGTCCATCTTCTGGGCCAGGCCGGGTGCGGACTGCGGCTGCTCGTCGAACTTGGGCTGCGGGTACTGCTTGGTCGGGTCCTGCATCTCGTACTGGTTCTTGGTGGCCATGGTCCTGCGTCCTTCAGAAGCGGCCACGCAACGTCCCGATCGTTCCCGCCGTTTCCGGTCGTTCCGTGTGACGAAATCAACAAATGCGGGAGGAGGGCGAGCCTGCGTGTCGGCCGCCGCGTCTCGCCGCGCTCCCCCGATCCTCGCGCGGGCCCTGGCCGACGTCAGTAGGCGCGGCTGACCAGCGCAGGCCGGGCGCGCCAGGCCGCCGTCGGCGCGATCGCCGCCATGTCCACGAACAGGCGGGGATCCTGAGCCAGCACGCCGAGGTAGAACGTCGCCAGCCGCTCGCTGTCGAGGGCGGCAGACTGCGGAAGCTGGTAGGGCGCCAGCTTCGCCATGCAGGCCGCGATGGTCGGGTCGGGAGGAAAGCCGGTCGCCAGCGGTGGCCTGTGCGCCAGCTGCGGCACCACGTGGTGGGCCATGTCGCGCCCGACGCCTGCGGCATGGGCGATGCGTCCGGTCACCAGCCAGACCGTCTGCACGGCGACGGTGAGGAAGTCCTCCGTCACCATGCGGTGCCACAGCCTGCTTCCCTTCGCCTCGCCGTCGATCCGCAGCGGGATCCAGGCGGTCCAGGTTTCGGGCGGGTAGTGGTTCAGCCCGAACACCGCGACGTGGTAGTCGCGGATAACCCGCCACTGGAGCGATGGCGTGCCCTTCTCGAAGTTGTTCTCGACAGTCCGGGCAGCGAAGTCGGCATCCATGAGCTCGTTACTGATCTTGAGCCACTTGGCGTTGTCGATGGGGCGGCAGTAGCGTCGGCTGACGGCAATGGCGTAGCGCCGGGCCACTCTGCCCGAGATCGTCGACTGCTTGACGACACCTAGAGGCTGTTATGGACTGACGGCGAGCTTGGCTACGTTCTTGAGCATGATGC
>CALMVN010000332.1:0-1769 GCA_937873225.1 uncultured Acetobacteraceae bacterium
GTTGAGGGCGGGATGAGGGGCGTCGGCCCACCAGGCCCCTCAGGAGCAGGGAGGAAGCTGGACAGACCGTCACCGAAGAACGAGGCATCGGCGGCGGCAGGGCCACCAGCGACCTCGGCGCGCGCCATGGAGAGGTTGATGTCTGGCATCGCCGAGCCGGACCCGGGCAAGGCGGGAGCGGCCGCAGGGCCACCCATTGCCGGCCCGTTGGAAAATGCGGCTGCCGCCAGGTTCGCCCCGGCCATGGCTGACCTGGCGATCGGCGCAAAGGACACCGCGACGCCCGATCCGATTGAGTAGGCGAGGCCGGGAAGCGAGTAGATCGCGAAGGCGCCCATCAGGATCCAGATCGCCATGGAAATCATGTTCTGCAGCTGGGTCGGGAGATCGGCAGAGGCCGAGCCCGGCGCCGTGATGAAGGCGGACGATCCGGTCAGCACGATCTGCATGGTGATGATCGCGGCGACCTGGAGCACGATCAGGGCCACGCCCTTGCCGATCCACCGCTCGAAGATCGGGCGGGTTGTCGTGAACATGGCGCAGCCGATGCAGACCGGTCCCAGCACAACGATGATGGCGAACAGGAAGCGGGCGATCAGGTAGACGCCGGCATCGAGCACCAGGCCGATGGAGCCGACCAGCACCGAAGCCGCCGCCACCACGCGCGAGCTTACGTCGAGCATCCCGGCGCTCATCCAGACGGTGCCGGCGCGAGCCCACATATTGGCCCAGATCTTGTCGATCGCACCCGCGACGCCGGACACCCTGTTGGAAGTGCTGTCGCTGGCGCCGACCGTCACCGCTCGCGTGATGGCGTCCGGAAAGCCGTGCTCGAAGACGCCGACGATCAACGTATTAAAGGCCGTAATGTTGGCAGCAAATAGGAAGATGGCGCCGATCTTCGCCATGTCGAAGGTGAAGCTGCTGAGCCGGTCGAGATCACCGGAGGCGACGCGCCAACCCATGATGGCGAAGTAGATGACCGCCATCGACGCCAGCGGCGCCTGCATCGCCGACACGACACCGGACACCGCCCCGTTCTGCGCGGTGGTGATCGCGGTATCGAACTGGTTGAGGAAGGTGCCGATCGGCGACAGCATTGCCATGGCTGCTTCCTACAACCCCGCGCCAGCCGCGGTGGCTTGGGACACGAGGCTCTCAGCCCCAGCCCGCCAAGCCTCATCCTGCTGCTGCTGCTCGACGTCCTCCTGCGCCTTCTGCATCACCTGGAGGGCCTTGATCTGGTTGCCCTGCGCGGCGGCATAGCCGTTCTCGATCTCGACGCGAGCCTGGATGTCCGCGGTCTGCTTCGGGTCGGCCGACAAGCCGAGCTGCCCCATCATCTGCTGCAGGCCGTTCACCCGCTGGGTGCTGCTCTCGTAGAGGGTCTGCGCCGCGGCCATCTGCCCGGCCGATGCCCGTGCAGCCGTGTTCATCTGCGTGGCGGCGAAGTCATATCCCGTCGGGGTGTAGACCTGGATTGACGCCATCAGCGCCTGAGCCTGGCTGGCAAGGGTTCCGCTGAAACCCTGCCCGCGCAGCAGGTTCTCGATCTGCACCATCTCGGGAAGCGCCTGGATCGTGGACTGCTTGAGCAGCAAGGGCGCCAGCTGCGTCACATCCGTCAGGTGCGCGAACGACTGATAGAGCGTGAACAGCTGCGTCAGCTGGTTCCTGTTGATGGTGATGACCTGCTCCAGCTGGGCAATCTGCTGAGTGCCGTGCTGCGCTTCCTGGATGAGCTGCCCGAAGGAAGCGCTGTCGAAGAC
>CALMVN010000332.1:1811-2677 GCA_937873225.1 uncultured Acetobacteraceae bacterium
GCCATCTGGGCATGGGCTGGCCGCAGCGAGAATGCCGCCAGCACGCCGACGGCCGTGGTGCTGAGCAGCAGGTGGCGAAGGCGTCTCATGCGGCGATTTCCTTCTTCTGGGGGGCGACTTGACGGGCAAGCGATGGCGCCTGCGCCTCGAAGGCCGGCACCCACTGTTCGGGGAGCGGGCCGTGGGTCCGCTGCAACTCGCGCATCAGCGCATAGGTGGAGTCCCGGCCGGACAGCACGGCCACCTGGTCGAGCGCCTTGCTCAGGTCCATGCGGCAGATCACCGACGCGCCGGGACGCTTGATGAGGAAGGCGTGCTTCATCAGCGGTAGAACCTGCGTCACCGTCTTGTATTCGGTGAGCGTCAGGCCGAGCCCGTCTATCAGCTCCTCGTGCGAGGCTTCCTCATCGCCGTAGAAGATCTTGGTCGGAAACTGCTGCTTCAGGGTATGAGCCATCGGGCTGGTGAGCGCGTCATGTGCCGATTGCGTCGCCAGGACGAGCGCCACCTCGCGCTTCCGGCCGGTCTTGGCCTTGTCGTTCGCCATGTCGATGAAGACCGGCCGGTCGGCCGCCTGCCAGAACTCGTCGATGGCGATCATGATCGGCTGACCATCGATGCGCTGGTCCATCCGGTGGAACAGGTGGCGCAGCAGTGGGCCGGCCACGTCCTGGTTCTTGAGCAGCGACGTGGTGTCGAAGCCGGTGATGGCGTTGCCACCCCTCAGCACGTCGTGGCGGCCATCGAAGACCCAGCCCAGCCGTTCGCCGCGACACCACCGTTGAAGGCGCGCCGCGGCTCCCTGGCGGTCACGCTGGCCCAGCATGGCCTGGATGCCCTCCATGCCGCGGAGCTCGCGCGGCATC
>CALMVN010000333.1:0-2335 GCA_937873225.1 uncultured Acetobacteraceae bacterium
GGGCGAGACCGAGGGGGTGCACTACTACTTCCGCACGCCCGAGCAGTTCGCCGCCATGGCGGAGGAGGGCGCGCTGCTGGAATGGGCGACCGTGTTCGGGCGGGGCTACGGCACGCCGCGGGCGCCGGTGGAGGCGTGCCTCGGCTCCGGACGGGACATGGTGTTCGACATCGACTGGCAGGGCCACCGCCAGCTGCGTGCGGCACTGCCGGAGGATGTGGTCAGCGTGTTTGTGCTGCCGCCCTCGCTCGGCGTCCTGGAACAGCGGCTGCGCGCGCGGGCGGCCGACGACCCGGCGGAGATCGGGCGGCGGATGGAGGCAGCGCGGGACGAGATCGCGCACTGGCAGGAGTTCGACCACGTGATCGTCAACGACCGGCTGGAGCAGGCGATCAGCGGCGTGCGCGCGGTGCTGAACGCGGCCCGCCTCGCCCTGCCGCGGCAGACCGGCGTGGCGGCGCTGGTGCGAAGCTTCGGCTGAAACCGCGGGTCCCGACGATGGACTTCTCGGCCCTCTGCGTGCTGTGCGTCGGCGACGTGATGCTGGACCGCTACCATTACGGCGCCATGGAGCGGATCTCGCCCGAGGCGCCGGTGCCGGTGCTGCGCCTGACCCGCACCCGCGAGATGCCGGGGGGCGTGGGCAACGTCGCGAACAACATCCTGTCGCTGGGCGGCCGCGCGATCCTGGTCGGACTGGTCGGCGAGGACGAGGCGGGACGGACGCTGCGCCGGCTGCTCGGCGGCATGGCGGGGCTCACCGACGCCACGATCGCGACCGCCGCACGGCCCACGGTGTGCAAGACCCGGTTCGTCGCCGCCAACCAGCAGGTGGTGCGCGCCGACGAGGAAAGCCGGCTGCCGCTGCAGCCCGACGAGCAGGCGGCGCTGGTCGCGGCGCTGGAGGCGCATGTCGACTGCGTCTCGGTGCTGCTGCTGTCCGACTATGGCAAGGGAGTGCTGGGTCCGGCGGTGATCGCCCACGCCGTGAGCCTGGCACGGGCGCGCGGGATCGCGGTGTTCGTGGATCCGAAATCGCGCGACTTCCGGCGCTATCGCGGGGCGACCTGCATCACCCCCAACGCGCGCGAACTCGGCGAGGCGTCGGGGCTCGCGGTCGAGGACGAGGCGGAGGTCGAGCGGGCAGCGCGCGCGGTGATGGCCGAGGCGGAGGCGGACGCGATCCTGGCCACCCGCTCGGAGAAGGGCATGATCCTGGTCGAGCGCGACGGCGGCGCCCATGCGGTGCGGTCGCGTGCGCGGGAAGTGTTCGACGTGTCCGGCGCCGGCGACACCGTGATCGCGGCACTGGCGCTGGCGTACGCGTCCGGCCGGACGCTGGAGCAGGCGATGCACATCGCCAACGCCGCCGCCGGCGTGGTGGTGGGCAAGCTCGGCACCGCCACCGCGGACCTGGCCGAGGTGATGGAGGAGCTGGACCTGGCCGACCAGGAGCTGGGCGAGGCGGCGGGCGAGGGGGGAAGCGTCGCCGGGCTGTCCTCGCTGCCGCGCGTGCAGGGGCTGGTGGCGCGCTGGAAGGCGCAGGGGCTGTCGGTGGGGTTCACCAACGGCTGCTTCGACATCCTCCATCCCGGGCACGTGGCCCTGCTCGCGTCGGCGCGGGCGAGCTGCGACCGGCTGGTGGTCGGGCTGAACACGGACGACAGCGTGGCGCGGCTGAAGGGGAAGGAGCGGCCGGTCAACCCGCTCGCCGCGCGGGCGCAGGTGGTCGCGGCGGTGCGCCACGTCGACGCGGTGGTGGGGTTCGAGGACGACACGCCGTTGTCGCTGATCCGCAGCCTGCTGCCGGACGTGCTGGTGAAGGGCGCGGACTACGCGCCGGAGCAGGTGGTGGGGGCGGCCGAGGTCGAGGCGGCCGGCGGCCGGCTGGTGCTGGCGCGCCTGGTGCCGAACAGCTCGACCACCGCCACCATCGCCCGGATCAGGCAGGCGGACCGGGCGGGGCGATGACCGGGCCGGGCCGGATCGCCGGGTCCGAGGCGTCGGCGGACGGGACCCTGCGGGCGGCCCGGGCGCTGGGCGACTGGGTGTTCGGCCTCGCCCTGCCGTTCTGGTCCACGGTCGGCATGGACCCGCCGCTCGGGGGAGGGCGTGGCCGCGCCGCCTGCGAGCACCTCCAGCTCGACGGCCTGCCGGCCGAGCCCGGCTACCGGCGCATGCGTGTGCAGGCGCGCCAGCTCTACGTGTTCACCGAGGCGGCGGCGCGCGGGGTCGAGGGCGCGGCCGCGGTTGCCGCCGGGATCCACCGCTTCATGACGGCGCAGGGCGCTGCGGCGGATGGCGGCTGGGCGCGGCGGCTGCGCCCGGACGGCAG
>CALMVN010000333.1:2345-5471 GCA_937873225.1 uncultured Acetobacteraceae bacterium
GGAGGTGGAGGGCGCCGATGAGGGTGAAGTGGAGGCAGTGGAGGTGGAGGCGCTCGGCCCGGACGGCAGCGTGCTGGACCCGACCCGCGACCTGTACGACCTGGCCTTCGTGCTGTTCGCGCTCGCTCATCACGCGCGGCTGACCGGCGACCCGGCGCCGCTGCGTCAGGCCGACCGCACCCTCGGCTTCCTGCGCCGGTGCATGGCGCGCCCCACCGGCGGGTTCGGCAACACGGAGCCGGTCGAGCCCGGCTGGCGCCAGCAGAACCCGCACATGCACCTGCTGGAAGCGGCGCTCGAGCTGTTCTCGGTCGGCGGCGACGGGCGCTGGGCGGAGCTGGCGGTGGAGCTGGTGGCGCTGTTCCGCACCCGGCTGCTGGAGCCGGCAACCGGCACGCTTGGCGAGTACTTCGACGAGGACTGGCGCCGCGCCCCGGGCATCGATGGCGACAAGGTCGAGCCGGGTCACCATGCCGAGTGGATCTGGCTGCTGGACCGCCACGGGGCGCTGACCGGCGAGGACACCGTGGCCCTGATCGCGCCGCTCGACGCGCTGTGCCGGCAGCACGGCATCGGTGCCGAGACGGGGCTGGTGCGCGACGAAGTCGGCCGCGACGGCAGCCTGCGCCTGGGTTCCGCCCGGCTTTGGCCGCAGGGCGAGACGGTGAAGGCGCACTGCGCGCTGGTCCGGATGGCGCTGGCGCGGCACGACGCGGCGGCGGCCCGGGAGCACGAGGCGGTGGTGGTGCGCAGCGCCGGCAACCTGCTGACCCGCTACCTCGTGACGGAGGGCGGCGGGCTGATGCCGCCCGGGACCTGGATCGACCGGCTCGACCCGTTCGGCCGGCCGGCGATCGACCGCATCCCGACCAGCTCGTTCTACCACATCATGTCCGCCTGGGCGGAGCTGGACCGGCTGCGGCCGCAGGGCGGAGGCTGACGCCGGACCATCCCCGGTATCCACAGGCATCCCCGTTATCCACAGGGTCGTGTTTGCGCGCATCGCCGGGGCCGGCTGCGCTAGGATGCGGTGGTGAACCAGATCGAGCCCCTTCGCCGCGACGCCCTGCTCGGGCTGTCGCAGCGCCAGCCGCCCTCCAACGTCGCCGCCGAGCAGGCGCTGCTCGGCGCGCTGCTGGCCAACAACAAGGCGTACGAGCGGATCGCCGAGTTCCTGGCCCCGGAGCACTTCATCGATCCGGTGCACGGCCGGATCTACCAGTCGATCGTGCGTCGGGTGGAGGCGGGGCAGCTCGCCGACGCGGTGACGCTCAAGGCGGAGCTGGAGCATTCCGGCGTGCTCGACGAGGTCGGGGGCACCGCGTACCTCGCCCAGCTGCTGACCGCGATGGTCGGCATCATCAACGCCGGCGAGTACGGCCGCGCGATCCACGACGCCTGGATCCGCCGGCAGATGATCGAGATCGGCGAGACCGTGGTGAACAACGCGTTCGGGCTGAACCCCGAGCTCGACGGCTCCAAGCAGATCGAGGCGGCGGAGGAGACGCTGTTCAAGCTGGCCACCGACAAGGGCCAGGACGGCGGCTTCATCACCTTCGAGCGCGCGCTGACCGACGCGATCGGCATCGCCGAAAAGGCGTTCCACCGCACCGGCGCCGTCAGCGGCCTGACCACGGGCCTGCGCGACCTGGACAAGAAGACCGGCGGGCTGCACCCGTCCGACCTGCTGATCCTGGCCGGGCGGCCGGCGATGGGAAAGACCGCGCTGGCCACCAAGATCGCGTTCGGCGCCGCCCGCTCGCTGATGCAGGAGGCACGCGAGACCGGGGTCACGCCGCGCGGGTCGGTGGCGATCTTCTCGCTGGAGATGAGCGCCGAGCAGCTCGCCACCCGCCTGCTGTCTGAGGAAAGCCGGGTGTCGGGCGAGCGCATCCGCCGCGGCGAGATCGGGCAGAAGGAGTTCGACCGCTTCGTCCAGGTCAGCCGCGAGCTGCAATCGCTGCCGCTGCACATCGACGACACCCCGGCGATCACCCTGTCGGCGATGCGCACGCGCTGCCGGCGCCTGCATCGGACCAAGGGGCTGAGCCTCGTCGTGGTGGACTACCTGCAGCTGATGCGGCCGGCGGTCGGCACCAAGCCGGACAACCGGGTGCTGGAGATCTCCATGATCACCCAGGGGCTGAAGGCGATCGCCAAGGAGCTGGCGGTGCCGGTGCTGGCGCTGTCGCAGCTGTCGCGTCAGGTGGAAAGCCGGGAGGACAAGCGGCCGCAGCTGTCGGACCTGCGCGAGTCGGGCTCGATCGAGCAGGACGCGGACGCGGTGATGTTCATCTACCGCGACGAGTACTACCTGCAGCAGCGCATGCCCAAGGACACCATGTTCGACAGCAACGACAAGTTCCTGGTCGCCATGGACGCGTGGCAGCACAAGATGGAGCTGGCGCACAACAAGGCGGAGCTGCTGCTGGAAAAGCAGCGCCACGGCCCCACCGGCAAGATCGACCTGTTCTTCGAGGGCGAGTTCACCCGGTTCGCCGACCTGGACACCGTGCACGGGAGCTGAGGTCGGCACATGGGCGGACCTCCGGGTCGGATGCCGTTTCCGCGGTAGGGACGGTTATGCTGCGCGACCTCCGCCGGCCCGGTTCCCGTCGCCGGGCTGCCGATCGAGGGTGTTGGATGCGCCGCTTCCTGGTACCGGTCCTGTCCGTCCTGTGCAGCCCCGCCTTTGCCGATGGTCCCACTCCCCTGACGCTGCAGCAGCGCTTCAGCAGCGGGCCCAGCCTGGGTGCCGCCGGGATGACGCAGGCTGCGGGCGGCGACACCAGCGCCATGGTCGCCACCGCCAATGCCGCCGGCGCGGTGCCGCGCCGCTGGGCGGACCGCCTGGCCGACCGCCTGGACGTGCGCGACTTCGGCGCGAAGGCGGACGCGAGCAGCGCCGTGCTGGGCCGGGCGGTCCCGGCGGGGTCGACCGTGCTGCCGCTCGCGGGGCCGCCGGTGCCGGCGGTGGGGCAGGCGGCGATCGGCGCGTTCCTGTCCGCCGGCACGACCGTCAGTTCCGCGTCGTCGCGCGGCGGCGGCGTCGCGGTGACGCTCAGCGCGCCGACCGGGGCCGACGCGACGGCCGGCGCGCCGCTGGACTTCGCCAGCCACGACGAC
>CALMVN010000333.1:5481-20599 GCA_937873225.1 uncultured Acetobacteraceae bacterium
ACACCGCAGCCTTCTCGGCCGCGCTGGCGGCGGCGGTCGCGCCGGCGCAGGTCGTGGTGCCGCCGGGGCGCTACTGGCTGACCGGCTACCCGGGCAACAAGCCGGGCGTGACCTGGGTGGCGGAGGGCGCCAGCTTCACCGCCGGCGGCGGCATCGCCGAGCAGGTGGACCAGTCGATCATGCAGCAGGCGGGGGGCGCCGGCTTCGAGATCGTCAAGCGCATGACCTCCGCCGTCGGCGAGGAGGGGCTGTTCCTGCCGGTCGACGCCGAGCCGAGCGGGAGCGGCGCCAGCGTCCAGAAGAACGCCCTGCACGTGGTGCTGTACCAGAACGACCCGTCGTCGTACGCCTTCCGCGGGGACGCCGGCACGGCGACGCACGACCTGGTGGGCGTGTCGGTGCAGGCGCACTGTCCGGCGGGCAACCGGCGGTGCAGCCTGTTCGGCTCCGACTGGGTGAACTTTCTCGACGCCGGGAGCGACGGGCCCAGCACCGCCGACGAGACGCAGATCATCGACGACCGCGCCGCCGGGGTGCCGGAGATGGACAGCTGGAACAACGTCGGCGCCGTGGACTACATCGTCACCGGCGTGTCGCCGTCGACGAACGTCATGACGATCCAGGGGACCTCCGCTGCCGGCGCCGGCGCCTATGACGGGATCGTCTTCCGGTCGGGCACGAGCGGCCGCAGGCGGCTGGGCGAGCGGACCGCGGGCCGGCGCGACGGCACCGGCGTCGTGCGGTCACATGCCGACACGCTGTGGCTCGGTGCCGACGGCTCGGTGTTCGGCCAGACCCTGCATGTCGGCGGCGGCCCTGCCAGCAACGACGCGCTGCCGTCGGCCGGCCTGTCCGTCAACGGGAGCGGCGACGTGTCGGCGCCTTCCGTCGCCACGTCGAGCCTGTCGGTGAGCGGCAGCGCCAGCGTGTCCGCGCTCGCCGTGTCCGGCCCGCTGCAGAGCGGCGGCGGCGTCGTGTCCACGCGATCCGGCGCCCATGCGCTGGCGCAGACGGATTGCGGCACCACCATCCGCGATACCGGAGCCAGCGCGCATGCCTACCTCGTACCCACCGGCCTGCAGACCGGTTGCGCCATTTCGGTGATCCAGGCCGGCGCCGGGATCGTGTCGTTCGTGGCGGCGCCGGGCGAGACCCTGGAAGCCTTCAACGGCCAGATCCGCACCGGCGGGGCGTTCGCCCGGGCGAGCCTCCTGATCGACAGCCCGGCCAGCGCGCTGTTGAGCGGACAGCTGCAGTAGGCCTCAAGAAGTCCGCCTGCTGGTTTCAAGGCGGGCTTCAGAGCGCCAGTCATGGGAAATCGGCCCGGCAAATCTGTGACTACAAAAGCGGCAGACTCTAGCCTCTGCCTGCACCATTTCAGCACATTCCGGACACTTCTTCTTGTTGCCTAGCGTCAAGTATTGCTGGGTTGCCGGACCTTTGGAACTCACAAGCAGAACGTGGATGATGGCGATGATGAACAGCAACGCTCCATAGATCCACCAGCCCACGAAGCTACGTCCCTTGTTCTGGGCGATTGCGGCAGGGATCAGGCCAAGTAGCACCGCGAAGATGAGAAAGGTCATTGTTCAGGCTCCCGTTCGGACCCGAAAGTAACGTTACTTTAAAGGAACATAACCTTCCAGCCCTCAAGGCGGAAGGCCGGGTGCCGGAGCAGGCTGAGGCAGCACGAAAACGATGAAGCAGTCGTTTCTTTCGCTGTCGTTGCAGATATAGTGCTCGAGCCATGATGCAGGTTGCCGATGCAGTATCTCATGAACCGGGACCATGTACAGAAATTGAAGCAGCACCGCATCTACTTCAGCCAGGATGAAGGGGATCGGTTCGCCGGCGACCAGATGGTCTTCTTCGACGAGGATGGGGCGGTCGAGCCCTATGCCGCGATCCTGCAGGGGGTCGAGATCCCGACCATCGGCTCGTTCAGCTACAGCCTGAGCGGCCTGCCTCCGTCGACCCGGATCGGCCGCTACTGCTCGATCTCCTGGGGGGTCCGGGTGATGGCGCTGAACCACCACATGTCGTTCGCTTCCACCTCCTCCTTCGCCTACGACCCGCACTTCGTCATCTTCAGGAAGTGCCTGGAGGACGACGCGGTCGGATCGTTCGGCCGCTTCGGCGGACAGGCGAGCCGCCCGAACCGCACCGACGCGCCGGTCATCGAACACGACGTCTGGATCGGACAGGACGTGCTGCTGGCGCGCGGCATCACGCTCGGCACCGGCTGCGTGATCGGCGCCGGAGCCGTGGTGACCGGCTCGGTGCCGCCGTATGCGATCGTGGGTGGCAACCCGGCGCGCCTGATCCGCTACCGCTTTTCCGAGGAGGTCATTGCAGGTCTCCTGGAGTCGGATTGGTGGGACTACAAGGTTTCCGACCTTGCCGAGCTGCGTTATGACGACCCGACACTCTTCATGGCGCAGCTGCGACAGGCGGCGGAAGCCGGATCGATAGCCCCCTACCGGCCGGCAAGGCTCGTGCTCGGCGAGTTCTTCGGCACAACCTGAGCGATGAGCCGGTCGGCGGACGCTCCTGAGGATGGGAACATGAGCGAGTTACAGGACATCTTCTACAACCGGCCGCACAAGGTCTGCCAGAAATGGGAGCACTACTTCCGGGTCTATGAGCGGTTCCTGGCCAGGTTCCGGAACCGGGACGATTTCCGCATGCTGGAGATCGGGGTTTCCCAGGGCGGCTCGCTCGACATGTGGCGCCAGTATTTCGGCCCGGCGGCGCTGATCGTCGGCGTGGACATCGATCCCCGCTGCAAGGGCTACGAGGGGGGCAGGACGCTGGTCCGGATCGGCTCGCAGGAGGACCGCGGCTTCCTGCGCAGCCTGCTTGCCGAGTTCCAGACCTTCGACGTCATCATCGACGATGGCGGCCACACCATGGCGCAGCAGGTGGCGACGTTCGAGGAGCTGTACGGCATGGTGCGGCCGGGCGGCATCTTCCTGACCGAGGACGTGCATACGAGCTACCATGAGCCGTTCGGGGGCGGCTACCGGCGCGACGGCACCTTCATGGAGCTCGCCAAGCAGAAGCTCGACGAGCTGAACGGCTTCCACATCGACCTGCATCGCGACCGCTTCGGTCCGTTCTTCCGCAACACGTTCGGCATCTCGTTCTTCGACAGCATGGTCGTGTTCGAGAAGGAGGTGGTGCCGTCGCCGCGCGGCGTGCAGGCGGGACAAGGAGCCTGAATCCGGCCGACGGCTTCTCCTGGCGTTGTCGAATCGTTGAAGTCCGCGTTCGTCGCCGGGATGGGCAGCACCGCCAAGGGACACCGCCCGCCAGGCAGCCGCCGCGCGTTCGGCAACGTTGGCGGCCCGGCGTGCATCGTCCGAATCCGCTCCGCAGCCGGAACGGTCGTCCGCCCGTTCGCACCGCCGCGCAGCCCGAACAGGGGGTATGGCTGAGGGTTCGGCACCATCGTCACGTTGAAGGCGTCGGGATCGGCGTGCTACCGTCGTGCACTGCCGGAGCGTTTTCCGTTCGCCTCGAATGCCCTGGCCTGTTGTTTCAATAAGCATCTTCACCCGATCAGGCAATCTACCTGATCGGGATCTGCTCCAGAGGATCTTCCATGCCCGGGATGACGGCGGCAGAAGCGGACTTGGTTCGCAAGGCGGGCGTTGACGCGTACCACTACCAGGCCTTCGACCAGAGCCGCGTCGCGTTCGAGGCGCTGCTGCGGGCCATGCCCACCGATCCGGTCGCGCTGATGCACCTGAGCCTGCTGCGCCAGGACCAGGGGCAGGCGGCGGAGGCGATGGCCCTGCTCAAGGCGGCCGCGGCGGCCGACCTGCCCTACGCCACGGCCAAGTCCATGGCGGTCTACCTGCCGCGTCGCCGGCGCGTCCGGGAGGGCGCCGCCTTCGAGGACGGCTGGCTCACCCTGCTGGAGCTGGCGCTGCTGTCCGGCGTGCTGCCGCAGAACACGATCGAGGGGCTGGCAGCGCTGCCGCCGAACCAGTCGGAGGCGCACGGCATCCCGCGCCGGATCATGCAGTACTGGGACAAGCCGACCCCGCCGGACGAGGTCGCCTCCCTCATGCAGCGCTGCAGGGCCGCCAACCCCGGCTACGTCCACGACCTGTTCAACGACGACACCGCGCAGGACTTCCTTGCCACCCATTACGGCACCGTTCTGGTCGATCTCTACCGCGCCTGCTTCCACGTCGCGGCCAAGGCCGACTTCTTCAGGCTGGCCTACCTGTACAAGCAGGGCGGCTTCTACATAGATGCCGACGAGGTGTGCGACCGGCCGCTCGACGGCTGCTTCCGCACCGGCGGGGTCGAGCAGGTCCTCACCTTCAGCCGCGGCCTGCCGAGCTGCGTGAACAACTGGTTCATCGGCACCGCCGGCGGCACCCGGATCATCGAGCGCACCCTCGACAACTGCATGGGAAACATCTCGAGCGTGCTGAGGCACGGGCGCAAGACCAACGTCTGGGTGCTGACCGGCCCGGGCGTGCTCACCTTCTCGATCCTGGACCTGTTCTGCCAGCCCGCCGAGCAGCTGGGCGGTCGCGCGTTCGGGCGCACGGTGCTGCTGGAGGAGGGCGAGTACCGCAAGCTCTTCGACGCCCCGCCGATGCAGTACAAGAACGACAAGCAGGGCAACTGGCGCATGATCGGCTGACGGCGCTCAACCGGACTGGTCGGCGAGCAGCGAGCGCAGCAGCGCCAGGTCCTCGTCCGCCAGCACAAGGCGCTGCCGCCCCGCCTCGTCGCCCGTGCCGCAGAACACGTAGCCCATCCGCTGGCCGAGCGCTGCGCACAGGCCCGACTGCAGGAAGCCCGGATGTCCCGCCGTGCCGCGCAAGGCGATCACCGTCGCGTCCGGGCCGCAGAAGATCGAGTTGTGCAGGCCGGAGCCGTATTCGCCGACCAGCATCCTGGCCTCGGAGAACATCCTGACCTGATCGGGAATGCCCATCTCCTCCGGATAAACGATCTCGAACCCGTCCTCCGCCAGCTGCGCCTCGACGGCGCGGGCGTTGGTCAGCGTGCGGCTGTCGTTGCCCCAGTTCCGGCGGGACACGAACAGGCGTCGCGTTGCGGTCACGCAGGCGCCCGCCTCCCCCAGCACCGCTTCCCTGAACGAGCGTGCCGCGGCCGCGAGCAGGGTGTTGGCGCGGCCGTCGCCGCGGAACGCGGTCGGGACCAGCGCCCGCGCCACGTGGCAGGTCTCGGTGCGGACGTCGTAGGTCGCGACCTGGCTGTCCGCGATGCCGAGCAGGCGCAGCCAGGCCCGGGCGAACGGCGCGATGTCGTCCGGCAGCAGGTAGGCGAGCGTGCGCAGGTCAAGCCCGAGATGCGTCAGCACGTGCAGGCGCGGCAGGAAGTCGACCAGCCAGTGCCCGTACATGCGGTAGGCGGGACCGCACAGCAGCACCGCCTCGCCATGCCGGCTTTCGGTCGCCGGCGCCGCTGCCGGCGCCGCCGCCTCGATCGCCTGCGGGTGCATCCCGTTCTGCTCGATGCAGACCGTCCTGCCGTCCCGGCACAGGATCCTGTCGCCCCGAAGGCTGACGGCGTCGATCCGGAACAATCCGACCGACGGGGCCTGCCGGTCGCCATAGTACCAGCTGCCGAACTCGCGCGGGACCGGTCCGAGCAGAAGAAACGGCGAGGGACGCAGGTGCTTCTCGACCGGTGCCGCTTCCTCGAAGGAGAAGCCCGGCAGCGACCAGGCGATCGCGTCGCCGACGTAAAGGTAGTCGCTGGTCATCGGGACGTCGGACGCATGATGGCCTCGGGCCGGGAACGCGGATAGTCTCGCCGCCGGCCGCCGGTCGCGCAACCGGGCCGTGTCGGGAACAGCTGCCGGAGGTCCTGCCATGTCCGAGGTCGACGATCCGGTTTCGGGCCCGGCTTCGGGTCCGGTCCGGGGCGGACCCGGCCCCGAGGGGGCGGCAGCGCTGGCGGCCCGGCCCGGTGCGGACCCCACCGATCCCGAAGCCTGGCTGCGCCAGGCGCAGATGCTGGCAGAACAGGGCGATGCCGACTCCGCCCTGGAAGCGTGCCGGCGGGCGCTGGCGCTTTGGCCCGACATCACGCCCGTCTACCGGCTGCAGCTCGAGCTCGCCCGCGGGCGCGATCCGGAACTGGCGCTCCATGCGCTGCGCGGCCTGGTCATGATCAGGCCGGACGATGCGGACCTGAATAGCGAGCTCGGCGCCACCCTTTGCCGCGCCGGCGAGTTCGGCGCCGCGGTGCCGTTCCTGCGTGCGGCAGTCCCGGCGCTGGGCCATGCCAACGACACCCTGTGGAACTACACCAGCGCGCTGGCGATCACCGCCCGCTATGCCGAGCTGCTCGCCAGCCAGGACCTGCTCGATCGGCTGGCGGCCGAAGGCCCGTCACCCTATCCGCCCTATGCCCATCTGGCGGTGGCCAGGCTGGCGCAGGCGGTCGACCGCGAGGCCGTGATCGGCGAGGCGTCGGCGCTGCGTGCCTCGACGCGCTGGCTCGATCCCGATGCGGTGTCGCAGCGCCTGTCGGACGCCATCGCGACGGGAACGCCGTTCAGCCTGGTCCGGCTCGACATCGCCCTGTCCCGGTTCGTCTGCTTCGTCAGCCGGCGCGCCAACCGCGTGCTCCGGCCGCCCGAGCTGTCGGCGATGCTGGACAGCGTCTGGCAGAACTGGTTCGGCGCACGGGCAGAGGATCTCGGCGTGGTCGTGCTGGCGGGCCTGGAGCGCGCCTTCAACGACGGCCTGCGCGGTGCCGACGTGACCGCGCTGCCGGAGCCCGAGCGGCTGCGCGACGAGCCCTACCATTTCGGCTTCCTGGCCGAGATGCAACGGGTCTGCGCCGGCAATGCCGGCACCGCGTTCACCGCCCTCCACGTGCTCGACATCCTGCACGAGCGCGTCCCCTACCTGCGCCCGCTGCTGAGCGGGCTGCCGTTCCTGGGCGTCGTCGGCCCGTATCCGGAACTGTTCGAGAAGCTCGGCCGCTTCTGCGGCGTTGCGGAGATCCGGATGATCCCCGTTCCGCGCGACGCCTCCATGCCGGTGCCTGCCGACGGCATGGAAGCAGCCGGCTTCCTGCCCGAAGGATACCTGCGCGTGCTGGAGCGGATTTCGGTGCCGTTCCCTGGGGCGGTGTTCCTGGTGTCCGCGCCGGGGCCGCTGGGCGTGATCTGTTGCGGACGGATCAAGGCGCAGGGCGGCATCGCCATCGACATCGGCCCGCTGGCGCATCGCTGGGCCGGCTGGACGCCGTCGTGAGCCGTCCCGGACGCCGGCGGACGGGCGGACCCGTTCAGTCGCCGGTGCCGGAACGCTGCCAGGAGGCGATCCGGGCGGCATGCTGCGGCCGCCCGATGGAGGTGTAGGCGAGGCCGGCCGCCTGCATCGCCGCCGGGTCGTAGATGTTGCGCAGGTCGATCACCACCCGGCCTGTCATCAGCTCGCGCAGCCGCTCTGGCGACAGGGCGCGGAACTCGTTCCACTCGGTCAGCACCAGGATCGCGTCCGCACCCGTGGCGGCGTCGAGCGCGTCGCTGCAATAGGTCAGGCCCCGCTCCGGCAGCAGCGGCCGCGCCGCCTCCATGCCGGCCGGATCGAAGGCGCGCACCTGCGCCCCGTTCTCCACCAGCCGGTGCACGATCGGGATCGACGGCGCGTCGCGCATGTCGTCGGTCTCCGGCTTGAAGGTGAGCCCGAACACCGCCACCGTCTTGTCGCGCACGCTGCCGCCGCAGGCGGACATGATGCGCGCCGCCATGCTGGCCTTGCGCGCGTCGTTGACCTGCACCGTGGCCTCGACCAGCCGCGACGAGGCGCCGGCCTCCTGGGCGATGCGCATCAGGGCCAGCGTGTCCTTGGGGAAGCAGGAGCCGCCGTAGCCGGGTCCGGCATGGAGGAACTTGGAACCGATGCGGCCGTCCATGCCGATGCCGCGCGCCACCTCGTGCACGTCGCCGCCGACGCGCTCGCACAAATCGGCCATCTCGTTGATGAAGGAGATCTTCATCGCCAGGAACGAGTTGGCGGCGTACTTGATCAGCTCGGCACTTTCCAGGCTGGTGAACAGGATCGGCGCCTCGAGCAGGTAGAGCGGGCGGTACAGCCGGCGCATGATCTCCTGCGCCCGCTCCGCGCTGCCGGGGCGGCTCGCGTCGGTGCCGATCACCACCCGGTCGGGACGCATGAAGTCGGCGATCGCCGAGCCTTCGCGCAGGAACTCGGGGTTGGAGGCGACGTCGAACTCGAGCTCCGGCCGCACGCGGGCGACGAGCTCGGCGATGCGTCGGCCGGTGCCGACCGGCACCGTCGACTTGGTGACGATCACCGCGTAGCCGCTCATCGCCGCCGCCGCCTGCTCGGCGGCCGCGAACACGTAGGTCAGGTCGGCATGGCCGTCGCCGTTGCGCGGGGGCGTGCCGACGGCGATGAAGATCGCCTCCGCCCCGTCCACCGCCGCCCGGAGGTCGCTGCCGAAGCTGAGCCGCCCGGCCTCGATGTTGTCGGCGACCAGCTTGTCCAGCCCCGGCTCGTAGATCGGGATCTCGCCGCGCGACAGGGCAGCGAGGCGGCCGGGATGGGTTTCCACCACCGAGACCTGGCTGCCGAACTCGGCGAAGCAGGCGGCGGAGACGAGGCCGACATAGCCGCCGCCGATCATCGCGATGCGCATGGAGATGGGGTTCCGCTCAGCCGGCGACGGCGGCCGGGGTGGTGATGCCGGCCAGGCTCGTCGACGTCTCGCCGCCGAGCAGCCGCCTGAAGTGCTCGATGCTGCGGCGCAGGCCCTCCTCCAGCGCCACCTTGGGCTCCCAGCCGAGCAGGTCGCGGGCGCGGGAAATGTCCGGGCAGCGCTGCATGGGGTCGTCCTCCGGCAGGGGACGGTACACGATCCGGCTGCGCGACCCGGTCAGCGCCAGGATCCGCTCGGCCAGCTCGCGCACCGTGATCTCGTGCGGGTTGCCGAGGTTGATCGGCCCGGTGATGTCGTCGTCGCTGTCCATCATCCGCACGAACCCCTCGATCAGGTCCGACACGTAGCAGAAGGCGCGGGTCTGGCCGCCGTCGCCGTACAGGGTGATGTCCTCGGCCCGCAGCGCCTGGCTGATGAAGTTGGACACCACCCTTCCGTCGTCGGGATGCATGCGCGGCCCGTAGGTGTTGAAGATGCGCGCCACCTTGATCCGGGTGCCGTGCTGGCGGCGGTGGTCGAAGAACAGCGTCTCGGCGCAGCGCTTGCCCTCGTCGTAGCAGGCGCGCGGGCCCAGCGGGTTGACGTTGCCGCAATAGTCCTCGGTCTGCGGGTGCACGTCCGGATTGCCATAGACCTCGCTGGTCGAGGCCTGGAACACCTTGGCGCCGGTGCGCCGGGCGATGCCCAGCATGTGGATCGCACCCAGCACGCTGGTCTTGAGCGTCTGCACCGGGTCGTACTGGTAGTGCACCGGGGAGGCCGGGCAGGCCAGGTTGTAGACCTCGTCCACCTCGGCCATCAGCGGCGTGCTGATGTCGTGCCGCAGGGTCTCGAAGTGCGGCGAGGCCACCAGGTGCGCGATGTTGTCCTTGTTGCCGGTGAAGTAGTTGTCGACGCACAGCACGTCGTGGCCGTCGCGCAGCAGCCGTTCGCACAGGTGCGAACCGAGGAAGCCGGCTCCCCCGGTGACGAGCACACGCTTGCGGACCAGCTTCGACATCCGGCGGGAGATCCTTCGCGATCGTTCCCCCGCACCGTATCCGCTCGCCCGTGGGTTTGAAAGGCCGGGCGGCCGGGGTCGTCGGCGGGCGGCCTGTTGCGACGCCACGACGCCACTCGACGCCGGAGCCGGACCGTTATAGGCACAGCGCATGTGCTCATCCCCGCCCGCCCGGCTAGGCGACCTCCGGCCAGGCCGTGCTCGGCTCCGTCCCCGCGCCCGGTGCGCATGACGGATCCGGAGGTGGCCGAGGCCGACAGGCCGACCCTGGCGGTCCGGGCGGCGGCCCCCGTCTCCGCGCTGGGGCGGCTGGTGCTCGACACCGTGGGCGGTGCCGGCCGGCTGGCCCTGTTCGCGCTGAACGGCTTGTCGCACCTCCTGCGGCCGCCGTTCTACTGGCGCAACTTCCTGTCCGCGTTCTTCGAGTTCGCGTTCTACAGCCTGCCGGTGGTGGCGCTCACCGCGATCTTCTCCGGCATGGTGATCGCGCTGCAGTCCTATACCGGCTTTTCCCGCTTCAACGCCCAGAGTGCCATCGCCGACATCGTGGTGCTGAGCGTGGTGCGCGAGCTGGGCCCGGTGCTGGCGGGTTTGATGGTGGCGGGCCGCGTGGGAGCGGCGATGGCGGCCGAGATCGGCACCATGCGCGTCACCGACCAGGTCGACGCGCTCGGCACGCTGTCCACCAACCCGATGAAGTACCTGGTGGCCCCGCGCCTGCTGGCCGGCCTGCTGGCGCTGCCGCTGCTGGTGGTGGTGGCCGACATCCTCGGCGTGATGGGCGGGTTCATCGTGTCGGTGGTGAAGCTGGGCTTCAGCCCTGCCGCCTATGTCGCCAACACGTTCAGCTTCGTGCAGCCGATGGACGTGATCGTGGGCCTGGCCAAGGCGGGAGCGTTCGGGTTCCTGATCGCGCTGATGGGCTGCTACAACGGCTACCATTCCCGCGGCGGCGCGCAGGGGGTGGGGGCGTCCACCACCTCGGCGGTGGTGGCGGCCTCCATCCTGATCCTGTGCTTCGACTACGTGCTGACCGAGATGTTCTTCTCGCGATGAACGGCCCGACGACGAGGATCGGGGTGCCGAAGATCCGGATACGCGGCCTGAGCAAGAGCTTCGGGCCGAAGCGGGTGCTCGACGGCATCGACCTGGACGTGCATCCCGGCACCTCCACCGTGGTGATCGGCGGCTCGGGCAGCGGCAAGTCGGTGCTGCTGCGCTGCATCCTGGGCCTGATCGAGCCGGATGCCGGCACCATCGAGATCGACGGGGTCGACGTGCTGGCGCAGGGCAGGCGGGACCAGGAGGCGACGCGCGAGCGGATCGGCATGCTGTTCCAGAACGGGGCGCTGTTCGACAGCCTCCCGGTCTGGGAGAACGTGGCGTTCGGGCTGCTGGCGCGTCGCAAGGGCAGGCGCATGAGCCGGACGGCGGCACGGCAGCGCGCCGGACAGGTGCTGACCCAGGTCGGGCTCGATCCCAGCGTCGGCAACCTCCAGCCGTCGGAGCTGTCCGGCGGCATGCAGAAGCGGGTCGGCCTGGCCCGCGCCATCGCCGCCCAGCCGGAGATCCTGTTCTTCGACGAGCCCACCACCGGGCTCGACCCGATCATGGGCGCGGTGATCGACGGGCTGATCGTCGACTGCGTCAAGCGGCTCGGCAGCACCGCACTCGCCATCACCCACGACATGGCCTCCGCCACCCGGATCGGCGACCGCGCGGCGATGCTGTACCAGGGCCGGCTGGTCTGGCAGGGCGAAGCGGCCTCCCTGCTGCACAGCGGCAACCCGCTGGTGGACCAGTTCACCCACGGGCGGCGCGAGGGCCCGATCGGCATGGAGCTGCGGCGATAGGGCGCGGGATTCAGGGGAGCGGGGCCCGGGAAGATGGGCTTCGCGGAAGCGGGGCCAGGTGCTGCCACTGGCTTCGCGTCCTGTTGCGCGTCGCGGTGCTGCTGCTGCCGCAGGCCGCCGTCGCCGCGCCGCCGCCCGGCGACGCGGCGTCGTCCGGGCGCGACGGGGCGGGGGCGCTCAGCCGCCTGTTCGCCAGCAGCTGTTTCCGCCACGCCGGCGACGCCAGGGGCCTGCGCAGCGCGCTGGACTCGCCCGCCTACCGCCCGGCGTCCGACACCGCGACGGCGCGGCTGCTGGCCCGTCCCGGACGCGCCTACCACGTCGACAACCAGCCGGGGCACCTGGTGGTGCTGTCGTTCGACGACGGCTGGTGCGGCGACGGCGGCACCGGGATCGACCCGCACGCGCTGACGATGCGGCTTGCGGCCGCGATGCAGGCACGGGGCGCCGCCATGCGGCTGATGGAAGCCGGAAGCGACGGGCGCGAGCAGCACTACCTGCTGATCCGGCCGGCACCGGCGCCGCCGATCGTGCTTCTGGTGCTGCTGCAGCCTTCCGGGGTCCTGATGCAGGCCAGCCTGTTCGCCGCCCCGCTGCCGCCTCCCGGCGGGGATGCGCCCTGATGGGCAAGCGTCCCCAGGCCCGCTACGTGTGCCAGAACTGCGGCGCGGTGTGGCCGAAATGGAGCGGCCGCTGCGACGCCTGCGGCGAATGGAACACCCTGGTCGAGGAGGCCGCCGACGCCCGGTCCGCCTCGGTGCGCCCGGCCGCCACCGGCGGCACCGGACGCGCCGCCGGCCGGATCGGCTTCGTCGGGCTGGAGGGTGCCGCCGAGCCGCCGCCGCGGATCGGCACCGGCATCGCCGAGCTCGACCGGGTGCTGGGTGGCGGCCTGGTCCCGGCCTCGGTGGTGCTGGTGGGCGGCGATCCCGGCATCGGCAAGTCCACCCTGATGCTGCAGGCGGCCGCGGCGATGGCGGCGGCCGGACGGCGGGTGCTCTACATCTCCGGCGAGGAGGCGGTGGACCAGCTGCGCATGCGCGGCCGCCGCCTCGACCTCAAGGCGCCGGGGCTGGAGCTGGCGGCGGCGATCAACGTGGTCGACATCGCCCAGACCCTGGAAGCCGAACGCGACATCGCCCTGGTGGTGATCGACAGCATCCAGACCATGTGGCTGGAAACGGTGGAAAGCGCGCCCGGCTCGGTGAGCCAGGTGCGCTCGGCCGGGTTCGAGCTGATCCGGCTGGCCAAGAGCCGGGGCTTCGGCCTGATCCTGGTCGGGCACGTGACCAAGGAAGGGGCGATCGCCGGCCCGCGGGTGCTGGAGCACATGGTCGACGCGGTGCTGTACTTCGAGGGCGACCGCGGCCACCAGTTCCGCATCCTGCGCGCGGCCAAGAACCGGTTCGGCGCCACCGACGAGATCGGCGTGTTCGCCATGACCGATCGCGGCCTGTCGGAGGTGCCGAACCCGTCGGCGCTGTTCCTGGCCGAGCGGCGCGGCAACATCGCCGGCTCCGCGGTGTTCGCGGGGCTGGAAGGCACGCGTCCGGTGCTGCTGGAGGTGCAGGCGCTGCTGGCGCCCAACACCGGCTCGTCGCCCCGCCGCGCCGTGGTGGGCTGGGACGCGGCCCGGCTGGCCATGCTGCTGGCGGTGCTGGAAACCCGCTGCGGGCTCAGGCTGTCCGGCTCCGACGTGTATCTCAACGTGGCCGGGGGCCTGCGCGTCAGCGAGCCGGCGGCCGACCTCGCGGTGGCGGCGGCACTGGCCTCCGCCGCCACCAACCAGCCGACCAGCGCCGGCTCGGTGTATTTCGGCGAGGTGGGCCTGAGCGGCGAGGTGCGCCAGGTGAGCCAGGCGGAAGCGCGGCTGAAGGAAGCGCAGAAGCTCGGCTTCGAGCACGTGTTCCTGCCCAGGCGGGTGGCGCGCGGGCGCAACCGGCTGGTGGCGCCCGACGGCGTGCGGCTGGAGGAGATCGGCCACCTGTCCGACCTGACCGCCTCCTTCTCTGACACCCCGGCGGCGGACGGGTGAGGACGGCGTTCGGGATCGGTTAACCGTCCTGCTCCATCCTGGAACGATGCATGGCACGACGCTCGACCCGGCACCGGCAGCCCTGGACCACGCACACGCCCTGGCGATGCACCGCGCCGGCGACCGGCGTGCGGCCGAAGCCGCCTGGCGCGCCCGGCTGGCGCGGATGCCCGGCGACGCCCTGGCGCTGGCCAACCTCGGCGCGCTGCTGAACCAGGACTGCCGGTTCGACGAGGCCGAGCCGATCCTGCTGCGGGCGGTGGCGCTCGATCCGTCCTGCTGGACCGCCTGGTCCAACCTCGGCAACACCATGGTCGAGCGGCAGCGCTTCGCCGACGCCGTCGCCGCCTACAGCAACGCGCTCCGGCTGCATCCGGCGCACGGCCCGACGCTCGCCAATCTCGGCGTCGCCCTGACCGCGTGCGGCGCACCGGCGCAGGCGCTCACCTTTCTCGATCTGGCGACGGCCTGCGAGCCGGACAACGCGGAAACCCGCTGCAACCGCGCGCTGGCCCTGCTCGCCAACGGCGACTGGACCGAAGGCTTCGCCGAGTACGAGTGGCGCTGGCGCACGCGGGCCAAGCCGCCGCACCCGTACCGGGTGCCGCTCTGGGAGGGCGAAGGGTTCGGAGGCCGCACCCTGCTCCTGCACGACGAGGGCGGGTTCGGCGACACGCTGCAGTTCATCCGCTACGCCGTTCTCGCCAAGGCGCGGGGCGGCACCGTGGTGCTGCGCGTGCGACAGCCCCTGGTGGCGCTGCTGTCCCGCTTGCCCGGGCTGGACCGCGTGGTGGCGCATGACGCGCCGCTGCCTTCCTTCGACCTCCACTGCCCGATGTTCACCCTGCCGCGCGTGTTCGCCACCACCCCGGACACCGTGCCGGCCGCCGCCGGCTACCTTCGGCCCGACCCGGCCGGGGCGGCGGCATGGCGGCGACGGCTCGACCTGGACCTTTCATCCGATCCGGACGGGCGCCGGCCGATGCGGATCGGGCTGGTCTGGGCCGGCGGCCCGCACCCCTACGCCCGCGAATCGGCGCTGGCGGATCGCCGCCGCTCCATCCGCCTCCACGACCTGGCGCCGTTGGCCGACGCGGCCCCGGACGCGCTGTTCTACAGCCTGCAGAAGGGGGAAGCGGGACGCCAGGCGCTGCATCCGCCGCCTGGCCTGCGCCTCCTCGACCACACGGGCTCGATCGACAGCTTCGACGACACCGCGGCCCTGGTATCGCAGCTCGACCTGGTGATCGCCGTCGACACCTCGACCGCGCACCTCGCGGCGGCGCTCGGCCGGCCGGTCTGGATGCTGTCGCGCTACGACCAGTGCTGGCGCTGGCTCACCGGTCGCACCGACACGCCTTGGTACCGCACGATGCGCCTGTATCAGCAGCCGGCGCCGTTCGACTGGGCCGGCCCGATCGCCGGGCTGTGCGCCGACCTGTCCGTCCTGGCCGTGAACAGGGCGCGGGCTGCCGCTGATCCCGGCGGCGTCGGGGTTTGACCGGCAGGCGAGCAAGCCGCAGGACGCCGCCCATCGAT
>CALMVN010000334.1:0-7492 GCA_937873225.1 uncultured Acetobacteraceae bacterium
GCGACGTCGGCGACGCCGCTTGGCTCGATCAGGATGCGCTCGGGCGACCATTGCGCGACGATGCTGCGGATCTGCGCGGTCAGGTCCTTGCGCAGCGAGCAGCAGATGCAGCCGTTCGGCAGCTCCACCACGTCGGCGCCGCGCTCGCGCAGCAGGGACCCGTCGACGCCGACGGCGGCGAAGTCGTTCACCAGCACCACGGTGCGCAGCTCCGGCCGGCTGCCCGACAGCACGTTGCGCAGGAACGTGGTCTTGCCGGCGCCCAGGAAGCCCGCCACCACCTCGACGTCGAACGGTCTGGCCTTGCCGCGCGAGCGCAGGCTCCAGCCCCAGAGTGCTGCCGCCGGGAGCGGCAGCATCAGCAGCCAGTGCTCGACGATCGCCAGCGTCATCATGGTGGCCAGGAAGGTGAAGCCCGCCTGCTGGAACAGGGTAGCGCCAGGCGCTCCGGCCAGCTGCACCAGGTGCACGGTGATCACCGTCGACACCGTCACCGAGACCGGGAACAGCAGGTTCATCGGCTTCTTGGTCAGGAACGAGCGCAGGAACTGCAGGTGCTCGGGCAGGAACTCCTCGTTGAGGTTGCGCACGCCCAGGAACACGTTGAGCTTGGCGCTCTGGTGCATCCACCACAGCACCATGAAGGTCCAGGTGCCGACCTGGTTCGGCGCGTGCCAAGTCAGCGCCACCACGGCGACGGCGGCGGCGATGATCGCCAGCTCGTGCCACAGGCTGGTCTGGATCGCGTGGCCGAAATGGCGCCAGCCGCGGCAGCCTTCCGGGCACGGCGCGTCGCGCGGCCCGGTGACGAAGCCCATGTAGAACGAGATCTCCTGCCAGCCCCAGGCCAGCAGCCCGCAGGTGAAGGCCAGATAGGCGCCACGGACACTCACGTCGTGGCTGGAGATGCGCAGCTCCCAGAGCGAGGCGAGCAGCAGCACGGTGGCGCCCAGCATGCTCCAGCGGAAGGTGCGGCGCGGTAGCCCGTCGAGGTACATGATCAGCCCGGTGCTGAACCACCAGACGAACAGGGCGAACAGCACCGGCAGGACATAGACGGACATCGGATGGGGTTCCTACCAGGCCGGCGACAGCCGCACCTGCGGCGGCGGCGCGTTTCGCTTCGCGGGCAGCAGGAACAGGCGCGCGAACCCGATCCCGGCGGCGCCCAACAGGCCGATCCGCCGCACCCGGCCCAGCACGCCGCCCTCGGCGCGCGCGCGCCCGATCGCCACGTTGATCCGGCGCATGCGCTCGAGCCCCCGCCGGAACCGCGGGTCGTCGAGCGGCAGCTCCACCGGGAACACCTGGCGGCAGATCTCGCTGGTGATCCGGAACACGGTGAAGTCGTACTCGGTCGGATCAAGGCCGAGTGCCGCGTGGAACACCGGCCGCGCGTGGTCGCGCACGTACATGGTGGCGAACACCGCCAGCAGGAAGAAGCGGATCCAAAGCCTGTTGACGCCGCGCAGCAGCGACGGGTCGGAGCGCATCAGCAGCGCGAACGCTTCGCCGTGGCGGAACTCGTCCTCGCACCACTTCTCGAACCAGCGGAAGATGGGGTGGAACTCCCGCTCCGGATGGCGCTGGAGCTGGCGGAAGATGGTGATGTAGCGGGCGTAGCCGATCTTCTCCGACAGGTAGGTGGCGTAGAACACGAACTTCGGCTTGAAGAAGGTGTACTTCTTCTCGCGGGCCAGGAAGCCCAGGTCGACGCCGACGCCGAAATCCTTGAGCGTGTCGTTGATGAAGCCGGCATGCCGCGCCTCGTCGCGCGTCATCAGCGCGAACAGCTCGCGTATGTCGGGATTGGTGATCCGCTTCTTGATCTCGGCATACAGCACGCAGCCGGAGAACTCCGCGGTCACCGAGCTGACCAGGAAGTCGAGGAACTCGCGGCGCAGCGCCGGCGGCAGCGTCGACAGGTCGCGGTCGAACGATTCGTCACGGATGAAGTGGGACCGGTTGCCGTCGCGCTTCAGCTCGGCGATCAGCTCGTCCCATTCCGTCCGCACGCCCCGCACGTCGATGCGGTCCATCTTGGGGAAGTCGGTGGTGTAGAAACGCGGGCTCAGCACCGTGTCCTGCTGCGCCTCGCGTGTCGCGTCGTTCGGCACCGGCCGCTGCGGCGGTCCGGCCGGGGAGATGGCGTTCATGGAGCCTCCAGGGCAGCCGGATCGTGCGGCTCGAAGCCGACCTCGTAGAGCGTGGTCAGCGAGAAGATCGACGTGGCGCGGGTCCAGAACCGTGCCAGCGGCCCGGCGCGGCGCACCGTCGCCCGGCACTCGCAGGACAGGCGCTGCCCGAACGCGATCCGGGTCGGCACGTCGTGCACCAGCACCGCGTCGCCCGGCCGCAGCGCCACGCCGTCCGGCACGGCGTGGGCGTGGAAGCTGTGGCGGGTCTGCTCGATGTCGACGTCGCAGCGCACCGAGAGGGTCCGGGCGCTCACGGCGCGACCCTGGGAGAGCCGAGGAAGCGGAGCAGGGTCGCCTCGTTGGTCGGGCCGAACCCCTCGATGTCGATCGCGGTCCCGGTCGGCGGGTCGCTCAGCACCAGCCGGCCGTCGGCGTACAGCGACAGGGCGTAGGGCCTCGCCGGGTCGACGCCGTTGCGACGCCGCGTCGCCGAAAGCCCGTGCACCATGCCGTGCAGGAAGCCGTTCTCGCCGGCGGCGACGAGGGCGACGCGCCGCCCGGTGGCGGCGTCGGTGACCGCCAGGTCGTCGTGCGGCAGCTCGACGAAGCGGAGCGCGCGGGCCGCCTGCAGCGGCGCACGCGGCGGGTCGGCCGCGAACAGGGCGCGGTGGCGATGCGGCATCGCCAGGCCGGTCGCCACCAGCGCCGACAGCACCGCCGCCGCGACGTAGACGCCCCAGGGGCGGCCGGAATGGCGGCCGGGACCAGCAGCGGGCCCCAGCGTGCCGGCGCGGCCGCTCATGCCAGCACCTGCTCGGGCACCCGGACCGGTCCCGGTGCCGCGACCGGTGCCCGTGCCGCCGTGCCGACAGCGGCAAGGGATGCCGTCCCGGCCAGCGCGTCCGACAGCTTCCGGGCCACCTCGGCCGCATCCGGGACGGCACGCAGCATCGGCTCGGGCTGGCCCAGGCGCCAGGGCCTGGCGTGCGGCCACAGCACCGCGTAGCCGAGCTTCTGGCGTCCGTTGACGGCGAGCGGGATGTCGCCGGTGCCGTCGGGCCACACGCGCACGGACGCGGAGTCGATCAGCCGCAGCGGCAGGTTGACGCTCATCGACAGCGCGATCCCGAAGCGCAGCACGATCCGCTGGTCGGTCAGGGTGTAGACCGTCGAGCGGGCCAGCAGCCAGGCGAACACGCCCAGCAGGCCCAGTGCCGCCACGCCCATCACCGCCAGGCAGAGCACACCGGCGAGGGTGCGGCCGGCATTGCTCGGCCGGAAGTCGGCCACCGCGAACCAGCACAGCATCAGCCCGAGGTAGAAGGCGAGGCCGCGGACGTGCAGGGCGCGTCGGGCGAGCACGCGCCAGTCCGGCCTGCCCTGCCACAGGATGCGTTCGCCCGGCGGCAGGCGGCTCGGCAGCCCGCCCAGGCGGTCGCCGCGCCGGCGGATGATCGGCCCGCTCACAGCAGCGGCCCCAGCCGTGCCGGCGTCGCATACAGCGCGCCGCCGCCGAAATAGGCGACCAGCTTGTCCTCCTCGCGGAACGTGATCTGGTCGGGATGCTTGAGCACCGGCACGTCGGCGAACTGCGATGCGAGGATCGCGCGCACGCTCACCCGCTTCTGCCGGCGCAGGTAGCGCACGTAGGGTTCGGGGATCAGCACGTGGTGCCGGTCGGCGGCGAGCGCCTGGTCGAGCTCGATCTCGAGGTAGCGGACGTTGCTCTCGCTTTCGTCGATCCACAGGTCGCGCACGTAGCCGGCGACGACGCCGTCGGCGCCGATCACCGCCCAGCCATGCGGGTCGCGGCTGAGGGACATGACACGGTACTCGTGGGCGTGGCGCATCGGCACCATCCGGTTGTCGCCCTCGAAGGTCAGGTCCGGCTTTTCGCTGCGTGCCACCCAGGAGGCCGGCCCGACCCCGTCCACCAGCGGGTTGCCGGTCGGGATCAGCGGCGCGCCGGGAAACGCCGCCGCCGGACGTGCGGCGATGGGCCCGTCCATCGGCGCACGCGGCGCCTGCCAGACGCCGTTGTTGATCGTGCGGAAGGTCTTCGGCGCCGGGATCGGCGGAAACACGCCGACCTGACCGCGCGTCTGCCGCTGCACGCCTTCCGGGGTCAGCGGATAGCCTTCGCGCTTGTCCTCGCGGCGGAGATAGAAGATCAGGCCGGCGAAGAACGCCCAGAAGATGTAGAGGCTCAGCTGGGCGACGTCGATGTAGCGGGTGAAGGCAGCCGTCACGGCACGATGCTCCTCGGATCAGCGGGTCAGGCAGGTTCGGCCGGAACTGGGATGGCCGGCGCCAGGCCGGCCAGCGGGCCGATCGCGACCAGGGTCGCGAACAGAAGCAGGATCTCGATGCAGTACACCGCGCCGTAGCCGGTCGACTGGGTCGCCAGCACCGGGCCCAGCGTGCCGGCGCGGCCGAGCGCCACGACCACGTCGTGGGTGACGCCGCCAAGCAGGATCGCGAGCCCGGCCGCGAACGCCTGCACCGCGCCCCAGGTGCCGAGCGCCAGCCCGCCTTCCCCGTCGCGCGCATCCTCCATGGCCGCCGCCAGCGTGCCGACCACGAACACCGCGCTGCCCAGCCCGGTCAGCAGCGTGCCGGCGCCGAACAGCACGGTCGAGCCGAGCGGGCCGGCGAAGACCAGCGCCGCGAACGCCAGCAGGCCCAGGGTGACGCCGCACGCCGCCAGGCGGTAGCGGTCGAGCTGCCGCCCCAGCAGGAGGGCGGACAGCGCGAACCCGGTCAGGCCGCCGACCGCGAGCAGCGCGGTCAGGGTGGTGGTGACGCCGACGGGAAGGCGAAGCACCTGGCCGCCATAGGGCTCGAGCAGCACGTCCTGCATGGAGAACGCCATGGTGCCGAGCCCGACCGACAGCAGGCGCCGCCGCGGCCGGACGCCGGCGCCCAGGCTGCGGAACGCATCGCGGAACGAGGGGCGCGGCTGCGACAGGCCGTGCCGCTTCGGGTCGCGCACCTCCTGCTTCCACACCGCGGTGAAGTTGAGCAGCAGGGTCAGCACGGACGCGCCCTGGATCACCTGGATCAGGCGGAGCTCGCTGAACGGGGCCAGCAGCCGGCCGAACAGCACGGCACTCCCCAGCATGCCGGCGAGCAGCATGACGCAGAACAGCGTCACCACGCGCGAGCGCACGGCGGGCGGCGCCAGGTCGGTCGCCAGTGCCAGCCCCACCGTCTGGGTGGTGTGCAGCCCGGCGCCGACCAGCAGGAACGCCAGCGCCGACGCGGCCGGACCGACGAAGGTGGGCGCGTTCGGGGCGTCGCCGGACAGCACGATCAGGGCGAACGGCATGATGGCGAAGCCGCCGAACTGCAGCAGCGTGCCCATCCACAGGTAGGGCAGCCGGCGCCAGCCGAGCACCGAGCGGTGGGTGTCGGAGCGGTGCCCGACCACGGCGCGCAGCGGCGCCAGCACCAGGGGCAGCGAGATCATCAGCGCCACCAGCCAGGCCGGGACGCCCAGCTCGACGATCATCACCCGGTTCAGCGTGCCGATCACCAGCACCAGCGCCATGCCGACCGAGACCTGGAACAGCGACAGGCGGAGCAGCCGGCCGAGCGGCAGTTCCGGCGTCGCCACGGAGGCGAACGGCAGCAGGACGCTGCCCGGACCGTTCCAGCCGCGCGCGCTGAGGGCGCCGTAGCGGCTCACGGCGCGTCCTCCGCGACGATGAGTTCCTGCGCCTGCGAGATGTAGAAGCCGGTGGACACCCGGTGGCTGCGGCCGGCGGCCCAGCGTTCCAGCGCCGGCTCGTTCCGCAGGCGGCGACCGATCGCGGTCTCGCCGACCGGCTCGATCGCCGGCGCCCGGTCGCCGCGGGGGAACAGCCGGCCGACCGCGTGCATCGCCGCCAGCGCCGGGGTGCGGGGGGCGAAGGTGAACAGCATCGAGCCGGTGGTGCACTTCGAGAACGCCGACAGCACCGACACGATCTCGCGGACCGGGTAATGGATCAGCGAGTCCATGGCGACCACGTGGTCGAACCGGCCGAACATCGCCGCCTCGCGCATGTCGCCGGCCCTGAAGGCGATGCGGCGCGCCAGCCCGGCCGGCACCCGCGTGGCGGCGAGGTCGAGCAGGGTCGGCGACAGGTCCACCGCCACGATTTCGGCGCCGCGACGCGCCGCCTCGACCGCGAACGCGCCGGTGCCGCAGCCGGCATCCAGGATGCGCCGGCCGTGCAGGTCGGCGGGCAGCCAGTCGAGCAGCGTGGCGCGCATGGCGTCGCGTCCGGCGCGCACGGTGGCGCGGATCCGCCCCACCGGCGCCTCGGAGGTGAGGCGCGACCAGGCCGCGGCCGCGGTGCGGTCGAAGTAGGTTTCGAGCTCGGCCCGTCGCGCGCCGTAGGAGACCGCCGACATCACTCGAAGCCCAGCAGGTCGAAGATGTCGCGATCCTTCATCGGCGTGGCGTGCAGCGGCTCGACCCCGGCCCATAGCCGGGCGGCGAGCCGGAGGTACTCGTCCTTGACCGCGTCGAGCTCCGGCGAGGACGGCATCTCGAACAGGGTGGATTTCTGCAGCCGCGAGCGGCGGATCGCGTCGAGGTCGGGGAAGTGCGCCAGCATCCGCATGCCGATGGCGTCGTTGTAGCGGTCGATCTGGTCGGTGGCGGCGCTGCGGTTGACGATCACCCCGCCGAGCCGGACGTCGTAGTTGCGCGACTTGGCCTGGATCGCCGCCACGATGCGGTTCATCGCGAAGATCGAGTCGAAGTCATTTGCTGCCACGACCAGCGCGCGGTCGGCATGCTGCAGGGGTGCCGCGAAGCCGCCGCACACCACGTCGCCGAGCACGTCGAAGATCACCACGTCGGTGTCCTCAAGCAGGTGGTGCTCGCGCAGCAGCTTCACCGTCTGCCCGACCACGTAGCCGCCGCAGCCGGTGCCGGCCGGCGGCCCGCCCGCCTCGACGCAGGACACGCCGCCATAGCCCGGGAACACGAAATCCTCCGGCCGCAGCTCCTCCGGATGGAAGTCCACCGCTTCCAGCGCGTCGATCACCGTCGGCACCAGGCGCTTGGTCAGGGTGAAGGTGGAATCGTGCTTGGGATCGCAGCCGATCTGCAGCACCCGCTTGCCGAGCTTGCTGAAGGCCACGGACAGGTTCGACGAGGTGGTGCTCTTGCCGATGCCGCCCTTGCCGTACACCGCGAACACCTTGGCGGTGCCGATCCGCTGCCCCGGATCGAGCTTCACCTGCACGCTGCCCTCGCCGTCCTCGCAGGTGTTGCAGCCTGAAGCGGCGCGCAGCCGGGCAGGCGGGTCGAGAACGGTCATGCGGCAATCCCCGTGTGCAGGCCTTCGAGCCGGTCCTCG
>CALMVN010000334.1:7592-12049 GCA_937873225.1 uncultured Acetobacteraceae bacterium
GGTCGAGAACGGTCATGCGGCAATCCCCGTGTGCAGGCCTTCGAGCCGGTCCTCGATGTCCTCGCCGGCGCGCTTCAGCATCTCGATGACGGACAGGTCGGGCGACCAGTAGCGGCGCTCGTGCGCCTCGATCAGCCGGTTGGCGATCTTGAGCGTCGCCGCCGGGTTCAGCTCGGCGAGGCGGCGGCGCATCGCGTCGTCGAGCACGTAGGTCTCGGTGAGCTGCTGGTAGATCCAGGGCGCCACCTGCCCGGTGGTCGCCGACCAGCCCAGCGTGTTGGTGACGTGCGCCTCGATCTGCCGCACCCCCTCGTAGCCGTGCTCCAGCAGCCCCTCGTACCATTTCGGGTTCAGGGCCCGGGTGCGCGTCTCCAGCGTCACCTGCTCCGCCAGGGTGCGGACGATGCCGTCGCCGCGTGTCTGGTCGCCGATATAGACCGAGGCGCTCCTGCCGGCGGTGGACAGCACCGCGCGGGTGATGCCGCCCAGCGTGTCGAAGTAGTGGTCGACGGTGGTGACGCCCAGCTCGACCGAGTCGAGGTTCTGGTAGGCGACGTCGACGCCGGACAGCACGTGCCGCAGCAGCCGGTCGTGGCGGCGCGGCGCGCCCTCGGTCCCGTAGGCGAAGCCCTTGCGTCGCAGGAACGCTTCCGCCAGCTCGTCCTCGTCGTTCCACACGCCCTGGTCGAGCATGTGGTTGACGTGCGAGCCGTAGGCGCCGTCGGCGTTGCCGAACACGCGCAGGCTGGCCTCGGCGAGGCTGCCGCCATGCGCCGCCTGGAACGCCAGCGCGTGCTTGCGCACGAAGTTCTGCTCCACCGGCTCGTCGGCCTCGGCCGCCAGCAGGCTCGCCTCCGCCAGCAGCTTCGTCTGCATCGGCAGCAGGTCGCGGAAGATGCCCGACAGCGTCACCAGCACGTCGATGCGCGGCCGGCCGAGCCGGTCGAGCGGCACCAGCCTGGCGCCGATCAGCCGGCCGTAGCTGTCGTGCCGCGGCTCCGCGCCGAGGAGGGACAGCACCTGCGCCAGCGGGCCGCCCTCGGTCTTGAGGTTGTCGGTGCCCCACAGCACCATCGCCACCGTTTCCGGCAGCGCCCGCCCGTCCCGGACGTGGCGGGCCAGCAGCCGCTCCGCCTGCCGGCCGCCTTCCTGCAGGGCGAAGGCGGACGGGATCCGGAAGGGATCGAAGCCATGGAGGTTGCGCCCCGTCGGCAGCACGTCGGGGGTGCGCAGCAGGTCGCCGCCCGGTGCCGGGCGCAGGTAGCCGCCATCCAGCGCGTGCAGGATCGCCGGGATCTCGGTGTCTTCCGCCAGCATCCGGTCGAGCCCGCTCCGCGTGTCCGGATCGGCGATCGCCAGTGCGTCCAGCATGGTGCCGCGTGCCTCCGCGTCCGGGGGTGCCCCGATCACGTGCAGGCCGTTCGGGATCAGCGTGTATTCGAGCTCGGTGACGGCATCGACCAGGCGCGCGATCGGCGCCGCGGGGTGGTCCCAGGGCGGGTCCGCCGGCGCCAGCTCCACCGTGGCGGCCTGGGCCTGGATCAACCCGGCCAGCAGGACGCGCTGCTCCGCCGGCGCGTCCGGCTCCATCGAGCGCCAGCGGTCGAGCGACACCTTGAGCTCCAGCAGCCCGCGATACAGCCCGGCATGGGCGATCGGCGGGGTCAGGTAGGAGATCAGCGCCGCCCCGGTGCGCCGCTTGGCGAGCGCCCCCTCGGACGGGTTGTTGGAGGCGTAGATGTAGAAGTTCGGCAGGTCGCCGATCAGGCGGTCCGGCCAGCAGCTGGCGGACAGGCCGGTCTGCTTGCCCGGCATGAACTCCAGCGCGCCGTGGGTGCCGAAATGCAGCACCGCATGCGCCGCGAAGTCCTCGCGCAGCCAGCGGTAGAACGCGGAGAACGCGTGTGTCGGCGCGAAGCTGCCCTCGAACAGCAGCCGCATCGGGTCGCCCTCGATGCCGAAGGCCGGCTGCACGCCGACGAACACGTTGCCGAGCTGCGCGCCGAGCACCAGCAGGCCGCGCCCGTCGCTGTTGTGCCGGCCGGGCGCCGGGCCCCAGTGCCGCTCGATCTCGGCGAGGTGGCGCTCGCGCCGCACGTGGTCGTCGACCGGGATGCGCGCCGCGACGTTGGCGTCGGTGCCGTAGCGTTCGGCGTTGCCCTGCAGGATGCGCGCGCGCAGCGCGTCGACGGTGGGCGGCAGCTCGACCGCATAGCCGGCCGCCTGCATCGCGCGGAGCGTGTTGTGCAGCGACGCGAACACCGACAGGTAGGCGGCGGTCCCGGTGCTGCCGCTGTTGGGCGGGAAGTTGAACAGCACCACGGCGACCCGCCGCTCGGCGCGCTGCGAGCGGCGCAGCGCCACCAGCTTGGCCACGCGGGCGGCGAGGGTGGTGGCGCGCTCCGGATGCGCCACCATGTCGCGGCGCTGCTCGGCCTGCCCGGAACGGCCGCCGAAGGTCATCGGCCAGATCGCGCCGTCGAGCTCCGGGATCGCCACCATCATCGCCGACTCGACCGGGCTCAGGCCGCGCCCGTTCGCATCCCACTGCTCCAGCGTCTGGAACTCGACCGGATGCGCCGCGAGGTAGGGCACGTCCAGCCCGGCCAGCAGCGTCTCGGCGGCGCGCGCGTCGTTGTAGGCGGGGCCGCCCACCAGCGAGAAGCCGGTGAGCGACAGCACCGCGTCCACCGCCGGCACGCCGTCCCGGACGAAGAAGCGGTCGACCGCCGGACGCGAATCCAGGCCGGACGCGAAGGCCGGGATCACCCGCAGGCCGCGCACCTCGAGGGCGGCGATCACCCCGTCATAGTGCGCGGTGTTGCCCGCCAGCACGTAGGAGCGCATCAGCAGCACGCCGACGGTGCCGGCCGTGCCGCCGGACGGCAGCGCCTCGGCCCGCTCCACGATCCGGCCCGCGGCCCGCGGATGATAGAGGCCGGTCTCGGGATACTCGACCGGCGGTGCCGCGCGATGCCGCCCGGCCTCGCCTTCCCGCAGCCCGGCGGCGTAGCGCCCGACCAGCAGCCGCACCAGGCTGGCGATGTTCTCCTCCGAGCCGGCCAGCCAGTACTGCAGCGCCAGGAAGTAGGCGCGCGCGTCCTGGGCGGCGCCGGGGACGTAGCGCAGCAGCTTCGGCAGCTTGCGGAGCATGCGCATCTGGCGCTCGCCGCTGGCATGGCCGCCGTTCCTGCCGCGGTTGCCGCGCAGCTTCTTGAGCAGAGACATGACGCCGCCGGATTCGGCCGACATGTCGAACCGGCCCAGTCGCGTCAGGCGTACCACCTCGCCGGCGGACAGGCAGCACAGCATGGCGTCGCACCCGGCGCGGCGCGCCTGCAGCGCCGGCAGGACTTCGCGGATGTGGTCGTCGAGGAACAGCATGGTGGCGATGACGATGTCGCCGCGCCCGATGTCGGCGCGGCACGCGGCCAGGGCGTCCGGATCGCCGTGCCACTCGTCGGCGGCATGGACCTGGAGCTCCAGGCCGGGGATCTCCCGCCGCAGCAGCGCTTCCGCGCGGCCCGCGGCACTGGACAGGTGACTGTCCATCGTCACCACGACGACGCGAACGGGCACCGCGTCAGCGTGCGTAGTGCGCTTTGGCGTCATAAAGCGTTCCAACCGTGATGGTGGCGAGGCCGCGCTCGCGGGCGAAGCGTTCGGTGTTGCGCCGGGCCTTGCCGCGGACGAAGAACGGGATCTTGCCGAGTTCGCGCTCGGCATCGCTGGACCAGTCGCTCTGCGCGTCCGGTGCAGGGTCGGCAGCCTCGGCCGCCGCCGCTGCGTTGCCGTGGCCTGCGCCGAGATGGGAGGGTGCCGCGTCGTCGGAGAACTCGAAATCGTCCCGGAACAATCCGAGCAGGTGCTCCTCGAGGCCCATCATCAGCGGGTGGACCCAGGTGTCGAACAGGACGTTGGCGCCCTCGAACCCCATCTGCGGCGAGAAGCGTGCCGGGAAGTCCTGGACGTGCACCGGCGCCGAGATCACCGCGCAGGGGATGCCGAGCCGCTTGGCGACGTGCCGCTCCATCTGCGTACCGAGCACCAGCTCCGGCTGGGAGGCGGCGATCGCGGCCTCGACCGCGAGGTAGTCGTCGGTCACCAGCGCCTCGACGCCGTGACGCGCCGCCGCCTCGCGCAACTCGCGGGCACCTTCCCGGCTGTAGCTGCCGAGCCCGACCAGGGTGAAACCCAGCTCCTCGGTGGCCACACGTGCGGCGGCGATCGCGTGGCTCGCGTCGCCGAACACGAACACCCGCTTGCCCGTGAGGTAGTTGGAGTCGACCGAGCGCGAGTACCAGGGCAGGCGCGACGGCGCGCCGGCCAGCACCGGCGCCGGATCGACGCCGGCCAGGGCCGCCAGCTCGGCCACGAAGTCGCGGGTGGCGCCGACCCCGATCGGCACCGTCCGGGTGGCGGCCTGGCCGAAGCGCCGCTGCAGCAGCTGCGCCGCC
>CALMVN010000334.1:12149-18019 GCA_937873225.1 uncultured Acetobacteraceae bacterium
GTGCCGGCGCAGGCGCGCACCAGCTGGTAGAAGGTCTCGCCGGCGCCCCAGTTCTCCTTGCGCTGGTAGGCCGGCAGCTCCAGCGCCACCACCGGCACCGGCAGGCCGAGCGCCCGGGCGAGGCCGCCGGGATCGTCCTGGATCAGCTCCGCGGTGCAGGACGCGCCGACCATGAGCAGCTCGGGCCGGAACCGCTCGAACGCGTCCTGCGCCGCCCGCTTGAACAGGGCGGCGGTGTCGCCGCCGAGGTCGCGCGCCTGGAAGGTGGTGTAGGTCACCGGCGGCCGCGTGTTCCGGCGCTCGATCATGGTGAACAGCAGGTCGGCATAGGTGTCGCCCTGCGGCGCGTGCAGGACGTAGTGGACGCCGCGCATGGAGGCGGCGACCCGCATCGCCCCCACGTGCGGCGGTCCCTCGTAGGTCCAGAGGGTGAGCTGCATCGCCTACACCGCCAGCCGGGTGCGTCGGTCGAGCGGCCGCACGAACAGGGCGGCAAGGTCGGCGGCCTGCTCGTAGCCCTGGATCGGGGTGAACAGCAGCTCGATCGACCACTTGGTGGTGATCCCTTCGGCCTCCAGCGGGTTGGCCAGCCCGAGCCCGCACACCGCGAGGTCGGGGGCGGCGGCGCGGCAGCGGTCGAGCTGCCGGTCGACGTCCTGTCCCTCGCTGAGGAGGACGCCCTGCGGCAGCAGCGCCAGCTCCGGCTGCATGGACGCGCGGTGCAGGAACGGCGTGCCGACCTCGACCAGCTCCATGCCCAGCTCGCGGTGGAGGAAGCGGGCCAGCGGCAGCTCGAGCTGCGAGTCGGGGAAGAAAAAGATCCGCCGTCCCGCCAGCATCGCCCGCGACCGGGCCAGCGTCGCGCGGGCGCGCTCCTCGCCCGCCTCGGTGGCGGCGCGGAACCGGGCCGGCGCCACGCGGAAGTGACGGGCCGCCGCCTCCAGCCACAGCGTGGTGCCCTCGGCGCCGAGCGGGAAGGGAGCGGTGATCCGGGTGCAGCCGCGCTCCTCCAGCGCCCGTGCGGTGGCATGAAGGAACGGCTGCGCCAGCAGGAACGCGGTTCCCGGGCCCACCGGCGGCAGGTCCGCGGCCCGGGTCGGCGGCAGGAACCGCACGGCGCCGATCCCCATCGACTCGAACAGGCGGCGGAACTGCCCCTCGACGATGTCGGCCAGCACGCCGACCACCAGCAGCGCCGGCGACTCGCCGGCCTCTGCCGGCAGCTCCGGCACCAGCGCCTCCAGGCAGCGGTCCTCGCCGTCGGTGAAGGTGGTCTCGATGCCGCTGCCGGAATAGTTCAGCACCCGCACGTCGGGCGCGAAGCGGCGCGACAGCCGGGCCGCCGCACGGGACAGGTCGAGCTTGATGACCTCGGACGGGCAGGAGCCGACCAGGAACAGCAGCCGGATGTCCGGACGCCGTGCCAGCAGGCGGTCCACCACCCCGTCGAGCTCGTCGTTCGGGTCCGCCCGGCCGGCGAGGTCGCGCTCCTCGATGATGGCGGTGGCGAAGCGCGGCTCGGCGAAGATCATGACGCCGGCCGCCGACTGCAGCAGGTGGGCGCAGGTGCGCGAGCCGACCACCAGGAAGAAGGCGTCCTGGATGCGCCGGTGCAGCCAGACGATCCCGGTCAGGCCGCAGAACACTGCGCGCTGGCCCTGCTCGCGCAGCACCGGCACTGGCACCGGGAGCGGCACTGCCGTCCGGTCCAGCCGGTCCGCGTCGAGCAGCGCGCTCATTCGGCGGCGCCGGCCAGGGCCGGAAGCCGGATCGCGGCGCCGCGCCGCGCCAGGCGCAGCTTGATCACGAACTGCGCCGCGTTGATCGCGTAGGATGCGAACGCGGCGAGCGCCAGCAGCATCAGCCCGACATGCGTCAGCAACCCGAGCCACAGCGCCACGAGATAGGCGGTGTGCAGCGCGATCACGAGCATGCTGAACGCGTCCTCCCAGAAGAACGCCGGCGCGAACAGGTAGCGACCGAACACCGCCTTCTCCCAGAACGCGCCGGTGATCATGATCGCGTAGAGTGCTGCCACCTTGACCACCACGGACAGCGTCGCGACGCCGAAGCCGTTGCCGCTCTGCAGGTAGCGCAGCACGAGGACGAGGCTGGCGAGAAAGATCACGAACTGCAGCGGGGCCAGCACCCCCTGCACCACGGTCCAGCAAGACCTGTCGCGTCGGCGCCGCTGGTCGGCGGTGTAGAGCGGCGGAACCGGTTCGTCCTTTCGACTTGCCATCGCCAGATCCCCACCAATGACGTTTTCGTGATCTACCGGCAAATATGCCGGTCGCCCCTTGAAACCGCTCGGCAGGCAGTTGTCGCCATCCGATCGGTCTGTCGTCATGGGGCAGCTAAGCCGCTCCTCTCGCCGAGTGTCAAGCACATTAGACGTAAACCAAGGTTGACAGTCCGCGCGGCGTCCGTAATCCTGCAGCTCGAGGTGGGGTCCATGACCGGAATCCAGCAGATCGATGCGAATCCCTGTGCCAGCACGATCCTCAGTGCCGAAATCCGCAGCCGATCATTGCGTCTTGCCGGCGGCGGCGGGACACCGGCGCGGGGAGTCCTGCTGCGCGGAACGATCGAGCACCGCATCCTGCCGCACCTGCTCAGCCTGCATCCGCCACAGGCCATCGGCGTCGTGACCGAAGCCGATGTGCTCGCCCTTGCGCGTCGCGCGGTGGCCGAGGACGGCGCGCCGATGTTCGTGGCGCTCGAGGAGATGCTCGCGGCCGGCATGTCGGTCGAAGCGCTCTGCCTCGACCTGCTGGCACCGGCTGCGCGACAACTGGGCATCCTGTGGGAGCAGGACGAGTACCACTTCACCGAGGTGACGGCCGGCGTGGCACGCCTGCAGCAGGCCCTGCGCCGGCTGCTTCCCGCCGTGCAGGCGAACGTGCGTTACTCGCACTCGCTGCCCCGCATCCTCATGGTACCGGTGCCGGGCGAGCAGCATCGTTTCGGCCTCGCCATGGCGGCCGACTTCTTCCACCGCGCCGGCTGGACCGTGTGCAGCGGCATGTCGCCCGGACTGGATGCGCTGCTCGGCCTCGTGCGCACCAGGCGTTTCGACGTGGTCGGCTTCTCGGCGAGCTGCGAGCGGCACGTGCCGATGCTGGTGCGCGCACTTCGCGGTGTTCGCGAGGCGTCCTGCAACACGCAGGTGGTGACGATGGTCGGCGGTCCGCTGTTCGCGATGCACCCCGAGATCGGCATCCAGCTCGGTGCCGACGTCATGGCGACCGACGGCGCGCTGGCGCCCGCCCAGGCAGCGATATCATTGCGCGGACGACGCGAGCACCCTAAATCCGCGGACCGCCCAGCCGGCTTTCCGGCGCGGCTGATGGCCCTTGGAGAGCCCCGCCACAGTGACAGAAGCGCCCACTTTCATGTCGACGGAGACAGTGCTTCGGACTCTCGACGCGGCGAGCATCGGGAAAATCGTGCTGGCCGCCGCTGATGTGGCGGTTGTGGTCGATGCCGAAGGTGTGGTCCGGGATCTGGCTTTCCGCAGCGACGACCTTCGCCGCGAGTTCGGCGACGCGCGCAGCTGGCTCGGACAGCGCTGGCGCGGCACGATGACGGTGGAAAGTCGCCCGAAGCTCGACGCGCTGCTGACGGATGCCGCGACGGATCGACCGTTGCGCTGGCGTCACCTGAACCATCCTGCGCGCGAGGGCGCCGACGTCGCGATTTCCTATTCCGCGGTCCGCCTTTCGGAAGACGGCCTGGTGATCGCGCTCGGACGCGACCTGCGCGCCGTCTCCACGCTGCAGCAGAGACTGGTCGAGGCGCAGCAGGCGCTCGAGCAGGATTACCAGACCCTGCGCCAGGCAGAAGCGCGCTACCGCATGCTGTTCGAGACCGCGCAGGACGCGGTGGCGATCCTGGACGCGGTCACGCACAAGGTGGTCGAGCTCAATCCGGCGGCGAGGCGGCTGCTTGGCAGCGGACCGCGCCGGTCCGGCCTGCCGTCCCTCGTCGAGTGCTTCGCCGAGACGAGCCGCGACGCCGTCCGCCAGGCGCTCGGCTCGGCGCGCGCCACGGGTCGCAGCGACGTCGTGCAGGCCGAAACGAGTGCCGGCCCGGTGGAGGTCGCAGTGTCCGCGCTGCGCGAGGAGGACGGCCTGCTGCTGCTGGTGCGCGTGACGCCGCGCAATCCCGTCGGCAGTGCCGATCCGGTCGATGACGAGCGCATGCCGCAGCTGCTGGAGCAGATGCCGGATGCCGTGGTGCTGACCGACGAGGATGGCGACATCCTCGCCGTCAACGGGGCGTTCCGCACCCTGGCCGGCCTCGCCGACAGCGAGCCGGTCCGTGGGGAGGCGCTCGGCCGATGGGTCGGGCAGGCCGGCGTCGATCTCGGCGTGCTGATCGCGAACCTGCGCCAGCGCAGGACGGTCCGCCTGTTCGCCACCACGCTGAACACGGAAGCGGGCGCCTCGACCGACATCGAGATCTCGGCCCTGGCCGCCCTCGGCGGTCTGGCCCCTGGGGGCGCCGCCTTCGCCTTCTTCATTCGCGACGTCGCCCGTCGCCTGCCCGGCAACGGCGACAGCCGGCCCGGGCGCGGGCTGGGCCAGTCGGTCGACCGCATGAGCGAGCTGATCGGCCGTGTGTCCCTGAAGGAGCTGGTCCGGGAATCGACCGACGCGATCGAGCGTCTGTGCATCGAGGCGGCGCTGGACATGACCGGCAACAACCGCGCCTCGGCCGCCGAGATGCTCGGCCTCAGCCGGCAAAGCCTCTACGTCAAGCTCAGGCGCTACGGGTTCAGCATGGCCGAGGACGATCCGGCATGAGCTCGGCCACCCTGGGAGCACCCCGGATCGCGCCCGGGACCGTGGTCGAGCTGTTGAAGCCGATCACCTGGTTCGCGCCGATGTGGGCCTTCGGCTGCGGGGTGGTCTCGTCGGGCGTCCCACTCCGCCGGTCCTGGCCGGTGGCGCTGCTCGGGATCGTGCTGGCCGGGCCGCTGATGTGCGGCGCGTCGCAGGCGATCAACGACTGGTTCGACCGCGACGTCGACCGGATCAACCAGCCGGGCCGGCCGATCCCGTCCGGCCGCATCCCCGGGCTGTGGGGCCTGCGGATCGCCGCCGCCTGGATGGTGCTGGCGCTCGGCGTCGCCTATGCGCTCGGGCCATGGGTGTCGGTCACGGCGGCGTTCGGCATGCTGCTGGCCTGGACCTACAGCGCGCCGCCGCTTCGTCTGAAGAACAACGGCTGGTGGGGCAACCTGGCGGTGGGCCTGTCCTACGAGGGCCTGCCCTGGTTCGCCGGCGCCGCGGTGATGCGGGCCGGGCTGCCGGACGCGCGCGTGGTGGCGCTCGCCGCCCTCTACAGCCTCGGCGCGCACGGCATCATGACGCTGAACGACTTCAAGTCGATCGAGGGCGACCGCGTGAGCGGTGTCGGCTCGCTGCCGGCGCGCCTCGGGGCCGCCCGAGCCTGCCGGCTCGCCTGCCTGGTGATGATCCTGCCGCAGCTCGCCGTGGTGGCCGGCCTGCTGCGCTGGGGCCTGCCGGTCCACGCCGCGATCGTCGCAGCCCTGGTCGCGGCGCAGCTCGCCCTGATGCCGCGCCTGCTCCGGGATCCCCGCGGCGAGGCGCCGCGCTACAACGCCACCGGCACCTCGCTCTACGTGCTCGGCATGCTGGCCGCCGCCCTGGCCTTGCGGGTCGCCGGATGAGCGCCGCCGCCCGGCCGCTCGGCCGCATCGGCATCCTGCGGCTCGGCGCGGTGCAGGCGGCGCTCGCGGGAGCAGCTGAAGCACAGGGTGGCGGCGGCGGCGGTGACGGCGGCGGCGAAGAAGATGCTGATGACGACGCCCGCGGTGGTGAAGGTGTTGTCCACCTTCATGC
>CALMVN010000334.1:18029-23037 GCA_937873225.1 uncultured Acetobacteraceae bacterium
CGGCATCCTGCGGCGCGGCGCGGTGCAGGCGGCGCTCGGCGCGATCGTGGTGCTCGCCACCGTGACGATGAACCGGGTGATGGTGGTGGAGCTGCGGCTTCCGGCGGTGCTGCCGGCGATCCTGGTGGCCCTGCATTACGGGGTCCAGGTGATGCGGCCGGCCATGGGACACGGGTCCGACCAGGGCGGCCGGCGTACGCCCTGGATCGTCGGCGGCATGACGCTGCTGGCGACCGGCGCCCTGGCGGCAGCCGGGTCGATCGCCCTCCTGGCGGGGCCGCACCGGGTCGCCGGCCTGGCGCTCGCGGTGGCTGCCTACGGCGCGATCGGCCTCGGCGTCGGCACCAGCGGCACCTCGCTGCTGGCGCTGCTCGGGCAGCGGGTCGAGGCCGGGCAGCGCGCCGCCGCCGCCTCGACGGTCTGGATCATGATGATCGCCGGGATCGCGGTGACGGCCGGGCTCGCCGGCCATCTGCTGCAGCCGTACTCGCCGCACCGGCTGATGACGGTGACCGGGTCGGTCGCCGCCGCCGCCCTGCTCGGCACGGTGCTGGCGACCGCCGGGATCGAGCGCGCCGGGAACCGGCCGGACCGCGCGGCGATGCTGCCGCCCGTCCCGCTGCGGACGGCGTTGCGGCAGGTCTGGCAGGACCCGCAGGCGCGCCGCTTCACCGGCTTCGTGGCGCTGTCGATGCTCGCCTACAGCGCCGAGGAGATCCTGCTGGAGCCGTTCGCGGGCATCGTCTTCCACATGACGCCGGCGCAAACGGCGCAGCTGACAGGGCTGCAGCATGGTGGCGCGCTGCTCGGCATGCTGCTGGTGGCCGCCGCGGGCAGCCGGCGCGCGGCGGGGATGCGCCTGCCCTCGCTGCGCGGCTGGACGATCGGCGGCTGCGTCGCCTCGGCGCTGTCCCTCGCCGCTCTCGCCGTTGCCGGTCTGGCGCTTGCCGGCACGCCGGGGAACGCCCGGATGCTCGGCGCCGTCGTGCTGTCGCTCGGGCTGGGCAACGGCCTGTTCGCGGTGGCGGCGGTCGGCTCGATGATGCAGCTGGCGAGTGGCGCCGGGGCACGCGGTGGCATCCGGATCGGCCTGTGGGGCGCCGCGCAGGCGCTGGCGTTCGCGCTGGGCGGTCTGGGCGCCGCCACGGCGACGGACGCCGCCAGGGCGATGCTGCACGGAGCGGCCTCCGCCTATGCCGTCGTGCTGCTGGCCGAGATGCTGCTGTTCCTGATCGCGGCGCGCCAGGCCGCACGGGTGTTCCCGGCAAGCTCCGGCGCCGCCCGCATCGCCACCAGCCCTTGTGGAGTCACGGCATGACCCAGCTTGGCATGACCCGGCCTGCCATGACCCAGGCTGGCATGACCGGAGCCGCCTGCGCCGGTATCGCGCCGCGGGACCGCTTCGATGCGGTGGTGGTCGGCGGCGGCCCGGCCGGTGCGACCGCCGCCCGTGACCTGGCGCAGGCCGGACGTTCGGTGCTGCTGCTCGACCGGGCCGGGCGGATCAAGCCCTGCGGGGGCGCGGTGCCGCCCCGGCTGATCGAGGAGTTCGACATCCCGGACTCGCTGATCGTCGCGCGCATCACGGCGGCGCGGGTGATCTCGCCCTCGTCGCGACAGGTGCAGATGCCGATCCACGGCGACGGCTTCGTCGGCATGGTCGACCGCGAAACCTTCGACGAGTGGCTGCGGGCGCGGGCGGAGGCGGCCGGAGCGGAACGGCGGCGCGGCACCTTCGAGCGGATCGAGCGCGACGCCGACGGCACCGCCGTGGTGCTCTACCGTCCGGGCGGCGCCGGCGACCTCGTCCGGGTGCGCGCCCGCGTGGTCGTGGGCGCGGATGGCGCCAGGTCCGCCGTCGCGCTGCAATGCGTGAAGGGGGCCGCGCGCATCCCCTACGTGTTCGCGTTCCACGAGATCGTGCGCTCCCCCGACCGGCCGCAGCAGGACTTCGACGGCACACGCTGCGACGTCTACTACGGCAGCGCGCATTCGCCCGATTTCTACGGCTGGGTGTTCCCGCACGGGCCGACCACCAGCATCGGTCTCGGCAGCGCGCACAAGGGCTTCGGGCAGCGCGCCGCCCTCACCGCCTTGCGCAGGACCGCGGGCCTCGCCGACGCCCCGACCATCCGCCGCGAGGGCGCGCCGATCCCGTTGCGGCCGCTGCGGCGCTGGGACAATGGCCGCGACGTGGTGCTGGCCGGCGATGCGGCCGGCGTGGTGGCGCCGGCTTCCGGCGAGGGCCTGTACTACGCCATGATCGGCGGCCGCCTGGCTGCCGGTGCGGCCGACGCGTTCTGCCGCACCGGCGACGCCCGTACGCTGCGCCGGGCCCGCCGCGGCTTCATGCGCGAGCACGGCCAGGTGTTCCGGGTGCTCGGCCTCATGCAGCGCTTCTGGTACGCCACCGACGCGCGGCGCGAGCGCTTCTGCAGCATCTGCCGCGATCCCGACGTGCAGAGCCTGACCTGGACCGCCTACATGACCAAGCGGCTGGTCCGCGCGCGCCCCTCGGCGCACCTGCGTATCTTCTGCAAGAACATCGCCCACCTCGCCGGGGTCGTTTCAGCATGATCAGCGCTTTCCTGGGCAAGCCCGCCGTGGTTGCCGCCTTGGCCGTGACCGGCGTGCTGGGAGCCGGAGGCGCCCTCACCCGGATCGGCCCGTGGTACGAAAGCCTGCGCAAGCCGTCCTGGCAGCCGCCGGGCTGGCTGTTCGCCCCGGCCTGGACCACGATCGGCATCTTCACCGGATGGTCCGCGGTGTCCGCCTGGGAGGGCGCCCGCGACAAGCGTGGCCGCCGCACCGTGATCGTGCTGTTCGCGGTGAACGGCGGTCTGAACGTCCTGTGGAGCGCGCTGTTCTTCACCCTGGAACGGCCGGACTGGGCGCTGGTCGAGGTGGTGCCGCTCTGGCTCTCGATCGTGGCGTTGATGACGGGTCTCGCCCCCCGTTCCAGGCGCGCGTCCTGGCTGCTGTCCCCGTATCTGGTCTGGGTCGCCTTCGCCGCCGTGCTGAACCTCGAGGTGGTCCGGCTCAACGCGCCCTTCGGTTCCGCGGCGGCCCGCTCATGAGATCAGCCGTATACGGGCCGGACACGGTCCTCGTTCCCGATCCGGTCCGTGCCGGCCGGCCCGTGCGTCCGCATGGCCGCCGCACGCTGCCGCTGCGCGTCGGCACCCGCGCCTCGCCGCTCGCCCTGGCGCAGACGCGAAGCTTCCTGTCCCTGATGACGCGCGCCTGTCCGGTGCTGCGCGGCATGGACGTGTTCGAGGAGCACGCGATGCTCACCACCGGCGACCGCGTCCTCGACCGCCGCCTGGCCGAGGTCGGCGGCAAGGGCCTGTTCGCCAAGGAGATCCACCAGGCGCTGGTCGATGGACGGATCGATCTCGCCGTGCACAGCCTGAAGGACCTCGAAACCACGTTGCCGGAAGGGGTCGTCCTGGCCGCTACGCTGCAGCGCGAGGACGCCAGCGACGTGCTGATCCTCGGCGACGGCTGCAACCCCGCCGACGATGACGCGGCCTACGGCGTCCTGCCACCTGGGGCGCTGATCGGCACCTCGTCGGTACGGCGCCAGGCGCAGCTCCTGCACGCCAGGCCTGACCTGCGAATCACGACGCTGCGCGGCAACGTGCAGTCCCGGCTCGACAAGATCCGGCAGGGCCTTTGCGACGCGAGCCTGCTCGCCCATGCCGGCCTGCGCCGCCTGAAGCTCGAGGCGGAGATCGGGGTCGTGCTGCCACCGCACGTCATGGTTCCGGCGGCCTGCCAGGGCATCGTCGGCATCACCGTCCGTGCCGCGGATACCGAGCTGCGCGAGCTCCTGGGCGGCATCCAGGACCCGGATTCCCGCGATGCCTCGCTTGCCGAGCGCGCGACCCAGAAGCTGCTGGACGGGACGTGCCACACGCCGATCGGCGCGTATGCGGTCTGCGAGCCCGAAGGCCGGCTCGTGCTGACCGGCATGGTCGCCAGCGAGGACGGCCGCTTCCTGATCAGGCGCAGGATCTCCGGCCTGCGGGCCGATGCCGTCCGGCTCGGGATTGCGCTCGGCAAGGAGCTCCGTGCCGAAAGTCCGGCGTCCCTGTTCAACTGAGAACCCACTACGATAGGTTCTGGCGCCACGTGATGATGGCGCAAGCCGAGCGGAGTGACTGCTGGCTTCCTGTCCGGCACGTGTGAGACAGACGATGGACCGCCATATCAAGGCGTAACCGGCAATCAGCGGCTTTCCGTGAACAACACCACGATTCCAAGGACCCAGGGTATCCCGACGATAGCGAAGAAGATCCAGTCGAACATTTGTGGCATCTTAGGGGCTCCTCGCCCTATGGCGCGTCCAAAAACCACGCTTCCCGAACACCAAAGTTCCCGGGCCGGATTATCGGCCCTCTTCAGGTAACGTTCGGAACCGCTCCCGGTCGCATCTGACGCCACGCGATGATGGCGCAGGCAAGGTGGAGCGGAGCGAAGCAGTCGACCGGCTTCTTTACCCCGTCGATCAGGATGCTGCGGAAGCGATGCAGCCAAGGATGCATAAACACCCCAGTCACTTTGATCCGCGCCGCGGCTCAAGCATGCGTGAGCCTTGAACGTTTGATCATCCCTTTCCTGGTGACAGACTTCGGCCCAGACCGAAAGGCGTTCGATGTCTGCACCCTGCCCTGCCAGAGCTCTACCGGGCCAAGGTCGAGGACTTGGTATCTGCCTTGGATGGCAACGATGCTGCTACGGCACGTGAGCTGGTTCGTGGCTTAGCGGAGCACATCACGCTGCACCCGAAGACTGATGGCTACCGCGTAGAGGTGCAAGGCGAATTGGCAGCGATCCTGGCGCTGTGCGGCTCTGGCGTCAGCAGCAACAACGCGTCCGCATCGTTGTCCGGAGGCACCAACGACAAGGGCCCCAGCATTTCTGCCGGGGCCTCATGTCTTGCTTTGCAAACAGATCTGGTTTGCGGGGACAGGATTTGAACCTGTGACCTTCAGGTTATGAGCCT
>CALMVN010000335.1 GCA_937873225.1 uncultured Acetobacteraceae bacterium
GATGGCGTCCCGTACGGGATTCGAACCCGTGTCACCGCCGTGAAAGGGCGGTGTCCTAGGCCTCTAGACGAACAGGACGAAGCCGGCGCCTGCGTAGCCGAGCCCTCCCGGAGGGTCAAGCGAGGGCGGCGTCGGCGATGAAGAACCCGGCCGTGGTGGCGCCGTTCCAGGTTTCCGCCCGCAGCCAGCCGAGGAGATGCACCGGCGGCGCGCCGCGCTGCTCCAGCACCGCCGCCAGCGGGCTCTCGTCGGCCCGGAACAGCAGCGCCTTGAGCCGGGCACCACCCCCCTCCCCCTCGCCCAGCAGCCGAAGCGTGTTGTTGTCGCGCCCGATGCGGTCCGCGCGCAGCACCCTGGCCCGAGGCAGCGCGAACAGCGGCTCGGCGTTGCCGGCCCCGAACGGCGCCAGGCGGTTCACCGACGCGGCCAGCTCCACCGTCGCCGCCGCCACGCCCAGCACCCCGTCCACCGACAGCTCCTGCGACAACGGCCGCAGCCGCGCCGCCGACAGGCGCCCGTCGAGAAAGCCGTGGAACGCGTGGACGTGTTCGGCCTGCAGCGAGAAGCCGGCCGCCATCGCGTGCCCGCCGCCGGTCAGCAGCAGCCCGTTCTGCCGCGCCGCGATCACCGCGCCGCCGAGGTCCAGGCCCTCCACCGACCGGCCCGACCCCTTCACCGTGCCGTCCTCGAGCGCCGCGCCGACCAGCACCGGCCGGTTGAACCGCTCCTTCAGGCGGCCGGCGACGATGCCCACCACGCCCGGATGCCAGTCGGTGTCGGACAGGAACAGCACCGCGTGGCCGGCGCCGAGCTGCGCCTCGCCCAGCGCCATCGCCCGCTGCAGGATGCCGTCCTCCACCGTGCGACGCTGCCGGTTCACCGCGTCCAGCCGCTCGGCGAGTTGCTTCGCCTCGGCCGGGTCCTCGCACAGCAGCAGGCGCAGCCCCAGGTCGGCCTCGCTGATGCGGCCGCCGGCGTTGATCCGCGGCCCGAGCGCATACCCGCAGGTGAAGGCGCTGGGCACGTCCCGGACCGAAGCCACCTCCAGCAGCGCGTGGATGCCCGGCCGCGCCCGGCGCGCCATCACCTTCAGCCCCTGCGTCACCAGGGCACGGTTCAGGCCGGTCAGCGGCATCACGTCGCACACCGTGGCCAGCGCCACCAGGTCGAGCAGCCCCAGGAGGTCGGGCGGCTCCCGGTGCGCGAACAACTTCTCCTGACGCAGCGCCCGCAGCAGCGCCACCCCGGTCAGGAAGGCGATCGCGGTGGCGCACAGCGTGCCGAGCCCGGACGAACAGTCGAGCCGGTTCGGGTTCACGGTGGCCAGGATCGGCGGCACCGCGCCGTCGGACGCGTGGTGGTCGAGCACCACCACCTCGGCCCGCTCCCGCACCTGCGCCAGCGGCTCGGGTGCCGCGGTGCCGCAGTCGACGCACACGATCAGGGTGGCGCCCTTGTCGGCGAGCCCGACCAGCGCCGGGGCGTTGGGCCCGTAGCCCTCACGCATCCGGTCGGGGATGTGGGTGTGCACGACGCAGCCGAGCGCGCGCAGCAGCACCGTCACCAGGGCCGCCGCGCAGGCGCCGTCCACGTCGTAGTCGCCGAACACGCCCACCGTTTCGCCGCACCGCACCGCCCGCGCCAGCCGTGCCGCCGCCACGTCCATGTCCGCGAGGCCCGACGGGTCCGGCAGCAGCGCGCGCAGGGTCGGCTCGAGGTAGTGCGCCGCCGCCGCCGGATCGACGCCGCGCAGCGACAGCAGCCGGCCGACGGTTTCCGGCAGCATCAGCCGCTGCGCCATCTGCAGGCCCAGCCGGTCATGCGCGTCCGGATCGTGCGCCGCGCCGGCCGCGGCGCGTGGCCAGACCCAGCGGCGGCCGGACAGGCTGGCCTCCACCCCCAGAACGGCGTCCATCCCCGCCGTCCGGTTCGGCAGGCCGTCCGGCATCGTCAGGCGGCCGCCGGCCCGCCCCAGGTCTTGGTGGCGAAGTTGTGGTGCCCCTCGATGAAGCGCACGGTGCCGGACTTGGAGCGCATGACGATCGAATGCGTCACCGCGTGGTCGCCGCTGCGCTTCACGCCGCGCAGCAGCGCGCCGGTGGTGACCCCGGTGGCGGAGAACAGCACGTCGCCGCTGGCCAGGTCCTCCAGCGACAGTCGGCGCCGCGGGTCGTGGGTCGCCATGTCCTGCGCCCGCTTCACCTGCGCCTCGTCCTCGAACAGCAGCCGCGCCTGCATGTGGCCGCCGATGCAGCGCAGCGCCGCCGCCGCCAGCACCCCTTCCGGGGCGCCCCCGGAGCCGGCGAAGATGTGCACCCCGCTGTCAGGCATGCAGGCGGCGATGATGCCGGCCACGTCGCCGTCGGAGATCAGCATCACGCGTGCGCCCGCCTCGCGCGTTCTGGCGATCAGCTCGTCGTGCCGGTCGCGGTCGAGCGTGCACAGGGTCAGGTCGCTGATGTCGCACTTGCGCGCCTGCGCCAGGCTGCGCAGGTTGCGGCCGATCGGCGCGTCGATGTCGACCACGTCGTCGGGCAGGCCGGCGCCGACCGCGATCTTCTCCATGTAGATGTCGGGGGCATGGAGGAAGCGCCCCTGCTCGGCCAGCGCCACCACCGTCAGGGCGTTGGGCGCGTTCTTGGCGGTCAGCACCGTGCCTTCGAGCGGATCCACCGCGATGTCCATCGCCGGTCCGCCGGCGCCGACCTTCTCGCCGATGTAGAGCATCGGCGCCTCGTCCATCTCGCCCTCGCCGATCACCACGGTGCCGTCGATCGCCACCGTGTCGAAGGCCGAGCGCATCGCCTCCACCGCGGCGCCGTCCGCCTCGTTCTTCTGCCCGCGCCCGGTCCAGCGCGACGCCGCGATGGCCGCCGCCTCGGTCACGCGGACGAGTTCGAGCGCCAGGTTGCGGTCAGTCTGATAACGGGAGCCGGACATGGGGATACCTCGGGCTGCGGTGGAGGTGGAGAAACCGGCTCAGCCGGGCTCGATCCGGATCATGGTCGGCCGGTCGAGCACGACCGCGAGGGCGGCGATCCGGCCCACCGCCTCCTGCATCGAGGCTTCCCGGGTCTCGTGCGTCACCAGCACGATCGGCACCGCCCCCTGGGACGCGTCGTCGGGCGCGGGGTCGGCCTGGCCGTGCTGCAGCATGCTCTTCAGCGACACGCCGCAATCGCGAAGCACCGCGGTGATCTCGGCGATCACCCCGGGCTGGTCGCGCACGGTCAGACGCAGGTAGTAGCCGCCGCGGCACTCGCTCATCGGCACCGAGAACAGCTGCGACAGCGCGCCGGAGCTGGCGCCCCAGGCCGGCACCAGGCTGCCGCGGGCGATGTCGATCAGGTCGCCCACCACCGCGGTCGCGGTCGGCCCGGCGCCGGCGCCGCGGCCTTCGAGCATCAGCCGGCCGACGAACTCGCCTTCCGCCACCACCGCGTTGAACACGCCCTCCACCTGCGCGATCGGCGCTGCCGCCGGCACCAGGCACGGATGCACACGCGTCTCGACCCCCTGCTCGCTGCGACGCGCGATGCCGAGCAGCTTGATGCGGTAGCCGAGCTCGGTGGCGAACGCGATGTCCGCCGCCCCGATCCGCCTGATCCCCTCGACGTGCACGGAGCCGAACTCCACCGGACGGCCGAAGGCCAGCGCCGCCAGGATCGCCAGCTTGTGCGCGGCGTCGATGCCGTCCACGTCGGTGGACGGGTCGGCCTCGGCGTAGCCCAGCGCCTGCGCTTCCGCCAGCACGGCCGCGAAGTCGCGGCCGGTCTCGCGCATCTGGGTGAGGATGTAGTTGCAGGTGCCGTTCAGGATGCCGCCGACCCGTTGCAGGCGGTCCGCCGCCAGGCCCTCGCGCAGCGCCTTGATCACCGGAATGCCGCCGGCCACCGCCGCCTCGAAGGCAAGCGCCACCCCGGCCCGTTCCGCCATCGCGGCCAGCTCCGCGCCGTGGATCGCGATCAGCGCCTTGTTCGCCGTCACCACCGGCCGGCGCTGCGCAAGGGCGGCCTCCACCAGCGCCCGTGCTGTGCCCTCCGCGCCGCCGATCAGCTCGACCACCACGTCGACCTCCGGGTCGGAGGCGAGACGGAGCGGATCGGCGTGCCAGCGCAGCCCCGACACGTCGATGCCGCGCGACCGGTCGCGGTCGCGCGCCGACACCGCCGTCACCACCACCGCACGGCCCGCCCTGGTCTCGATCAGCCCGGCGTTCGCCCGAAGCACCCGCACCGTGCCGGCGCCCACGGTGCCGAGGCCGGCGATCCCGATCCGGAGCGGGCCCGGCGCCATCACACCCTTTCCAGCTGCACCGCCGCCGCCGTGGCCGGTGCGCCGTGCGACAGGAGGAACGAACGGATGGCGCGCGTCGCCTGGCGCAGGCGCTGGGTGTTCTCGACCAGCCCGATGCGCACGAACCCTTCCCCGTGCTCGCCGAAGCCCAGCCCCGGCGCCACCGCGACCCCGGCCTCGCGCAGGAGCAGCTTGGAGAACTCCACGCTGCCAAGGTGCGCGAACCGGTCCGGTATCGGCGCCCAGGCGAACATCGAGCCCTCCGGCGACGGCACGTCCCATCCCGCCGCCGACAGCCCGCGGATCAGCACGTCGCGCCGTTCGCGATACAGCGTGCGCATCTGCTCCACGCAGTCCTGCGGGCCGTTCAGGGCCGCCACCGACGCCACCTGGATCGGCGTGAAGGCGCCGTAGTCGAGATACGACTTGATCCGGGTGAGCGCGTTGATCAGGCGCGGATTGCCGGCGGCGAAGCCCATGCGCCAGCCGGCCATGGAGTAGGTCTTGGACAGGGAGGTGAACTCCACCGCCACCTCCTTGGCTCCCGGCACCTCCAGGATCGACGGCGGCACGAGGTCGCCGAAATAGATCTCGGCATAGGCGAGGTCGGACAGGATCCAGATTTCCTCGCGCCGCGCGAAGGCGACCAGCTCGCGGTAGAAGTCGAGATCGGCCAGGTAGGCGGTGGGGTTGGAGGGGAAGTTCACGATCAGCGCGGTCGGCTTGGGCACCGAATGGCGCACCGCCCGGTCCAGCGCCCGAAGCATGTCCTCGTCCGGCCGGGCCGGGATCGAGCGCACCGAGGCGCCGGCGATGATGAAGCCGAACTGGTGGATCGGGTAGGACGGGTTCGGCACCAGGATGGTGTCGCCGGGGCTGGTGATCGCCGCGGACAGGTTGGCGAGCCCCTCCTTGGAGCCGAGTGTCGCCACCACCTCGGTCTCGGGATTGAGGTGCACCCCGAACCGGCGCGCGTAGTAGCCGGCCAGCGCCCGGCGCAGCCCGGGAATGCCCTTGCTCACCGAGTAGCGGTGCGAGCGCGGATCGGCCACGGTTTCCACCAGCTTCTGCACGATGTGCGGCGGCGTCGGGCTGTCCGGGTTGCCCATGCCGAGGTCGATGATGTCGGCGCCGCGGTGACGGGCCGCCGCCTTCGCCTTGTTGACCTCCGCGAACACGTAGGGCGGCAGGCGGCGTATGCGGTGGAACTCGTCGGTCATGGGGGATGCTTCGCGATGCTCGGGAGCGGGACGGGCGGGACGGCGTCAGTCTACCAGACCCGCGCGCGCCCCGCGACCGAATGCGTCCGCGCGTATGCGGATCGCGCTCGCCGGAACCCCCTCCTTTTCCAGCGCGTCCGCGACGCTTCTGGCACGCAGCGCGGCCAGGGTCAGGGCCTGCGCCTGGTCCTGCGGCGAGTCAGAGCCCGCCTCGCCGTAGCCGTGCACGAAGATGCTGCCGGTGCCGCGATGCGCCACGATCTCGTGCAGGGCACCGGATTGTCCCGCTCCGCGCACGCCCGAGCCGACCGCGATCATCAATCCGGTGACGGTCTGAATCCAAAGAT
>CALMVN010000336.1 GCA_937873225.1 uncultured Acetobacteraceae bacterium
CCTCTACCACGACCAGGGTCTGGATCGCGGTTCCGGCCGGACACCAGGTGGTGAAGTAGGCCAGGCTCTGGTCGCCGATGTTGCGCCGGACCAGCAGACCTCGCGTCCAAATGCCGCGCAGCGCGTCGTTGAGTTCGTCCGCCTCAAGGTCGGCCAGCTCCAGGTAAGCCCAGTCATAGAAACGTGCGCGTTTGGTGCCATCGCCTGCGGACAGGCGCTGCCAGGCTGAGGCATCGAGCTTTTGCGCGATCTGCTCGGCGGTACCCGCCACCTCCGGCTTGTCGATCCACGAGTTGAACAGGCTGTCGCTCTTGACCCCGAGCACGTAGCCCTTGTCACCCCGCCGCAGCGCCATCTCGATCTCGCCGACGCCGTAGATGCTGTCGGCGGCAACCCAGGCGAACGGCACGTCCGCCGCGATCGCCCGCTTGATCATCTGCACCGCCATGCGCGGCTTGGTCGCGAACCTGATCTCATCAGGCACGTGCGCCGAGGCCATGCGCACGGGATCGTCGGTCCACGTCTTGGGCAGGTAGAGCGCACGGTCGATAAAGGCGTGCCCGCGCCGCGATACATAGGACGCGAACCCCCCGACCTGGCAGTTGGTGATCTTGCCAGCAGACCCTGTGTATTGCCGCCCAACCCCGCAGGACGCCTTGCCTTGCTTGAGGAAGCCCGTCTCGTCGATCACCAGCACCGCATCCGGATCGGACAGCGTCTCCAGCGCGTACTCGCGCACCACGTCGCGTAGCGCATCTGCATCCCATCGTCCGCGGCCGAGGATGGCCTGCTGCCGCCACGGGCCAGGGTCACCCACCGCCTCGGCGCGCATCCATCCGGTCTTGCGCCGTTCGGGCCCGAGCAGGCCGTCTAGGAACAAACTTGCCGACGCCGCCACGCGCGCTTGAGTGAACAACGGCCTGACGCGCGCTTTGACCTCGCGCAGCGACGACGCCCACAGTTCCAGCGTTGCCTCGATCGACGCACCCGACATTTGCTCGCTCCCGGCTGCGCAGGAGCATGGTCAGCTGTCCCCTAAAATGCAACTGTAATGCTAGGGTCTACCGGCTGCTCTTTATAGCGGAGGTGCCATCCTTGACCTTTAGCTCTACATGGCAATCTGAAGATCCGCGATCGAGTGCGTCAATCGGTCAATGCGAGTTAGGATCAAGCTTTCGCCCTTACGGATGGAATCCAGAAGCGTCCGCAGCTTTGTGCGCCCCGCAGCCACGTTGCCCGTCTTCCTCTCCTCGTGGATGATGGAGCACCCGGCGGCTTTCAGCGCCTCCCGCTGAACGGAGAGGTCCCAGTCGGTGGTGCTGACGCGGGCGTAGCCGCAGAGGGAGGACATGAGTTCCGACGCGCCATAAGACGCAGAAACTATTCTTCACACATGCATTCGAATGCGCCTAGGCCCAGAACCACATTGACCACCGGCCTCCCAAACCGCGTCATCCGTGGACCAACGGTCAAGTCGGGCGCATGAACCAAACGCTCAATGAAGCAACCGTCAAGCGCTTCCACTATGACAGCTATAACCAGCTTCGCAGACCGCTCGACCACAATCGTCAACGCCTATAACTTCGACAGACGACCGAAGACTCTGAAGCACTTGACCTCATACGATGTAACCTGCAAGGCATAAGCAGCCGAGCCAAGACGATTTGTCCTGGTTCTGCTCCATCAAATGCTAGAACTAAACACCTAGCAGAGACCCTTATCGGGTCACGGCTGCGCCGACAGAACATCTTACGCCGCTGCAAGGCGACAACACAACGTGACATAAGGAACGATGACACCCGATGACGCTGTGAGGCGTGATGGTGCGCTCGTAGTGGCTGTCAATCAGCCAGACAAGTCGCATAGCACCCGGCCTAGAGACGAGGGCAAGATCAAGCAGGTGATCGGCACGGGCGTGCTCCTCAAGGCTGAAGCGGTAAAAAGGCGTTTCCTGCCGGACCTATCGCTCGCCCATCATCGGCATATTCTTCTTAGAGCCCGTTTGAGAATGCGGTATAGGGGCTGGGTTGGGCCTGTTGGCATGGCCACATTGGCGGGATGTGGACCAAAGAGCACCGCGCACGTCAGCTGGTTTTGAACGTAGCCGCCGCTACCCGACCGATCTGACGGATGCCGAGTGGGAACAGGTCAGGCCGCTTTTGCCCAAGCCTGCCCGGCGCGGCAGGACACCCAAGGTGGACCTGCGCGAGATCCTGAACGCGATCCGCTACATGGCCCGATCCGGCGGTGGCTGGCGCATGCTGCCGGTGCACTTCGGCCCGTGGGAGACCGTGTATTGGTGGTTCCGTCGCCTGGTGCGCCGTCTGCTGTTCCGGACCATCCACGACGTGGCACTCATGCTGGACCGTGAGCAGGCGGAACGCGAGGCGAGCCCCACGGCGGGCATGGTCGACAGCCAGACCGTGAAGGCCCCGCAGGCTCCGGGCGGCGGTGGCTACGACGCGGCCAAGCGAACCAAGGGGCGCAAGCGGCACGTGGCCGTGGACACAGACGGACGCCTGCTGATGGTCAACCTGACCACGGCCGATGTGCAGGACGCAGCCGGGGCGGAGAAGATCATCCGCGCGGTCCGCAAGCGTTGGCCGTGGCTGAAGCACCTGTTCGCCGACGGCGCCTATGACCGGGGCAGTCTGGCGAGCCTGGCCGCCTACAAGGATTTCACCGTGGAGGTCGTGCGCAAGTTGCCGGACCAGAAGGGTTTCCAGGTGCTGCCGCGGCGTTGGGTGGTCGAACGTACCTTCGGTTGGATGACGCGCTGGCGCAGGCTGGTTCGCGACTACGAAAAACGCATGGACGTGTCGGACGCCATGATCCACCTCAGCATGGGCGCGCTCCTGCTCCGGCGCGTCGCTCACCCCAACCGGTAGCCATTCTCAAACGGGCACTAAGGGAACACCGAACGAAACGCCTGCTGGCACGGATGCTCGATCCCGCCGAGTTCCTGTCGCCCTTCGGGATCCGTGCCCTGTCGAAGGTCCATGCCGAGCCTTACGAGGTCGATCTGGACCATCGCTCATTCATCATACGCTACCTGCCGGGCGAGTCGGACTCGCGCCTGTTCGGGGGCAACAGCAACTGGCGCGGTCCGGTCTGGATGCCCATCAACTACCTCATCCTGTCTGCGCTTCGCGAGTTCCATCGATACTACAGGGACGACTTCCGTGTGGAGTGCCCGACCGGTTCCGGTCAGATGCTGAACCTCGCACACGTCGCGGACGAGCTGGCACTACGACTGGCACGCTTGTCGCTCCGTGGACACGACGGCCTGCGGCCGGTCATGGGGGCATACGCTGGGCTGCAACGGCAGGCGGGATCTGCGGACTTGGTCCTCTTCCACGAGTACTACCATGGCGATACTGGCCGCGGCGTAGGCGCATCACATCAAACCGGCTGGAGCGGCCTAGTCGCGCTGCTGATGGATGGAATGCCGAAGATCGCCTGAGCGCGATCCGTCAGGCTAGCGATTCAGGTGAATGCATCACGGTCC
>CALMVN010000337.1 GCA_937873225.1 uncultured Acetobacteraceae bacterium
GTCTCCCTGGCGGAGGACAAGGGCGAGGACGCGATCGGCATCATCCTGTCCGGCATCGGCAGCGACGGCGCGCTCGGCATCGCCGCCATCAAGGAGCACGGCGGCCTGACCCTGAGCCAGGCCGAGTACGACCACCACGCCAAGAGCGGCATGCCGCAGAGCGCCGCTTCCGGCGGCTCGGTCGACTACGTGCTGCCGGCGGCCGACATGCCGGCGGCGCTGATCGACTACCGCAGGAACCGGCTGGCCTGCGACGCCGCCACGGGGCCGGACGGCCTTCGCGGCGACCTGCTCGGCCACCTGCCGGCGGTCTGCGCCGTGCTGAACGCCAGGCTGGGCCGCGACTTCAGCCAGTACAAGCCGGGCACCCTGATGCGTCGCATCCAGCGCCGGATGCACGTGCGCCAGACCGGGGAGGTGGCGGACTACCTCCAGCAGCTGCGCACGCATCCCGAGGAGGCCGAGCTGCTGTTCCGCGAGCTGCTGATCGGCGTCACCCGCTTCTTCCGCGACGGCGACACCTTCGAGGCGGTGGAAGCCAGGATCCTGCCGAGGCTGCTGACGAACCGTCCGGGCGACGAACCGATCCGCGTCTGGGTGGCGGGATGCGCCACCGGCGAGGAGGCCTACACCGTGGCCATCCTGCTCAAGGAGGCGGTCGCCGCCTCGGGACGACCGCGAACGGTGCAGGTGTTCGCCACCGACATCGACGCCCGGGCCATCGACGTCGCCCGTGCCGGGCTGTACGACGAGGCGATCGTTTCGGACGTGTCCCCCGAGCGCCTGGAACGCCATTTCCTCAGGGAGGACGGGCGCTACCGGATCGCCAAGGACCTGCGCGAGATGTGCCTGTTCTCGGTGCACGACCTGGTCAAGGACCCGCCCTTCTCCAGGCTCGACCTCGTGACCTGCCGCAACCTCATGATCTATTTCGACCCCGGGCTGCAGGGTCGCGTCCTGGCGACCTTCCATTATGCGCTGCGCCCGGACCGGTTCCTGCTGCTCGGCTCCTCCGAAGGCGCCGGTGCCGGCTCCCACCTGTTCGAGCCGCTCGACCGCAGGCGCCGCATCTTCGTCCGGCGGGACGGACCCGGCAGCCTGCCCGGCGTGCCGTCCGCCTCCTGGGTCCAGGCGACGGGCCCGGCCAGGCTGCCCCCGCGCCAGCCCCCCGACGACATCGACCGGCGCGCCGCACGCGCCATGGCCCGCTACGCGCCGGCCTTTCTCGTGGTCGACCGCAAGGCCGACATCCTCCGCTTTTCCGGCCACACCGCGAAGTATCTCGAACCGGCGACCGGGGTGGCCAGCCTCAACCTGTTCAGCCTGCTGCATGCCGGCCTGCGCCGCGTGGCGCGCGGCGCCCTGGAGCAGGCCGCCGTCACCGGCAGGCGCGTGCTGCACGAGGCGATCTGCATCGACCCCGGGCCGCCGGGCGAGCTGGTCACGCTGATCGTCGAGCCGCTGCCGCCATCGGGCGACGACGAGCTGTTCCTCGTCGCGTTCCAGGAGGCGGGACCGGCACCGGCCGGGAACGCGCTTCCCGACGCGTCGGGAAGCGCGCCGCCTCCCGCCAGGGACGACGCGACGGTCGAGGCGCTGGAGCGGGAGCTTCGCGTCACGCGCGAGCGGCTGCGCGACGCCAACGAGGCGCTGGAAACGGTCACCGCGGAGCTGCAGTCGACCGGCGAGGAGTACCTGTCTGTCAACGAGGAGCTGCAATCGGCGAACGAGGAGCTGGAAACCTCCAAGGAGGAGCTCCAGTCCCTCAACGAGGAGCTGCAGACCATCAACGCCGAGCTGACCCAGCGCAACGACAGCCTGGTGCGGTCCAGCAGCGACCTGGCCAACCTGTTCGACAGCACCTCCATCGCCACCCTGTTCCTCGACAACCAGCTTCGCATCCGTCGCTTCACCCCGCAGGTGCTTGGCATCTTCAAGGTGCGCGAAGGCGACGAGGGCCGGCCGATCACCGACATCGTCACCCGCCTGACACGCGACGGCCTCGGCGACGACGTGCGCGAGGTGCTGCGCACCCTGGTTCCGGTCGAGCGCGAGGTGACGCTGATGGAGGCCGACGTCAGCTACCTGATGCAGGTACGGCCGTACCGCGCCGTCAACGACGTGATAGACGGCGCCGTGGTCACCTTTGTCGACATCACCGAGCGCAGGAAGAGCGAGGCCACGCGCGCGCTGCTCGCCGCGATCGTGCAATCCTCGCAGGACGCGATCATCGGCCACGACCTCGACGGCATGGTCACCAGCTGGAACGCCGGCGCCGAGGCGCTCTACGGCTTCGCCCCCGACGAGGCGATCGGCCGCATGCTGACCACCCTGCTGCATGACCCGCTGCTCGGCGACTGGCCGGGCATGCTGGGACGGCTCGGGAACGGCGAGCGGATCGAGAGCTTCGAGCGCTCCGGCACCGGCAGGGACGGCCGCGCGATCGACGTGGCGATCACCATGTCGCCGGTGCGCCAGGCGGATGGCCGCATCGTCGGCGCCTCGCTGGTCGCGCGCGACATCGGCGAGCGCAAGGCGGCCGAGCAGAAGGCGGCACTCCTGCTCGGCGAGCTCGACCACCGGGTGAAGAACATCCTGGCGATCGTGACGGCCGTCATCTCGCAGACGCTCCGGTTCAGCGAGACCCCGGAAGCGTTCGCCCGCGAGGTCGAGGGCCGCGTCGTCGCCATCGCCAAGGCGCACGGCCTGCTGACGCAGTCCGGCCATGGCGGGATCCTGCTGTCCGCCCTGGTCGCGACCGAGCTGGCACCGTTCGACCACGGCAACGGCAACGTGTCGGCATCCGGGCCGGACGTCGAGCTGACCCCCAGGGCCGGGCTGGCGATGGCGATGGCGGTGCACGAGCTGGCCAGCAACGCCGCCAAGTACGGCGCGCTGTCGACTGCCGCCGGCCGCCTCGCGGTGGCCTGGGAGATCGCACCGTCGACCGCCGGCCCCGTCCTGACCCTGTCCTGGACCGAGAGCGGCGGCCCGGAGGTGCGGCCGCCCACCCGGCGCGGCTTCGGCACCACCCTGATCGAGCGCGCGATCCGGCACGATTTCGGCGCCACCGTCACGCGCGACTTCCTGCCGGGCGGCGTCGGCTGCACCCTGGCGGTGCCGCTGACCAGCGAGTTCGGCAGGCCGGTCCCACCGGAAGGAAAGCCGAGATGAGCGGCACGCTGGCGAACCTGACCCTGGCGAACCGTCGCATCCTGGTGGTCGAGGACGAGGTGCTGATCGCGATGCAGATCGAGGAGATCCTGCTCGACCTCGGCTGCGTGGTGGTCGGCGCGGTGGGCCGGCTCGACGCGGCGATGAGCCTCGCCGCCGACCAGGCGCTCGACGCGGCGATCCTGGACGTGAACATCCTCGGCGGCCTGGTCTACCCGGTCGCCGAACGCCTGTCCGCACGCGGCATCCCGTTCATGCTGGCCAGCGGCTACGGCAGCTGGGCCCTGCCCGAACCGCTGCGCGACCTGCCACGGCTGACCAAGCCGTTCCGGCGCCTGGAGCTGGAGAACGGCGTGCGCGCGCTGTGCACGCCCCACTGATCCCAGCGGCGTCGGGGCTTGACCGGCAGGCGAGCAAGCCGCAGGGCGCCGTCCATCGATCTTGATGTTTGGGTTTCCAAAGGGCGACCGTTTCCTTGGCGGGTCCAGGGCAGGGCCCTGGCCTGTGCAGGTCGAACCCCGCCGCAGCGAGGTCGATCTTGAGGTCGCGGAAGCCGCGCCGGAAGCGGGACCTGCGCCCGGCATCCGGCCGGTCCTCGCGCTGACGCCCCGGCGCGCGCCGCCCCTCGTCAGGCCATGCCGGCGCCCGTTGCATCCGCCCGAACCCTTGATCCACGGGCGGAACCGGTCAGGTCGCAGGGCGGACGGGAGGCAGCGTCAGCCGGATGCGGCAATCCACCCCGTACGGGGCGAAGTCGAGCTGGGCCGTGCCGCCGGAGCCGTGGGCCAGCCCGCGCTCCAGCAGACGCGAGCCGAAGCCGCGCCGTTCCGGCGTCTTGACGGGCGGCCCGCCCCGCTCCCGCCAGGTGATCGTCACCGACTGCGCCCCGTCCGGTCTTCCTGCCTCCAGCTGCCATGTGACGTCCACCCGTCCCTCCGGCACGGACAGGGCGCCGTGCTTGGCGGCATTGGTCGCGAGCTCGTGGAAGGCAAGCCCGAGTGCGGGAACGCTTCGCGCCGGCAGATGCACCACGGGCCCGGAGACGGCGACCCGACCCGTCCTCATAAGGCCGCAGGCATCGCCCGACCACCTCATCCAGCGTCGCACCATCGGGGTGGCCCGACCCCAGCAGCTCGTGCGAGCGCGCCAGGGCCTGCAGGCGTGCTGCGAAGGTCGCGCGGAAGGCCTCCCCGGTGTCGCCGGGGCGGGCGGTCTGCGCCGCCAGGGCCTGGATGGTGGCGAAGGTGTTCATCAGGCGGTGCTCCAGCTCTGCCAGCTGGAACTGCGCCTGCTCCGCCGAGCCTTGCGTCTCGAGGCGCAGGTCGTGGTTCATGGCTTCCAGGGCGGCGATCCGCTCCTCCAGTTCCCGCGCCGACCGCGTCGGCAGGGCGAACGTCACGCCGTCGCAGGACTGGCCGTCGACTGTCATTCCGGCTTGGCAGCGCGAGGCGCTGGTAGCGGCAGGATGGGTGCTGATCATCACCGGGTTGTCACTCCATCCGCATCGGGTGGTCGCTAATCCAGTATAGCTTCCTGTCGGCCCAACGATCTTTCACCTTTGGCCCTGCTTCCGGAACGCCTCGCCCCCAACCGGTCGATCGCGTGGCGCCATCACCGGAAAGCAGGAAAGATTTTTCGTGCAGGACGATCCGGAGGCGAAAAACTGATCTGGTTTATCCGACGCACGAGGCGCTTCATCTAGGACTTGGCCGTCTGCGGCGGCATCCTTCTCGTGTCCGTTGCTGGCGTTTCCTCCCTGAACTGGCGGCACCTGGATCGGTGCCGCCCCTTTTTCTTCCGATCCCGCGAAGGTGACGCACGATTCGGAACCGATCGCCCGTCAGACTGATCTGGGTTCGCGACGCCGACGACGCAGCGGCGCCATACGATCCCATGGCACTTCTCCCCGATCCGCACGGCCAAGCCGCCCTGATGCTCTGCGAGGGCCTAGCGCTCCTCCTGATCGAGAAGGGCTTCCTCCTCAGGGAGCAGGTGGTCGAGGCGATCGACGGCGTCATCGAGGTCAAGCAGGAGATCGCCGGCGTGGACGAGAGCGTGGTGGTCAGCATGACGTCCATAGGGCTGCTGCTGGGCGTGGCCCGGAGCGTCGCCGCAGCCTCTGCCTCGGGCCCCCTGCTGATCCCCTGACGTGATCGCGGCGGCCGAAGCCGCACGGTCCACGCGCTCCTGTTCCGCGACCGGCGCCTGCGTTACGGTCCGGAGCGACGGGACAGGCCAGCTACCGCCCGCCGCATCATCTTCGCTGACGGAAACGCCTCATGGTTCGTGCCGCCGCCCGGAACCTCGATCGTCACGCCGCCGACGTTCCGCCGGGCAACAACCCCCTGACGCGCAAGCTGTCGCACTTCGCCCCGCTGTCCCCGTCCGACCGCCGGCTCCTGAACGACCTGGCCAGTCCCGAGGAACGCTTCCCGGCCGACGTGGACATCGTCACGGAAGGCATGGTTCCGCGTTCGGTGTTCCTGCTGAAGGAAGGCATGGCCATGCGCTACCGCAACCTGCCGGATGGCGGGCGGCAGATCATGACGTTCCTCATCCCGGGCGACCTGTGCGACATGCACGTGTTCCTGCTCAAGGAGATGGACCACTCCATCGGCACGATCACGCCCGTGCGCGTCGCGCCGATCTTGCGGGAACGCATCATGGGCCTGTTCGGCGCCCGCCCCCGCATCTCCGCGGCGTTGTGGTGGAGTTCCATGCAGGAGGAGGCGATGCTGCGCGAGCGCATCGTCTCGCTCGGGCGGCGCGATGCGCGCGGGCGCATCGCCTACCTGTTGTGCGAGCTGCTGTGGCGGCATGCGGCGGTGGGGCTGACCAGCGGGGAGGTGTTCCAGCTCCCGCTGACGCAGACCGAGCTGGGCGACACGCTCGGCCTGACCCCGGTGCACGTGAACCGCGTACTCAAGGGCCTGCGCGAGCGCGGCCTGATCTCCATGAGCCAGAGGACGCTTCGCCTGCTGGACGTGGAGCAGCTGCAGGCCCTGGCGGGCTTCAACAAGGACTACCTTCACCTGGGCGGCGCGTCCGACGAGGTCATGCGCTACTTCGACGCCCTTGAGGAACTCCAGCAGGCCTGAGAAGCCCGACGCGGCGCGCGCGGACACGGCACGAGGGCGGAAGCGCTGGCGGTCCGTCCGAACCGGGCGTCAGCTTCTCCCCCCGACGCCGCGCGTATCTGCCGTGGGACACGGGCTTTCCGGATCGTGAGCAGCCGGCCGCCGTGTCGCCCGGAACGTCCGCCTGCAGGCCTGCGGCAGCCGGTCCGATGCGGGATCCCCCGTCGGACGGTTCCGGTGCCGCCCGCCTCCGGCGACACCGCGGCTGCCGCTGCTCCGCCACGCCGCGTCACGCCCGCCCGCCACCCGGGCGGCATCGGCGCGTTGCTCCCGCATGGCACGCGTCTTCGTCACCGGCTCCTCCGACGGCCTCGGCCGCATGGCCGCCTCGCTCCTGGTCGAGCGCGGGCACGCCGTGGTCCTGCACGCCCGGCACGAGGCGCGCGGACGGGACGCGCTCGCGGCGGTGCCCGGCGCGGAAGCCGTGCTGACCGGCGACCTGTCCAGCCTGGCGCAGACCCGCGCCCTGGCCGAACGGGCCAACGCGCTCGGCACCTTCGACGCGGTGATCCACAACGCCGCGATCGGCTACCGCGAGCGGCAGCGCCTCCTCACCGTCGACGGCCTGTCGCACGTGTTCGCCGTCAACACCCTGGCGCCCTTCGTGCTGACCGCGCTGATGCACCAGCCCGGGCGCCTGGTCTATGTCAGCTCCGAGCTGCACCGGCGCGGCGACGCGTCGCTCCTCGACCTGAACTGGGAGCAACGGCCCTGGCGCGGCAACCAGGCCTATTCCGACACCAAGCTGCACGACGTGCTTCTCGCCTTCGCCGTGGCGCGCCGCTGGCCGGCGGTGCGCTGCAACGCCATGGAGCCGGGCTGGGTGGCCACGAAGATGAGCCCGCGCGCCACGGGAGACCTCGACGCCGCCCACCGCACCCAGGTCTGGCTGGCCACCGACGACGACCCCGCCGCCACCGGCACCGGCGGCTACTTCTACCACCTGCGCCCGAAGCCCCCGAGCGGCGCCACCCGCGACCCGGAGCGCCAGGACCGGCTGCTGGCCGAATGCGAGCGCCTGTCCGGCGTGAGGCTGCCGGACGCCTGACCCCGCCTAGATCCCGTGCCCGCGCAGGAACGGCAGCAGCCGTCGCAGCACCGCGTTCGGCCCCTGCCGCTGCGGGAAATGCCCGAGCCCCTCCAGCACTACCCGCTCGTAGCCGCCGGAGAACGACCCGTCCTTGGCTTTGGAGCTTTCCGGCAGCGCGACCGGATCCGCACCGCCTTGCAGCATCAGGATCGGCACGGAGATCACCGGGTCAGCGGCAACCCGCTGCACGAGCGGGGCATAGGCCGGGTCCTTCGGCGCCAGCGACCAGCGCACCCGGTACGAGTGCACGGTGATGTCCGCCCAGTCCGGGTTGTCGAACCCGGCTGCCGCGACCGCGAAATCGTCCTCCGGCACCGTCCAGCCGGGCGACCACAGCGCCCAGATGTAACGGGTGAGGCCGCGCCGGTCGTCGCGCACCAGCGCCGCCCCGCGTTCCAGCGCCATCAGCCACTGGTACCACAGCGCCTGGTTCTGCGGCATCGACACCGTCTGGTCCGGATCGTTCCTGTCCCACGCCGTCGCCAGCACCGCCGCCGCCGCGACCCGCTCCGGCGCCACGCAGGCCACGGTGTAGGCGATCCGCGCCCCCCAATCGTGCCCGACGATGCCGAACCGTTCCAGCCCGAGCGCATCCGCCAGGTCCAGCACGTCCTGCGCCATCGCCACGACCTCGCCCGAGCGCATGGTCGCCGCGTCACGGAACCGGGTCGGCCCGTGCCCGCGCAGGAACGGCGCGATCGTGCGGTATCCCGCCCCGTGCAGCGCCGGCAGCATCGCGTCCCAGGTGCGGGCGCTGTCCGGCCATCCATGCAGCAGCATCAGCGGCCGCCCGTCCTCCGGCCCCGACACGAGGCATCCGACCGAAAGGAGCGGCGTCTCGACGGTGACAAGCGCCATGGCTCCCGCTCCGGATGATGCCTGCACGACGTGCTAGCTGTTCACGAGCGCCAGCGCCTGCTTCAGGTCGGCCACGAACGCCGCGTACTCCCGCTGCTTGGTGTCCTCGTCCGGGATGCGCAGCAGGTAGGACGGATGCACCGTCACGAAGCCCTGCGCGTTGCTGCCGTACGCGTCCGGCAACGCGATCGGCTGCGACCGCTCGCGCCCGATGGTCACCGCCCGTCCCAGCACGGCCCGCGCCGCCGTGGCGCCCAGCATCACCACCAGCGCCGGCTTCACCGCCCGCCGCTCCTCTTCCAGCCACACGTTGCAGGCGCGTATCTCGACCAGGTCCGGCTTGGCGTGGATGCGCCGCTTGCCGCGCGGCTCGAACTTGAAGTGCTTGACCGCATTGGTGACGTACACCGTGCCGCGGTCGATCCCCGCCTCCCTGATCGCCCGGTCGAGCAGCTGCCCGGCCGGCCCGACGAACGGACGACCCGCCAGGTCCTCCTGGTCGCCGGGCTGCTCGCCCACCATCATCATCCTGGCGTCCGCCGGCCCCTCGCCGAACACCACCTGCGTCGCCGGCTCCCACAGGTGGCAGCGTCGGCAGGCGGCCGCCGCCTGCGCCAGCTCCGCCACCGTGCCCGGACGCACCGGCTCGGCCTCCACGATGCCCAGCGCGGGCCCGGCTTCGGGCGCCGCAGCGCGCCGCCTCGGCTTCGGATCGATCGTGTCCACCGGCAAAGCCTCCAGCATGGTCTCGGTTCGACGCGACGCGGTCCGTATCAGTTCCGGGATCGCCGCCGCCTCCGGAAGGTTGCGCCAGTACTTCTTCGGCATCTCCGAGCGCATCGCCGACACCTTGAGCCGCGCCGGGTTGAAGATGGCGCTGAAATACGCCCGCCAGTATCGCTCCAGCGCGTCGTCGTCCGGCACCTCGGACGGCTCCGCGCCCGGACCGAACCGCGTCTCCGTCCCGTTCCAGTGCAGGCTGCGATACGGGGTCAGGATCGAGAACAGCATGGTCGCGAAGCGGCGCACGAAGAAGTCGGCGTTCGCCTCGACGATGTAGTGCTCCGGCTCGAACCACGCGACGTAGCGCGACGCGTCCCCCTCCGTTCCCTCGGGCGGCACCTCGCGGAAGCGCAGGAAGGCGCGCATCTTGTGGGTGTCGCGACGCACCGACTGCGCCAGCCGCACCGCGCGCTGCACCGCCGGATCGGTGACCAGCTCCGCGACCTTCCGCTCGCCGTGCTGCGCCCGCCAAAGCAGGCCGTACAGCAGGTCGAACCGTTCCGGCTCCCGCGCCTGGATCACGGTCTGCGCCAGCTCCACCAGGCTGCGCGACACGGTGAAGCTGCCGGATGGCGGCGGCGGCGGATCGTCCGGCGCCGCATCGCCTGCCTGCGCGAACAGGTCGTCCGGCGCACCGACCGAGAAGTGCACCCCTTCCGGCGCCACCCCCTCCAGCGCCAGCCGGCGCGCGGCGTCCCGCCAGCCCGCGAAATCAACCTGGTGGGCGAGGACGACGCTCTGCATGAGCCTTCAAAGCAGGGCAAGCTGCCTGGGTTGCGGCGCCAGCTTCGCCGAAAGCCGCGCACTGTCCAGCTCCGCCGCCGGCCGGTGGTCGAGCGCCGTGACGAACGGCGCGATCTTGGCCAGCGACAGGCGCAGCCGGGCCAGGTCCGCCATGCGCAGGCCCCGGTGCCGGCGCACCTGGATGATGCGGTCGACCGACTTCACGCCCAGGCCCGGCACCCGCAGCAGCGCCTCGCGCGTGCCCGAGTTGACGTCCACCGGGAACATCTGGCGGTTCTCCAGCGCCCAGGCGAGCTTGGGATCGTGCACGAGGTCGAGGTTGCCCAGCGCGTCGGTCGCCAGCTCCTCCACCCCGAAGCCGTAGAACCTGAGCAGCCAGTCCGCCTGGTACAGCCTGTGCTCGCGCAGCAGCGGCGCCGGCCGGAGCGGCAGCGCCGCCGACGCGTCCGGGATCGGGCTGAAGGCCGAGTAGTACACCCGGCGCAGCCCGTAGGCGCCGTACAGGGTGCTGCTCATGCGCAGGATGGCGCGGTCCGGGCTCGGGTCGGCGCCGACGATCACCTGCGTGCTCTGCCCCGCCGGCGCGAAGCGCGGCGGCTTCGCGGCACCCGCCCTGGTCTTCTCGCGCGCCGCGTCGATGCCGAGCCGCATCCGCCCCATCGAGCGGCGTATGCCGCCCATGTCCTTTTCCGGCGCGTACTGCTTCAGCGCCCCTTCCGTCGGCAGCTCGACGTTGATCGACAGCCGGTCCGCCCACTTGCCCGCTTCCTCCAGCAGCAGCGGGTCGGCATCCGGGATCGTCTTGAGGTGGATGTAGCCGCGGAACCCGTGCTCGACCCGGAGCGTGCGCGCCACTCCGATCACCTGCTCCATGGTGTAGTCCGGCGAACGGATGATCCCGGACGACAGGAACAGCCCCTCGATGCAGTTGCGCCGGTAGAAGCCGAGCGTCAGCCGCACCACCTCGTCCACCGTGAACCGCGCCCGGCGCACAGACGAGGACTGCCGGTTGATGCAGTACGCGCACTCGTACAGGCAGAAATTGGTCAGCAGGATCTTCAGCAGCGAGATGCAGCGCCCGTCCGGCGCGTAGGCGTGGCAGATCCCCATGCCCTCGGTCGAGCCGACGCCCTTGGCGGCGCCAAGGCTGTCGCGCTTCTCCGTGCCGCTGGACGCGCAGGACGCGTCGTACTTGGCGGCGTCCGCCAGGATCTCGAGCTTGGCCAGCAGGTCCATCAACCGTTCCTGTTCTGTTCTAGCTCGGCCGCACGGTGACGGCAAGGCGGATCGTTACGGACAGGTGGGGTGTTCCGGCCCGGAAGATAAGACCCGCCGCCCGGCGCCGCCCTTGACCGGATGCATCCGGCGGCGGCAGGACGGAGCGGGCAACGGAGGACCCGCTCATGTCCGGAACCGGGGTGGCCGACGCGGCGGACCGGATCGAGAAGTGGTTCGCCCAGGCCTGGCCGCTGTGGATCGCCCGCGGGATCGACCCGGACAACCGGCTGTTCGTCGAAAGCCTCGACCGGTTCGGCCGACCGGAGCTGGCCGTCCCGCGCCGGGTGCGGGTGCAGGGACGCCAGCTCCACTGCTTCGGGCGCGCGACCGCGTTCGGCCACGCCCTGCGACCCGCCCTCGACCACGCGCTCGACGCGATCGCCGCCGCCGCGTGGAACCGGGAGGAGGGCGGCTGGATCCACCTCCTGTCCGGCGACGGGCAGCCGCTCGACGCCAGGCGCGACAGCTACGACCAGGCCTTCCTCCTGTTCGGCCTCGCCGGCGCCGCGTCGGCCGGTCTCGAACGGGCCCGAACCCTGGCGGAGGCCACCTTCGCGTTTGTCGACACGGCCCTGACCGACCCGCGCGACGGCAGCGTCCGCGAATGCCTGCCCGACTGCCTGCCGCGACGCTCCAACCCGCACATGCACCTGCTGGAAGCCCTGCTCGCCTGGCACCGCCTCACCGGCGCACGGCGCTTCCTCGACCGCGCCGACCGGATCGCCGCCCTGTTCGCCGAGCGCTTCCTCCACCGCGACACCAGCACCCTGGGCGAGCACTTCACCGAGGCATGGGACCCGGCGCCGCATCCGCACGGCAGCTCGGTCGAGCCGGGGCACCACCTCGAATGGTCGTGGCTGCTGCACCGCCTGGCGGAAGCCGGCGGCCGCGACCTGCGCGCCGAGGCCGGCCTGCTGCACCGCTGGGCGCTGGCGCACGGCCTGGACCGGGACGGCTTCGCGATCGACGAGTGCGACCGGGACGGCACGCCGCGACGCACCACCCGCCGCCTCTGGCCGCAGACCGAGCTGATCAAGAGCCACGTCGCCAACGGCGCGCCGGACGAAGCCGCACGGGTCGCCTGCCGCGTGCTGGACACCTATCTCGCGACCGACCCGGCCGGGCTGTGGATCGACCAGTTCGACGGCTCCGGCCGCGCCTGCGCCACGACCGTACCCGCCAGCACGCTGTATCACCTGGTGGTGGCGTTCGAGGAGCTGCTCCGGGTCGCCGGCCGCGGCCGGCCAGCCGGCTAGGCTCGGTTCAGGTCCGGTTGCTGGCGCTCTGCACCAGGGTGCTGCCGCCCTGCAGCATCTGCTCCGGCAGGTGGATCTGCGTGATCTTCCACTGCCAGTGTTCCAGCCGCATCGACACGCAGACCGGCTGCGCCGACGGGTCGTCCGACATCCGGATCGCCGCCTCGAACCGCGCCGGCCCCAGGAACGCGACCCGCTCCACCCGCCCGAGCATCGATCCCACCGCCGCGACCGCACCGGCGCCGGCCTGTCCGGTCCCGCCCGTGCCCGTCCGGGACAGCATCGCCATCATCCGTTCGGGCGTGACCTCGCTGTCGACCACCCGGGACACCAGCGTGTTGGCGAACGACTCCCCGAACCCCGGCAGCTCGTCGTCGGCGGCCGAAACCTTCGCGCTGGCCAGGCTGACCGGCAGCCCGCCGCCGAAATCGGCCTTCAGGCCGAGCCGCACCGCACGCCAGTCGAGGGCCGCGCGAAGCGCGCCGACATCCTCGTGTCGCAGCCCGTTCGCCACCGACAGCAGCGTCGCCAGCGGCGACACGGCGTAGAACAGCAGGGACAGGACGAGGCAGGCGGCGGAGAACGTCGCGGCCCGGTGCCGCAGGCCGATCGCGCGGAAGGTCATGCTGCACGCTCCCTGTTCGACAAGCCGGTCTGGTATGCGGCATCATCCTCTACCGCTCGGCCCCTGGTCAAGCGCGATCGACGTGCGCATCTCATCATCATGCCCGATCTTCCTGAACAGGACGTGAAGAACCGGCGTCCGCCTTCCGGACCACCCCTCGGCCTGGACTTCTCCGAGCACGAGGTGCAGCGCTATTCCCGCCACATCCTGCTGGCCGAGGTGGGCGGCACCGGCCAGGCCCGGCTGCGCGAGGCGCGCGTGCTGGTGGTGGGGGCAGGGGGCCTCGGCGCGCCGTTGTCGCTCTACCTCGCCGCCGCGGGCATCGGCACGATCGGGCTGGTGGACGACGACGTGGTGGAGCTGTCCAACCTCCAGCGCCAGGTGGTGCACGCGACGAGCCGCATCGGCACCGCCAAGGTCGCCTCCGCCGCCGAAACCCTGCACGCGCTGAACCCGCTGGTGCAGGTCCGGCAGCACCCGTTCCGCCTCGACGCCGACACCGTGCTGCCGCTGATCGCCGCCTACGACCTGGTCTGCGACGGCAGCGACAACTTCGCCACCCGCTACCTCCTGGCCGATGCCTGCGCGCTTGGCGCCCGCACCCTGGTCTCGGCCTCGGTGTCGCGCTTCGAGGGCCAGCTGTCCACCTTCGCCCCGCATCGCGGCGGCCCCTGCTACCGCTGCCTCCATCCCGTGCCGCCCGGCCCCGGCACCGCGCCGTCCTGCGCCGAGGCCGGGGTGTTCGGCGCCGTCACCGGGGTGATGGGCACGCTGCAGGCGACCGAGGTGCTCAAGGAGGTGCTGGGCCTCGGCGAGGGCCTGTCCGGACGGGTGCTGGCCTGGGACGCGCTGGCGATGCGCTTCCACCTCATCCGCCTCCGGCCCGACCCGGACTGCCCGCTGTGCGGCCGCCATCCGCGCATCCACGACCTGTCGGCGCACCGTGCCTGAGCCCGGACCGCTCGGCATCCTGCTGCTGAGCGGCTGCTACCGGCGGGCGCACACCGCGCTGCTGATGGCGGCCGCGGCTGCGGCGCTGGACCGGCCGGTGGCGCTGTTCGCGACCCAGGACGGCCTGCACGCCCTGTGCCGCGACTGGTCCGGCCTCGACGGCAGCGAGGCGGACGGTCTTTTCCGGGCACGCGGCGTCGCCGGGTTCGCGGCGCTGCAGGACGCGCTGCCGCCGCTCGGCGTGCGGCTGATGGCGTGCGAGTCCGGGCTGAAGGCGATCGCCCTTCCGCCGGACGCGCTGCTGCAGCAGGTCGAGCGGGTCGGCGTGCCGACCTTCCTCCACGCGGTCGGCGCCGGCCAGCTGCTGTCGATCTGACGCGACGCGCTCCGGCCGCGCCCCCCCTTGCCCTGCGGCCTGGGCCTTGGCAGGGATGAAGCCATGCCCGCCCTTCCTCCGCGCCGTTCGACCGCCGCCGTTGTCGGCGCCGTGGCGATGCCGTGCGCGATGCTGCTCGCAGTCCTTCCGGCCCGGGCACAGGTGCCGGCATCCGACACGCCTCGCGCCCATCCGGTGCTGCCCCACCCCGTGCTGCCC
>CALMVN010000338.1 GCA_937873225.1 uncultured Acetobacteraceae bacterium
ATGGAAATGATGCCGCCGTTATTCCAGAGCTGGCCGCTGCCGACCGTGGGCTGTGCCGCGGGCAGGCTCGCCATCACGACGCCGGTGCCGAACACCGGCGTCTGGGCCGAAAGACTGCCGCCCGAAACCTGCAGCGAAACGCCGGCCGTCAGCAGGCGACCATCCGGCGTGCCGGCCACCACGCTGCCGGCGGGCCACATGTGCGTGCGGAACGATCCCGCCTGCAGATCCGGAAAATAGAACCGGTTGCTTCCCCCGCCGCTGGTGATCGTGCCGCCGGCCTGGACCGTGACCGGAACCGGCAGCGGAAACCAGAGCAGGAGGTTGCCGGCCGTCTGCGCGTCGAACAACGCGGCAAACCCGATCGTTCCCCACGCCGCACCGGCGGGCCCCACCGTCCCGCTCCCGACATCGGCGACGATGCCGCTATCGACATCGCCGAGCACGAATGGCCGCCGCACATAGGCCGCGTCTGCCGGCTCCGACAGGACGCCGGCCTGCACGGCGCTGCCGTAGCCGATCCAGCCGTTGAAGAATATGGCCATCTTTCTCGCGTACCTCCGGCATGGACGGGAAACTAGATGAGGATGGCGGCGTCATCCCGGATCCCGGGGCCCATCGGAACGCCGAGGAAGAAGGCGAGCCTGCGACACCAGTCGCCGAACAGGCGCGCGCGGTCCTCCACTTCGGAGCGGTTGTGCTTCCAGACCGAGGCCTGGTCGGTATCCAGGTTGGCGCTCGCCGCCGGGACTGCCTGCTCAAGCGCATACAGGTTCGCCAAGTACTGCCTGACCACCTGGAACTCGCTCGGCGCCAGGTTGGTCAGCCGGAACTCGAGCGTTCCGTACGCCTCGAAGAACCGCCAGGACTGGAATCCGGAACTTCCGGCTCCATAGGCCGGATATCCGCAGAAGCGGCGCACATCCACCCGCTCCGCATCGGACAGCGGCGAGGTATCAAGACTGGACGATCCGGACATCCGCTCCTCCCCATGACACGCAGCATCCGGGGAGGCGCCGAAGCGCCCTCCCCTTGCCGATGACTACAGGCTCTCGATCACCACGCCGCGCTTGAGGTAGCTGTTGGTCGCGGTCGGGATGATGGTCGTGCTGGCCGTCGCGTCGGTCGGCAGCGCGTAGCCGCCGATCCAGTACCAGGACTGGGCGATGATCTGCTTCAGCCGGTCGAGCGGCTCGCGCGTCACCATCACCACGCTGTCGACCTGCTCCATCAGCGACTTCTCCGCATCCGGAATGTCGCGATGACCCGCGTCGGCGTAGTCGCCCTCGACCAGCGCACCCTTGCCGCAGACGATGGCGCGGTGGATCGCGCCCGCACCGAGCGAGGCCTGCTGCGGCGCTTCCGTGGTCGGAATGAACCGCACGCCCAGCAGCTCGACGATCGAGCCGGCCTGGTAGGTCTCGGTGCCGTACGCGCCGCGATACAGGTACTTGAAGTCGCCGTCGCGGAACAGGCCAAGCATCTGCTGGTCGTCGAGGTAGCAGTGGAAGCAGCCGTCGACCGTCGGCACGTTGTTCATGCGCAGCGCGGCAACCGCCGACAGCACGGTCTGGATGCCAAGCGTGTCGCCCGGCACGTAGCTCGTAGCGCCATAGGTGCCGGTCGGCGCCACCAGGGCCGCGGTGCTCAGGCGACCGTTGGGCCGCAGCACCAGGGGTGCCGTCGCCGCCACCACCGGCTGCGCCAGCGCACCGTCGGACACGCTGACGTTGGTCGAGAAGGTGAGGCTGCCCGAGGTCCCGTTCGGTGCCGTCGACACGTTGACCGCATCGGTGGAGGTTCCCACCACCGTGTAGACGTTGCTGCCGACGGTCACCGTCATGCCGCTGGTCGAGCCGACCGACACGACCTGGCCATAGCTGTTCATCACGTTCTGGAAGCCGCGTACGTCGTCGACGAAGACCGTCTTGGCAGCGGCGCCCAGTGCCGTGTTCACCCGCGTGTTGCCGCCGAGGTAGCCGCCGACGCCGCCGACGGCACCCCCGAACAGGGTGTTGCGCGCGATCCGGTCGAGCGACTGCATCGCCTGCACGCCGTTGGTGCGTGCGTTGGCCAGGAACTGGCTGGCGATGCCCACGCCCTCGGTGACCATGTTGAGGTCGATGGTGTCGCCATACTGGTTGATCGTCAGCGTGTACTGCTCGACGCTCCAGCTCGACGGCGTCATGCCGTTGTCGAAGTTGGTGTTGACGCTGGGCACCATCGGCGTCGTCACCGGCGACTTCAGCCCCTTTCGGGTCTTGGTCACCGTTTCGCCGATGCGGTTCGGGAACACTTCCCGATCGGCGATGGACCGGAAGCTCAGGCGAGACTGGAGTCCGTCCTGGAACTCGCGGGCGAGGAAGCCCTGCTGGATGATCGGCTGCAGCTGGGACGGAAAGTTCTGGATCGGCATGCGGTGGTCTTACCCTTCGTTGACGGCATACGATGAAGGCATGGTCGGGACCGGTCCGGGCAGCCTCAGCGCGAGGAGGCCAGCAGGCGATCCCGTTCGGCCTGCCACGCCGCACGCGACAGGCTGCGCGCGTCGACGTTGGTCGGCTGCGCGGGTGCCGGCGGCCGCTGCAGCTGTGCAGTGGTGACCGTGGGCGTCGCCCCCGGCTCGGCGGCGAACAGGTACGGCTTGCGCTGACGCAGGCTCTCGATGACCTCCTCGACCCCCTGCACGGCGCCGCTCTCGTCGACGCTCAGGGCGCCGGTGTCGGCGAGGCGAAGCCCGTCGAGGTCGACGATTCCGGAGCGGATCGCGTGGGTCTTCAGCTCGGCCTGCACCACCCGGCTGCGCGCTTCCTCGCGCGCGGCGGCGACGGCCTCGTCGCGATCGCGCACCGCGGCCGCACAGGCCGCCTCGCGCTCGCTCTGGGCGATACGCACCTGCTCGCGGTAGCGGGCGACCTCGCGCCGCAGCTTCTTCTCGTAGTCGGTGATCTCCCGCGGCGGCTCGCTCGCCTCTGCCGGCGCCGGCTCCTCGATCGGGTCGAGCATCTCTGGGCTCTGCTCTGCCATGGGCTGGACAGGTCCTTTCCTCAACGCGCCTTCGCCCGCGCCGTCACATGACGGGCGGGCGCACGAAGGCGGAAACTTGTGCCGCGTCGTCCGGTCGCGCCCGGCGACCGATCCCCGTCCGCTAGGCGTCCGCCTCGTCCGGCTGCCGGCTGCCGGCCAGGCCGTAGAGCGGCGCCACGATCGCGAACGCCGCCTGGCGGTCGATCACCCCGGCCTCGATCAGCGTGGCGACGCTGCTGGCCTGCGCCTGCCGGTCGGCGAAGCTCGCCGGGAACCAGCTCGGCCACACCAGGCCCAGCCCGGCCGGGTCGAGGTCGCGCTGCCGCTCCCCGCCGACCATCAGGCCGCTGCGCAGCCGCTGCGACGCCCGGCACAGCATGACCAGCAGGCCGAGCAGGCCGCCCTCGCCGTAGGAGATGCGCAACCGGTCGGCGAGCCAGATCAGCCCCTGGCACATCAGCTCGATGGCCCGGCCGCTCTGCGCGACACCCATCCGGTCGCCATGCGCCCGGTTCCCGTGCATCGCCTCCAGCGCGATCGCGCGAAGCTCCTTCACGTGCGCGAGCACGGCCGCGGCGGCGTTGCCGTTGATCTCCAGCAGCTTGGCGTCGCCTTCGGGCGGCAAGGTCAGCGCGGTCGCCGCACCCCCGGTACGCACCTGTGCGGCGCCGCTGCCGAGCCCTGCCGACGGATCCTTCAGCACCAGCGTCGGATCCGATCCGTACTTGAGCCCGCGCCCGGCCTGGGACAGCAGGTAGTCGGCCTCGATCACCGTGTCGATCGCCGCTGCGAAGGTGCAGGTCCCGTCCGGCCCGTCGGGATCGTGCCCGCCGCTGCCGGAGATGTTGCGTATCCACACGATCGGCACGAAGCCCAGCCCGTGCACCACGCTGCGCTCCGGATCGACCGCCATGCCGCGCGGATCCTCGCCGATCGGCACCGGCTTGAACCACAGCTCCGCCTGGTCGTCCCACACCCGCTTGAACCAGTACGGCCCCGAACCGGGATCGACCGGATAGCCCTGCGCGATGAGGTCGTGGTCGCCCACCTTGTAGCACTCGGTGACGCTGTCCAGCTCGCGCGGATCGTCGCGGCGCCAGCACGGCGTCAGGAACTTGGTCGACAGCACCTCGAAGAACGGCCTGCTCTTCACCACGCGCAGCTGGATCGCGACCGAGCCGACCGCTCCCCTGGTCGCCGCTTCCAGCATGGTCTCGTTGAGCCGGCACTCGTCCACCACCTGCGACAGCACGCTGGCGGTGCGCGCGTCGTCGGCCCGGATCGACGGCCAGTGCCCCTCGCTGAACAGCAGGGACACGGAATCCTCCACCACCACGCGGCACAGGCCGGTACGCACCGACGGCCGGCGCTGGTCGAGCGGGATGTACTCGCCGGCGTCGCTGCGCTCCTTCGAGAACGGGTAGGACAGCGAATCGTACTGCCGCCCTTCCAGCACCGCCTCCAGAGCGCCCAGGCGGAAGCTCCGCCGCGACATCGTCGGGTCACGTGGCATGTTCGCCTGCAAAGCCAGCCAATCCATGCGGTCACCGCTCCATGAAGCTGCTGGTGCTGGCGGAGGACATCCTGTTCTGACGCCCGAACAGGTAGTATCCGCTCGCATCCACGAGATGATCGAAGCCCTGCGTCTTGTCCGGCTCGCCGGTGCCTTCCCTGAACACCAGGCGCTCGTAGGCCTCGATCGAGCGGACGCAGCGCGGATCCACCGTCGCCAGCACCTGCCCGTCCGCGCTCCGGAACTGCCTGTTCATCACGTTCATCCGGTCGCGAACCGGCGGATGCGACCGCGACGCGCACACCGCGAACCCCTTCTCGCGCAGGATGCCGATGTCGGTGCGGCCGCCGGCCGAGCTGCGCCGCTGCGCACCGGCCGGATCCGGATACACCGTGATGTGCCCGACCTCCCGCCGTCCCGGCTCGAACCCGTCGCGCCCGTAGCGCCGCGCGATCTCGCCCGCCATCTCGTCGGTGTTCGAGGTCGGCAGCACGATCTCGTCGATCTGCCGCGTCGTCTCGCCCTGCTCCTGCCAGATCGTCGCCGACATGGGGTTGACGTTGAAGTCCATCCCCACATGCAACGGCCTGTTCGGGTCGTACCCGGAACGCTTGACGTTCCCGGCCCGGCTGAAGGCGTAGACGACGCGGCCCGCATAGGTTTCGAAGCTGGCGCAGTACTCCTGCTGCCAGGTGCGCAGGTCCAGCTCCCGACGCGCCGCCTCGAGCTCCTCCGGCGGCACGTTGCCGCCGTCGGCCGTGGTGAACAGGAACGACCGGTAGCTCGGATCGCCACCCGGCTGCCCGAGCAGGTAGGCGTCGCGGAAATGGTCGAACCCCTTCGGCGTGCCGATGAACAGCGCATGCCCGCGCGCCGTCGACAGCATCGGCCGTATCACCTCCCGCCAGGCGCTCGGCCGGCAGTCCGCCCACTCGTCGCCGCCGAAGAACCACAGCCCCGACCCGCGCAGGTTCTCCGACGCGTCGAGCCCGACCAGCCGGATCACGTGACCCGACAGCAGCCGCAGGCTGCACGTCGTCTCGTTCGGCCGTCCGGCGATCCAGGAGCGCGGGATCGCCCGCTTCACCCGTCCCCACATGACCCGCTTGGCCTGCAGGAAGGTCGGCGCCCCGTACCAGATCTCGTTCTCGACACCCACGTTGCGTCGCACCGCAAGCCGCGCCGCCCGACGCAGCTCCTCCGCCATGAGGAACGTGTTGTGCGTGGGGATCAGCGCCTCGCTGCACAGGAACAGCCGCGACGGGCTGTCCACCTGGATGCAGCGCACCGCCCGGCTCGGCACAACCGTGATCGCGCTGATCCGGTGCCAGCGGTGCGCCCTGTCCGCCCGCCAGCTCACCGTGACGCGCCCCGGCGAGACGCTCCGACGCGGCACCAGGCCCAGCGCCGCGCACAGCGACTGGACGATCCCCGCCAGCCAGCCGGTGCTGTCGATGCTCCACCCGCGATCCCGCTGCCAGCGCCCGTATCGCCTGCACAACCGGCGCAGAAGCCTCCGCCGCCTGTCCAGGCCATCCGCCAGGGGCCGGCAACCGGCAATGCGATAGCTCTGCCCGCCCGCCAGGCCGGACCGCAACTCCAGCGTCGTCAGCAGGCGCGGCCTGCCTGCCGTCTCGTCATGCACCTGCCAAAGGTGCCCGTCATCGGCGACCACCGCCGCGCCATTCTCGAAGGAGACCGTGTTGCACGGACGCCCGAGCATGATCTCGGTGGCAAACGTCACCGTGCACACCCGCCCGGCCTCGTCGAACAAGCGCGTACCTTCCTGAACCCGCCCCATGGTGGTCCAGCCGTCCGGCGACGGCAGCCTGGTGTCCAGCGCGAGCGCCTTGCCGAAGCGGCGGCCGCACACCGCGACGCGGAACCGTACGGAGCCCTCCCATCCGGCGCCGTAGATGCTCCACTGCGCCGGCGTCAGCGCCGGCCGGGCATCAAGGCAGTTCGTCCTCGGTGCAGGAAGGATCATCGTCGGTCATGATCTCCCTGATGCCGATCATCGGATCGGCCGGCATGGACATGCGGCCGTGCATGCGGAACTTCTCGGGCCTGCAGCCGCGCAGCAGCATCATCAGCAGCGGATCGCTGTAGCGCCGCACGACGACCGCCTGGCCGCCCTTGAGCACCGGCTGCTCTGTTCCTTCCAGCGCCCGTCGCCACGCTTCCGCTTCCAGGAGGTCGGCGGCGTCGTTCATCGCGTCGTCATAGGCCCGGTCGAACGCCCTGTCGCGCTCGCGCAGGGTCATGACCTGTCGTCTGGTCAGGCCGCTGGTCTGGCAGGCCTGCGACGTGTTGCCTGTCCTGCTCAGCGTGGACAGGAAGCACTGACGGGCCAGCCTGTTGCTGGTTGCGGCCTGGCCGCCGTTCTCGTCCGCCCCGTCGCGGTGGGCATCGGTCATGCGCGGCCTCAGGCGTAGCGCACGGCGCCCACGCGTCGTCCGCGCGAGGCCGTGGAGGCGAGCAGGTTGCTGCGCACCGACGGCGAATCCTCGAAACGCCGCACCATCGCCTCGCGCTTGAGCGCCGCCACGATCCGTTTGCGCAACGTGTCCGGCAGCGCGCCCAGCTTGGTGAGGTTGGCGGTGCCGTAGCGCCGGATCGGCACGCAGCGGATCACGACGTCCTGCAAGGGCAGCCCGCTCAAGGCGAGGTCGGACCAGTGCTCCGGCACCACGTCCGCACGATGCCGCACGCCGCACTGGCTTTCCATGCGCAGCAGGGTGAGCTCGTCCTCCCCCATCTCCTGCACGACGTAGACCGAGGCGCCGCAGGCAACCACGTCTCCGCACACGATCTGGGCCGAGTTCGTGAACATGGCGGTCACCTATCGTTTCGGGTAAAAGAAAACCCGCCGAGTTTCCTCGGCGGGCGCAACAATTTCAGTATGAGAAACTTATACCTCGACCTGGATCCAGCGTCAACCGTTATTTAACCGTAATGTGATCGCCGCTCTGGAAAAAGTGAAGGCGGCGTGCTGCCTGCACGCCGCCTCCGGACGGTCCGTGGACGAGGGCAGGAAACCCTATGACGACGCCTTCGCACCGCGCGTCCGCTGCCGGTCCAGCTCCGCATACAGCTCCGCCAGCTGTTCCAGAAGGAACGACACCTGGGCGGCCACCTTCTTCCGGCCGTTGACGTCCCCCGGAAGCAGCTTCGCCGCGATGGCGGAAAACGACAGCTCGTCGACCAGAAGCAGCTTCAACCGGATCTCGCCGCACAACCCCAGCCCCTGGCGGACGGCCCTGCACCGCCCGATCGCCGCCGTCCGCGCCAGCATCGACGCGTGGATGTCCGGCGCCTTGCCGGATCTGCGCGCTTCCGGGTCGCGCGCGCCCACCACGCCCATGACGTAGTCGCGATACCAGCGCTCGGCAGCCGAGGACTGCGCCTGGTCGATGTCCCCGCCCTTCGCCAGCGTCGCCAGGCCGGTGACGACCTGCTGGACCTCGTCCTTGATCCGTATCTCCTGCCCCTTGCCGAGTCGCTCCTTCGGAGCCCGCTCGCCACCGAGTACGACGGGTGCCGTCACCAGCGACACCGGCACGTCGACCGGCATCATGTTGGCCTTGCAGTCAATGTTCATCGTCAGTCCTGGATCAAGACGTCAAAGGGGATCGAGGCGCGGCCGCATGCGGGACTGCGCCGTTGCCCGCCGGGCGTCACCCTCATCGACAAGCCGACCGGCTGATGTCTTCCGCCGCGAGGCAGTTGATGGCGCTCCAGGTGATCGGATGGCCGGCCGGCAACGGTGCCGAACCTGCCTCCTCGCGATCCTGGGTGCAGATCGACCGTACGCTCTGCTTGTGCAGCAACTTGGCGCGACGTTGCGCGAAGCTCCGGCTGACGCCGAGTTGCTGTGCGGCCTTGCGCAGGGTTGATCCACGTTGCTCGAGAAGTGCCGTCAACGAGGCGTCCTGATCCGAAGTCCAAGGGAGTGCGCGTGGCATTCTGGTGTGTCCACATCCTGATGGGTCGACACCGAACGCTAACAAAGCGTTAGCCGGGGTACAAGAAAACTTTATCGCTTTTTGACAAGATTTTTACGTTTAAATCCGGTTGGGTCGTGCCACTGCGAATCAAACCGCCATTGCGGGAAAGAAATTACCGTAACCGTGCATCATGACCGCCTTCCTGTATTTGAGGAAAACCCCTTCGGCGTCATCTCCTTGATCCTTCCCCTGTCGAAACAGGTGCCGGTGCTCGACGAGCACGCCTATGCTTGGCATCCTGTCGACAACTTCCCCTGCCCGCCCGATCCGGCCCGGACAATACTCGTGCGGCACGGTGACGCCGCGCCCGTCGCGGCGACAGGAACCAGCCGGCCGACGCTCCACCGGCCGTCCCTCGGCAAGCAGGCAGCCGAAAGACGAATCCCGCTGCCGCCGCCCTTGTCCTCTTGCCCGTCACCGGCCCGGAGCGGATAATCCGCAGGCGTATCGAACGCGCCCGTGGAGGAAACCATGCCGCATGACGGCGCCGCCGCTTCCGATCCGCCGCTCGATCCTGCCTCCAGACCATCCGCAGCCGTTGCAGCCACCGGACCGGCCACCGTCCGCCTGATCCACCGTCGCTCCGCCTCCCGTCCC
>CALMVN010000339.1:0-3335 GCA_937873225.1 uncultured Acetobacteraceae bacterium
GAATATCTACGGCGCCGCCACGGACCGCGTGCACCTGAACTGGAACACGTCGCCGTCGCGGCTCGACTGGACGGAAGCCAACAGCGCATTCATCCCGCTGTCCATCCATCTGGACGGAACGGGGATCGCGGTGGCCGGCGGCATGGCCGTCGCCGGCACCGAAACCCATTCCGGCACGGAGACGCATACGGGGACCACGCGGCTGGCGGCGCTGCCGGACAACCCGCAGACGGCCTCATACGCCCTGACGCAGGCCGACTGCGGCACGATGATCCCGGTGACCTCGGCCTCGGCTACGACCATCACGGTTCCGTCGGCACTGGGCGCGGGTTGCCGCGTCGTGGTCAAGCAGAAGGGCGCCGGGAGCGTCTCCGTCACCAACGGCGCGGGCGAGCTGATCGGCTACTACAACACCACGACCGCCACAGCTGCGACCTCGACCACGACCGCCGCATCCCTGACCGTCGCGGTCCCGGGGCAGTACGCAAGCCTGGTGATCGGGCAGGACACCGGCTCCAGCGCAACCATCTCGGTGGGCCAGTGATGAAGCACCTCCTCCTGGCGTCCTCGGCGCTCGTTCTCAGCCTGGGCGTGGCGCACGCGCAGGTGCCGTCGCCTGGCACGCCCGAGACCGGCACACCCGGCAACAGCACCACCACCGGCAGCACCGTCCCCAGCGCTGGGACCGGCCTCAACGGCGACACGTTCATCCTCAGCACGAACGGCGAGATCTACCGGAAGACGGCCGGCGCATGGACCGATACCGGGACGGCGCTGTCGGCTTCGGCATCGGTCACGTCGAGCACCGACCTGTCGCCGGCCAAGATCACGCCGACCGGAGGTGGCGCGGCTACCACGGCTGCCGCGGTCGCGGCGGCGTCAGCGGGCTCGGTGCAAGCCGGCACGACAGACCTGGCCCCGCAGCCCGTCACCATAGCCGGAACGCTCTACGCCAGGCTCGACACCTTCCTGCAGAACACCGCGCTCTATGCGCTGCAGGCCAGCAGCTCGGCGCATCCGGGCATGGTCGCGGACCTCTACGGCGGCATCGGCCGCACCCTAGCCGCGATGTCGTCCGACACCTGGAACATGGCGAACCACGGCGCGCTGGGCGATGTCACCACGGATGATGCCGCGTTCTCGGCAGGCATCGCCTACGCCAACCTGCATCCCGGGATGCGCCTTCTGTGGCCGTCCAGCCAAGGCCTGACCGCTGGCCCGATCCCCAACGTCTCGGCACTCAGCGGCCCGGCGCCAGCGGCCGGCTATCAGGCGCAGGGCGGCTTCTTCATACCAGCCTCGACCACCTTGGCGGGCATCGATGAGAGGCAGACCGTCCTCTACTACGCCAACGACTATCAGCCGGCGGCCACGGCCTACAACCTGATCGTGTCGCAGAACGCGTCGGACATCACGCTGGAGGACTTCACCGTCCGCGGCACATGGGATCCGACCACGACCTCGCTTCCCGCGTCCGGCCTATACGAGAACATCCCGATCTTCCTGGTCGGCGGCACCGACATCACCATGCGCCGCGTGACCTCGGAATATCATCGCTACATGGGCGCGATCATCCGGAACGCCCACGGTGTCGACTACGAGGACAACACCATCCGGTATACCGGCACCGATGGCACCAACATGGATGGCAGCGACCAGGTCAACGTCGTCCACAACCTATTCCAGCACAACGCCGACGATGGCTTCTCCGCGCACTCCTATACGACCGATCCGGAGGGCGTGCGCCGCTCGCTCAACATCGTCGGCAACAAGTTCTTCGACAACCAGGGCATCCGGGTCCTGGCCGCTCGAATCACGAACATCACCGGCAACATGTTCGACAGCGTGCAGCAGCAGGCGATCAACGTCGAGACCGTGACGCCATCCACTGGCGGCAGCGAAGAGGGCATGTCGGCCAGCGCGATCATCAACATATCCGGCAACATCGGCGCAAACCTGATGAGCCGGACCAACATCGACAACGAAAACGGTGGTGTGGACTTCATCACCATCGCTGGCTATTCGGCGCAGAAGGGGCCGCTCAACGCCATCCCCGGCGAGAACGACAGCACCAGCGCCGACGCCACCTTCGGGACGGTTGTCAACCCCTATCCCGAGTTCACGGGCAACACTGGCAGCACGACGGCAACGGCGATCGGTGGCTCGCACACCATCAACATCGTCGGGAACACCGTCGCCCGCCTGTTCCCCGCGACCAACGGCACAGACTCCCGCTACCAGAACTGGAACCGCCTCAACCAGGGCCTCGACTTCACGACGCTGGGCACGCGTGCCGCCAACCCGAACGGCAACGGGAGCACGGCCGGCAATCCGACCTTGGCCGAGGGCGACATCGAGGCGACCTGTTTCGATCTCCAGGGCGGTTACGGCTACGACATCCGCATCACCGGCAACGACTGCTCGGGCCAGAGCATCGGCCTCAAGATCCAGGGCAACGGCCACTGGAAGGATGTGGTCGCCAGCGAGAACACGTTCTTCGACTTCAGCGCCGAAGCCCTGTTCGTCAACGCGACCGGGCGCGTTGATCTGCAGTTCGACCACAATCTGTTGGACGGGGACCCCTTCTTCAAGTCGCCGACCCGCAAGGTGGTGACGGCCGGCAGCAACACCCACGCCTTCGACGGCACGTGGTCCAGCGCGGCCGGCCCGGTCGGCGTCTACCTGCCTTCCGGCGCAGGGACCGAGATGGGATGGAACACGCTGGAGAACGTGTCGGTGGACGTGGCCGGGCTGCCCTCCGACACCGTGCCGACGGCCGGCTACTACCTGCACGACAACATCGACAGGGCGAACAACGTTGGGGGAATGAACTACCTCAACACGTCGAGCCAGGGCATCGGCGAGATCCACCAGATCGGCTTCGAGGTCGAGCCGTGGGACAGCAACCCGCAGGACGCGGCGTTCGATACGATGCTGACCGCGCCGCTCAAGGTCAATTATGCAATGCCCACGAGCGGGTATTGGGTGCAGGGGCACTACGTGCAGGCCGTGGGCGCTCCGAATGCCGCGAATCCGGTGTTCGGCTACATGCGGATGACCACCGGTTCCAGCAACGTCCTCTACACCGACTGGTGGCCGCTCTACGCCGGACAGGGTCAGGGCGTGCGGACGATCACCACCGGCGGCGCGCTGGCGGCCGGCGACTGCGGCGGTACGGTGCGCTGGAACGGCACGGCGACCGGCAGCATCTCGGTTCCGACCGGGCTGCCGCTGGGCTGCCGGATCGGCGTGCTGCAGGTGTCCGTGGTCGCGGATGCCTACACGATCACGGCCGGATCCGGAGAGACGATCGAAGCGGCGTCCGGAGCAGCCAC
>CALMVN010000339.1:3345-3638 GCA_937873225.1 uncultured Acetobacteraceae bacterium
AGGCCTGCCCCGCCAACGCCGACGGCACGCCCAACTGCCCGGCCTACGCGACAGCCGCCTCGGTCAGCGCCATCTCGGGCTCCATCACCCACGCTGGCCGCACTACGACCCCGACCACGCTCAGCTACCCGGCAGTCGCGGTGTCCGGAACCGTCGCGACCATGACGGCAAAGGACAGCAAGAGCGGGGCGGCGCAGGTCGGGGACGAGTGCGAGGTCGCTTCGGCCACGGCAACCGCGCTGCCAGGCACGATGCGCTTCACCTGCGCGATCACGGCGGCGGGGATTGCGAGC
>CALMVN010000340.1 GCA_937873225.1 uncultured Acetobacteraceae bacterium
GCCACCTTCTCCACCCTTGACGGCGCCTCCACCGGCTTGGGCGTCGGCTGGTCGCCGCGGCGCGCCTTGGACGGCGGGCCGACGAAGTCCATCTCGATCGCCGGCGCGTCGGGCGGCTCCGGCGGCTTGGCGATCGGGGGGATGGCGATGACGAAGCACAGCACGAGCAGCAGGTGCAGGCCGCCGGACAGGAGGGCGGCCCGCTTCAGGCGGCTCGTGTCGTCAGGTCGCGTCCGGACCACGATGGGACTCCAGCAGGTCCCGGCTCAGTGCGCCGGACCGCCGCCGGGCTGCGGCTGCTCGGCCAGCAGGGCGACATGGGTGAAGCCGCCGCCGGTGATGGTGCCCATCACCTGCATCACCCGGCCGTAGTCGATGTGCTGGTCGCCGCGCACGAAGATGCGGTGGTTGGGGTCGTTCTGCGACGCCGCCTGCAGCTTCGCCACCAGCTGGTCGTTGGTCACGGGATCGTCGCCCAGGAACAGGCTGCCGTCGCCCTTGATGGTGAGCGTGATCGGCTTGGTGTCGGCGTTGATCGGGGCTGCGTTGGTCTTGGGCAGGTCGACGTTCACGCCGCTGGTCATCAGCGGTGCGGTGACCATGAAGATGATCAGCAGCACCAGCATCACGTCCACCAGGGGGGTGACGTTGATCTCCGACATCGGCCGGTGCCGGCCGCGCCCGCCGATGCCTCCGTTTCGGCCGCCGCCCAGCTGCATCGCCATCGCCGTCAGACCCTTTCCTCGGACTGGCGCGACAGGATCGCGCCGAACTCGGTGCCGAACGCTTCCAGGCGGGCGGCGAAGCGGGACAGGTCCTGGTTGATCTTGTTGTAGGCGATCACCGCCGGGATCGCCGCCACCAGGCCGATCGCGGTGGCGAACAGCGCCTCGGCGATGCCGGGTGCGACCACGCTGAGGTTGGTGTTGTGCATCGCCGCGATCGCCGAGAACGAGTGCATGATGCCCCACACGGTGCCGAACAGGCCGATGAACGGCGCGGTGGAGCCCACGGTGGCGAGGAAGATCATCCAGCGCTCCAGCCGCTCCAGCTCGCGGGTCACGGTGATGGCCATGGCGCGGTCGACCCGCTCGCGCACGCTGCCGCGCGACAGGTCGGCGCCGGACACCCGCGCGCTGCGCCGCCACTCGCCCATGGCGGCGCCGAACACGGCCGCCATCGGGTGCATCGGCTTGGCGCCGTCGGTCTCGTACAGGTCGTCCAGGCTGCCGCCGGACCAGAACCGGTCCTCGAAGCCCGCCGCCTGCCGGTTGGCGCGACGCACCGAGACCGTCTTCTCGAAGATGATCGCCCAGACCCACACGCTGGCGCCGACCAGCCCCAGCATCACCAGCTTGACGACGAAGGAGGCCTGGATGAACAGGCTCCACAGCGAAAGGTCCCCACCCGTCGCCGCAGCCAGGTTTGCCGCATCAACCGCCCGATCCAAACACGCCTCCTTCGCAGCACCGGGCCGGCCGGCCGATGCCATCGTTCCGCCGGGCTTCCCTAGAGGGTTTTCAGCCGGAGCAGAAGCTTTGTCCCGTAGCCTGTTGCAGGTGACCGGTTTTTAACCCGGCCCCAAGGTGAGGATGAGGATGGAGGTCAGCCGGCGAGGCCGCCCAGCACCGTGGCCCACGGCTCCGGCAGGCGTACCGGCCGCAGGTCGGCCATGCGCACCGTCGCCACGGTGACGTCGAGGATGGCGGCAGCCACGTCGCCTGCCGACAGCGTCTGGCGCAGGTGCAGGCTGGCGGCACGCTGCTCGCGCAGGACGGTGTCCACCGTCACCAGCGCGTCGAGCCGGAGCGGGCGGAGGTACTCGGCGGCCAGGCGACGCACCACGAAGGCGATCCCGTGCCGCTCCAGCAGCAGCGTCGCCGGCACGCCCGCCTCGCGCAGCGCCTCGCTCCGGCCGCGCTCGGCAAAGGCGAGGTACTGGGCGTGATACATCACCCCGCCGGCGTCGGTGTCCTCGTAGTACACCCGGAACGCGGTGCGATGCGCCGGCACGGCCGCCTCAGTCCTCGGACAGCAGGTCGAACTGCAGCCGCTCGCCGGCCGGCGGCTTCAGCCCGAGATGGGCCCAGCCGCGGTCGGCCAGCACCCGGCCGCGGCTGGTGCGCAGCACCAGGCCTTCCTGGATCAGGAACGGCTCGACCACGTCCTCCAGGGTGTCGCGCGCCTCCGCCAGGGCGGCGGCCAGGGTTTCCACCCCCACCGGGCCGCCGTTGTGGTGCTCGGCGATGCGGCGCAGGTAGCGCCGGTCCATGGCGTCGAGCCCGAGCGTGTCCACCTCCAGGCGCGACAGCGCGGCGTCGGCGAGCGCACGGTCCACCGGGCCGTCGCCGCTGCGGCCGACCGAGGCGAAGTCGCGCACGCGGCGCAGCAGGCGGCCGGCCACGCGCGGGGTGCCGCGGGAGCGTCGGGCGATCTCCTCGGCGCCGTCGGGCTCGAGCGCGAAGCGCAGCTTCTCGGCGCCGCGGGACACGATCCGGCGCAGCTCCTCGGGCGTGTAGAACACCAGGCGCAGCGGGATGCCGAAGCGGTCGCGAAGCGGCGTCGCCAGCAGGCCGGCGCGGGTGGTGGCGGCGACCAGGGTGAAGGGCTGCAGGTCGATCCGCACCGAGCGGGCGGCCGGCCCCTCGCCGATGATCAGGTCGAGCTGGAAGTCCTCCATCGCGGGGTAGAGGATCTCCTCGATCGCCGGCTGCAGCCGGTGGATCTCGTCGATGAACAGCACGTCGCGCGGCTGCAGGTTGGTCAGGATCGCGGCGAGGTCGCCGGAGCGCTGGATCACCGGGCCGGAGGTGGCGCGGAAGCCGACGCCCAGCTCGCGCGCCACGATCTGCGCCAGCGTGGTCTTGCCCAGGCCAGGCGGCCCGTGCAGCAGCACGTGGTCCAGCGCCTCGCCGCGTCCGCGGGCGGCCTGGATGAAGATCGACAGGTTCTCCCGGCTGGCGCGCTGGCCGACGAAGTCGTCGAGCAGCTGCGGGCGCAGCGTGGCCTCGGCCGCGTCCTCGTCCGCGCGCCGGGCGTCGATGGTGCGCCGGCTCCTTCCCTCCGCGTCGCTCATCGCGCCAGCTCCTTCAGGCTGTCGCGGATCACCGCGTCGAGCCGCGCCCCCTGCCCCAGCCGCTCGACCACGCGGCCCACCACCGGATGCGCCTCGACCCGTCGGAAGCCGAGGCCGGCCAACGCCGCCAGCGCGTCGCCTTCGAGCCCGCCGCCGACGACGGACCCGGCCGCGGCGGTTCCGCTGCCGGTGGGCATCACGCCCGCCTTGTCCTTGAGCTCGCCCAGGATGCGGTCGGCCAGGCGCGGGCCGACGCCGGGCGCGCGGGTCAGGCTCGCCCGGTCGGCGCTGGCGATGATCGCCACCAGGTCGCGCGGCGACAGCGCCGACAGGATGCCCAGCGCCACCTTGGCGCCGACGCCCTGCACCGTGGTGAGCAGCCGGAACCAGTCGCGCTCGGCCGCCTCGGCGAAGCCGTAGAGCAGGATCGCGTCCTCGCGCACCACCGTCTCGCCCAGCACGCGCGCCACCTCGGGCGGGTGCGGCAGCGCCGACAGGGTGCGTGTCGAGGCCTGCACCAGGTAGCCGACGCCGCCCACGTCCACCACGCAGCGGTCGGCCTCGACCTGGGCCAGACGCCCGGTGAGGAGGGCGATCATGCCGGAGGAAGCCGGAAGGACGGGTCGGGGGCCGGGGCGGTCGAGAACAAGGAGGAAGTCCGTCGCATCGGGAGGATCACGAGCCTCCCATAGCACGGCGCATCCCGCAGGCAGAGGATCGCCTCGATGCACGGACGTTCGCGTTCCGCCGACGCGTTGGTCCGGCTGCAGGCCCGCCGCCGCGCGGGACCGGCGGCGGCACGGGAGCGACGCCGCGCTCCGGACGCAACCGTGCGAGCCGGCCGCATCGCGCAGCACGACGCAACACGATACGATATCGCAACGCATGAATCAGCATCGCGGTTTTTCCGATCCTTGGCTTGCTAACGATTATGCGTTGCTTTAATCCGGCAGCGTCATGTCGGGAGAACAAGGAGGTTCGGGAACGTGTCTGCCGCATTGTTATCTCCGAGATTTTCCTGTCAGGAAAACGTTGTTTTCAGAAACCGGATCGTCTGTCGGCATTGCCTTCTAACGGAACGATAAGCATCCGTCACGTTCCGCACGAGATCAGACAGCCAAGGAACATCCTGATGAGCATTGGTATCCGGGTCGCTCTGGCCTGCGCCGTATCGTCCTGCGTCGTCGGAGCGGCTGCGCAAACCCTGCCGACCATCACCAACCCGGTGGTCATCAACCTGTCCGCACCCGGCGGTGCTCCGGCTGCGGCCGAGGCGGTGACGCTGGTGTCGCCGGGAAGCGGAACGAACGGCCCGCAAACGGCGCAGGTCGGCGTGAACGTGAAGTGCTCCAAGAGCAACTACCTTGCGGCCGGCACGGTCGGCGAGGTCGACTGCCTGTATGCGATGCTGCGGCAGGACGGGCCGAACAGCGACGGCAGCGGCCTGCTGCTGGACACGCAGAACACCGGCATGGGATTCCTGTCCGACACCGAAATGGTCGCGTCGTCGGTCAACCGTGCGACAAACGTCGCCAACCTTGCCGTCGACATACAGGAAGGCGTCATCAACCTCGGCACCACCATGTACGGCGCCGTATACGACGCCACCATCGGCAACGGCGACACCGGCGTTCTGGTGCAGGCCGGTTCCGGTGCCGCCTGGAACTACGCCCTGCGCGCCATGGACGGCTCGGGCGTGCAGTACTTCTCGCTCGACGGGCACGGCAACACGATCCAGAACGGCACCGCGCGGATCAACGGGGTTTACGTCAGCGGCGTGATGCAGGCGAGCGCCTCGCCGGTCGAGGGCGTCGCGGAAACGCGCGCGGTCAGGAAGGCCGACTGCGGAACGATCATGCGCAGCACCTCCGACAGGTCGCTCAAGCTCACGGTGCCGAACGGGCTGCCGGTGGGATGCCGGATCGACATCATCCAGGCCGGGCAGGGATCCGTGTCGATCGCCGGAAACGGCACCATGCGCAGCGAGCGCCTGCACGGGCAGTCCGCGGTGCAGACGACGCAGGGACGCTTCGCCGAGGCCTCGCTGCTGATCGACAGCAGGTCGAGCTTCCTGGTCGGCGGTCAGGTGTCGGACACGGGCGGCGCGGCGCTGGCCGATGCCGGCCGCCTGCCCTCGTCGCCGCTGGTGTCGCTCGCCTCCTGGCAGCCGGAACGCCCGGACCCGCGCTGACGCGTCAGCGCGGCATCCGGCGACGGGATCCAGAGGGCGGCCGGCCCTTGCCGGGCGACGCCGAGACCAGCACGTCGCTGGCGTCGGCGCCGAGCAGGCGCAGCTGCGTCGGCTCGGCGCCCGGTGCATGCGCCGACGCCTCTCCCTGCACGTCGAGCGGGATCGGCCAGAAGCACTCCACCCGGCCGTCCTCGCCGCGCAGCGCCAGGAACACCACGCGGTCGACAGCACCCGCGGGGGCGGCTTCCAGCGCCAGCCGGAACACGAGCCCCTCCGCCTTGTCCCCGCCCAGCGCCATGGTCAGCTGCTGCGCCTCGATCACCTGGCGGCGCAGGGTGCGGCTGGTCGGGTCGTCGGCCGAGCCGCGGAAGAAGCGCACCGGCACGTCCTCGATCAGGAACACGAAGTGGTGGCTGCCGTCGAGCACGGTGAGCCAGTTGTGGGTGCCGCGCTCCGCCGCCCGCTGCAGGCGCTGGCGGCCGAAGGCATAGGCGCGGCAGCCGATCGACCAGGTATCGTCGCCCATCTCGACCGAGGCGAGCCGCACCGCGTCGCGACGCGCGTGCGCCAGCAGCAGCGCGCACACGCGCAGCCGCTCCTCGGTCAGGGCCGGGTGGATGGTCCAGGGCAGCACGTCGGCCGGCACCGCGATCGGCTGGTCTGGGGGCTGGTCGTCCGGGAGCGTCACCGGGCGAGCCTAGCATGAAGCACGGCCGCGGCCAGACGATCATCGGGAACCTGATCGGCGTCGCGACGCTCGGCGTGCGGACACGAACCGGAGCCGTCAGCGGGCGTTCGGAACCCGATCAGACCGAGGTCATCCACGCCATGTCCGTTTTCCCGTCGCTGCCGTCGATCAACGATCCGGACGTCGACCTGAGCCCGGACCAGGCACCGCTCGTCCAGCCTCCGACCATGGCGGCGGATGGCTCCCCGGCCCTGCGTCCGGGCGATCCGGACCCGGCACCCGCCGATGACGGCGCACCGATCTTCTCGACCGACCCGTTGGGCTGAGGAACACGGCAGCCGCTGGAGGTCTGGCCTCGGAGGGAGGCCGCGCCGGTTCCGCCGTCATGCTGCATGTCCGCGAGTTGGCCTGGCGCGAGCCGGAACACGCCTTTGCGGCACTTCGCGACGAACCCGTCCTGGCCTGGCTCGACAGCGCGGCGCCGCCCGACGCACGCAGCCGCTACAGCACGCTGTGCGCGCGGCCGTTCCGGCGGGTAGAGGCGCGCGAGGGGTGGGTGACGGTGGATGGAAGCCGGCGCGGCGGCGACCCGTTCGGTGCGGTTGAGGCCGAGCTGTCGCGCTGGCGCCTTGAGCCGGGCGCGGCCCCGGTGCCGTTCGCCGGCGGTGCGGTCGGGTTCTTCGGCTACGAGCTGGGCGGCGTGCTGGAGCGGCTGCCGGCGCGCCATCCCGACCCGTTCCGCCTGCCCGACATGAGCGTCGCCTTCTACGACGTGGTGGTGGCATTCGACCGGCAGGAGAAGCGCTGCTGGGTGCTGTCGTCCGGCCTGCCCGAAGCGGATCCGGCCGAACGGGCCAACCGCGCCGCCCGGCGTGCCGGGGAGATGCTCGCCCTGCTGGACCGAGCCTCGACGCGGCCGCATCAGGCGGTCCCACCGTTGGCCTGGACGGCGGACCTCGATCGGGCGGCGTACGAGGACCGGGTGCGCCGGGTGCTCGACTACATCCGCGCCGGCGACATCTTCCAGGCCAACCTGACCCTGCGCCACCTGGCGCCGCGGGCTGCCGGGATCCCGGCCACCGAGCTCTACCTCAGGCTGCGGGCGGGCAGCCCGGCGCCGTTTGCCGCCTATCTCGGCTTCGGGCCCCTGGCGCTGCTCAGCGCCTCGCCGGAGCGCTTCCTGCGGCTCGACCCGTATGGCCGAATCGAGACCCGGCCGATCAAGGGCACCCGGCCGCGCGCGGCCGATCCCGAGGCCGACCGGCGGCTGCGCGCCGAACTTCTCGGCAGCGCCAAGGATCGGGCGGAAAACCTGATGATCGTGGACCTGATGCGCAACGACCTCGGCCGGGTGGCCGTCCCGGGCAGCGTGACGGTGCCGGCGCTGTGGGACGCGGAAACCTTCGCCAGCGTGCACCACCTGGTGTCGGAGGTGCGGGCGCAGCTGCGTCCGGGGCTGGGCGCCGTCGACCTGCTGCGCGCCACCTTTCCCGGCGGCTCGGTCACGGGTGCTCCGAAGATCCGCGCCATGGAGATCATCGACGAGCTGGAAGCGTCGCGTCGCGGTCCGTACTGCGGCAGCATCGCCTGGCTCGGGTTCGACGGCGCCATGGACAGCAGCATCGTGATCCGCACCGTGGTCGCGACCGACACGATGCTGGTCGCCCAGGCCGGCGGCGGCATCGTCGCCGACTCCGATCCGGCCGCGGAGTACGAGGAGATGCGGCTCAAGCTGCGGCCGCTGCTGCGGGCACTCGGCGGCGGCGGCGAGGCATGACCGTCTGGCTGAACGGCACGCTGCTGGCGTCCGGGGATGCCGCGATCGATCCGGACGACCGCGGCTTCACCCTGGGCGACGGGCTGTTCGAAACGGTGCGGGTCGCGGGCGGGCAGACGGCGCAGCTTCATCGGCACCTCGGCCGGCTGCGCGCCGGTGCGGCGGTGCTCGGGATCCCGGTGCCGTGGGACGACGACGCGCTCGGCGCCGCCTTCGCCGCCACGATCGGCGCCAACGCGGTGCGGGACGGCAGCGCACGGCTGACGCTGTCGCGCGGCCCGGCGCCGCGCGGCCTGCTTCCCCCGGAGGCAAGCCGGCCGACCGGGCTGATCACCGCGGCCGCGGCGAGTCCGGCGCCGGCCGGCCCGGTGCACGCGGTCCTGTGCACGACCACCCGGCGCAACGAGTGGTCGCCGTTGTCGCGGATCAAGTCGCTGAACTACCTCGACGGGGTGCTGGCGCGGATCGAGGCGGAGCGGCGCGGCGCCGGCGACGCGCTGCTGCTCAACACGCGGGGGCTCCTGGCGGAAGCCTCGGCCGCCAGCCTGCTCGTGCTGCGCCGCGGCCGGCTGCTGACCCCGCCGGTGTCGGACGGCGCCCTGCCCGGCATCCGGCGCGCGCTGCTGATCGAGCGCTGCGGCGCCGCGGAAGCGTCGCTGTCGCCGGAGGCGCTTCGGGAAGCGGAGGCGGTGTTCCTGGGCAGCAGCCTCGGCCTGCGCGCCGTCGCCGCGCTCGACGGGCAGGCGCTGTCCCGGCGCGACGACCTCCTGGCCGAGCTGGACCGGCGGACGCGCTGACGATCCTCCGTCGCGGGACGGGAACGTTCCGGTGCCGCTTGAACCGGTCCGTCCGATCGGGCAGGCAGGCGGTTCCGGGAACCAGGGGACCCTGCGCCATGGCACCAGACAGGACGGCGTCGCCGTTGCGCCGCATCGCGTGGCTGCTTCTGCTGCTCCCGTGCGCGGGGCTGCTCTGGGTGCCGTTCTACGACCGGCCCGGCCCGGCGCTGCTCGGCTTCCCGTTCTTCTACTGGTACCAGCTGGCCTGGATACCGGTGACCTCCGTGCTGATCTGGCTGGTCTGGCGGCTGGAGCGGGCATGAACGCCGTTCACGGAGCCGCCGGACCGGGTGCGGCCGGCATCGCGGTGTTCGTGCTGCTGTTCGCCCTGACGATCCTGCTCGGCGCCTCGGCCGGCTGGCGGCGCGGGCGCACCGGCCGGGCCGCGGCAGAGACCACGGAGGAGTGGGGGCTGGGCGGCCGCTCGTTCGGCACCTGGATCACCTGGTTCCTGGTCGGCGGCGACTTCTACACCGCCTACACGGTGATCGCGGTGCCGGCGCTGGTCTACGCCACCGGCGCCTACGGCTTCTTCGCCCTGCCCTACACCATCATCGTGTACCCGTTCGTGTATGCGGTGATGCCGCGGCTGTGGCAGGTCGCCAAGGCGGGCGGCCACGCCACCGCCGCCGACATCGTGCGCGCCCGCACCGGCAGCCGCGCGCTGGAGCGGGTGGTAGCCGCGACCGGGCTGCTGGCGATCCTGCCCTACATCGCGCTGCAGCTGGTCGGCATGCGCACGGTGCTGGGAGCGCTCGGGCTGCCTGGCGAGGTGCCGCTGGTGGTCGCCTTCACGGCGCTCGCCGCCTATACATGGCTCGGTGGCCTGCACGCGCCGGCGGTCACGGCGTTCCTGAAGGACGTCATGATCTATGTCGCGGTGATCGCCGCGGTCACGGTGATCCCGCGCCATCTCGGCGGCTACGGCGCGGTGTTCGCGGAAGCCGGCCGGCACATGAGGCCGGCGCCGGCCGGCCACGTGCTGGGAGCGGGGCAGGCGGTGCCCTACGCCACCCTGGCGCTGAGCTCGGCGCTGGCCGCCTTCCTGTATCCGCACACCCTGACCGGCGTGCTGGCGGCGCGGAACGCCGACACGATCCGGCGCAACGCGGTGATGCTGCCGGCCTACACCCTGCTGCTCGGGCTGATCGCGCTGCTCGGGCTGATGGCCCATGCGGCCGGCATCAGCACCACCCACCCGAACACGATCGTGCCGTCGCTGTTCCTGCTGGTGTTTCCCGGCTGGTTCGCGGGCTTCTGCCTCGCCGCGGTGGCGATCGGGGCGCTGGTGCCGGCGGCGGTGATGGCGGTGGGGGCTGCCAACCTCCTGACGCGCAACCTTCTGCCGGCTCCCGCCCGGGCAGGGACCCGCGCCGCGCAGGTGATGGCGCTGCTGGTCAAGGTGGCGGCGCTCGGCTTCGTGCTGCTGCTGGACCCGCTGTTCGCCATCGACCTGCAGCTGCTGGGCGGAGTGTGGGTGCTGCAAACGCTGCCGGCGCTGGTGCTGGGGCTGCTGCCGCTCCGGCTGACGCCGACGGGGCTGCTGATGGGCTGGGCGGCCGGCATGGCGGGCGGCAGCTTCATGGTGTTCGCCGACGGGCTGAAGCCGGTGCACGCGCTGCACCTGGGCGGCCAGGAAACGGTCGGCGTGTCCACCGCCCTGCTGGCGCTCCTGCTCAACCTCCTGGTGGCGCTGGGGGTGTCGTTGCTCGCCCGGCCTACTCGAAGGCGCGCCGGATGAGGCTCGATGCCGCCACGCCCAGCGCGGAGCCTTCCGCGGTGGCGCCCACGGTCTCGCCGCCGAGATAGGGCGCCAGCGCGTGGGCGAGGTTCGGCACGGTCAGGGTCTGCAGCCAGATCCGCCCGGGCCCGGTCAGCCTGGCCAGGAAGAAGCCGTCGCCCCCGAACAGCTTGTTGCGGATGCCGGGCAGCATCGTGATGTCGAAGCCGACGCTGTCCTCGAACATGCCGACATGGCCGGGATGGACGTCGATCGCCTCGCCCGGCGCCAGGCCGTGCTCCACCACGCCGCCGCCCAGCGTGCTCCAGAAGGTGCCGGTCCCCGACACCTGCTGCAGCCGGAACCCGTCGCCGCCGAAGATGCCGGCGCCCAGCGAGCGCTGGAACCCGAGCCCGAGCGTGACGCCTTCGGTCGCGCACAGGAAGCCGTGCCGGTGCAGCAGGTACGACCGGCCGGGATCGATCCGGTGCTCGACGATGCTGCCCGGGATCTTCGCCGCGAAGGCGAGATGGCCGGGACCGCCCTCGGCGCGATACTCGGTCATGAACAGGCCGCCGCCGCCGAGCGATCGCTTCACCGCACCGAGGAAGCCCGACGCGCCGGCTCCGGAGGTGGTGGTGCGCAACGCCACGTTCGGGCTCTTCCAGGACAACTCGCCGGTTTCCGAGATCAGGGTCTCGAACGGGTCGAGCGACACGTAGAGCACCGGCAGGGTCTGGCCTTCGATCCGGGTCTGCATGGTGTCGCCTCCCTGTGGTGCCGCGCCGTTGGCAGTGTCCGACCGAGACAGCCGGAGGCGCAACCGGGAATCGCCTCCTCCGGTGCGCCCGGGAGAAGGGAATCGCGGTCGATGCCGCACATTCGATGGCACGCTTGCAATCGTGCGGCTTTTTCCGCCATGCCGATGCTGTTAAGTCACCGCCGGACGTGGCCGCGCCGCCGGGGCCCGGTTCGTGCCCGCCCGGCCAAGCCCGCCATTTCAGCCAGTCCGTCCAGGAAGGTCGAGTGTGATGCCCCTGTTTGTGATCGAGATCAGCGGCGAGCCGATCCTCGTGTTTCCCGAGGACACCCTGGCGCTGGCGCAGGAGGAGGCGGCAACCGGCAACGTCACCGAGGCGCTGCAGGAGTTCGAGCGCAACGGGGCGCCGGTGTGGGACGGCGAGGCCAAGCTGACGGTGCGCGAGGCCACGGCGGACGAGACGGCGCATTACGACGCCGGCTTCGCCGAGGCGATGGAAGACGGCGAGGTGTCCGACGAGGACCGCGACGAGTTCGCGGTGTTCCTGATCGAGACGGATGACGCGGAGTGATGGCGGGCATGGACGGAATGGAACTGGGCGGGATGGCGGGCGGCGCGGCGGCGAAGCGTCCGCGCATGAGCTATCGCCAGGCGGCCCGGCTGATGATCAACAAGCACGGCCGCAACGCGCGCAACTGGGCGCTGAAGCGCGCCGCCGAGCTGCGTGCGGCCGACGACCTCGAGGCGGCGGCGCTGTGGGTGAAGGTGAGCGAGGAGGTCGCGGTGCAGCAGGCGGAAGCGTCGCATGTCGCATGACGCCGGAGCCTGAAGCTGGGGCCTGAAGCTCGGGCCTGAAGCTGGGGCCTGAAGCAGGAGCCTGGGCCGGGACGCCTCAGGGCGCGGGCACGCTGCGGCTGTCCGCCACGAAGTGGAAGAACCGGCCGCTGAACGGCTTGAGCACCTCCAGGGTCAGGGCGTGCGACCGTGTCTTGATGTCCGAGGACAGGGACTGGTCGAGCGCCTCCTGCGAGGCGAAGTCCATCTCCAGCACCATGACGATGGGGATGGCGCCGGGATCGGCGTGCAGCACGCGCTGCACGCGCACGTCCAGCACGTTGGGGAAGGAGCGCCAGATCGGCTCCAGCCGGGCGGCCACGTCGGCAAAGAACGCGTCCTCGCCGCCGGCCTGGAGTGCGCCCTCGTAGATCGCCACGCGCGTCAGCATCGGATCCGTCTCCCTCGGTCCTTCGGACAGCGCAGGACGAGCGGACGGGTTCAGTCGCGACGGGTGAACGACCAGTACAGTGGCTGTCTGCCGGCGGCGAGCGCCTTGGCCTCGTAGCGGGTCGGCGGCCAGCCCTCCGGACGGACCGGAGCGGGCGCCGGCGCGTCGAACAGCGCCCGCGCGGCGGGTGCCGTCATCACCTCCGCCACCCAAGCCTGGTAGGTCGGGTCGTCGCTGGCGACCCGCCACTCGGCGCCGGGCCGCAGCACGCGCGCCAGCAGGGGCACGGTCGCGGGATGCACGAAGCGCCGCTTGGCATGGCGCGCCTTGGGCCAGGGATCGGGGAACAGCAGGAACAGCCGGTCGAGGCAGGCATCGGGGAGCGCGCGCAGCAGGGTGCGCGCGTCGTCGTCCCACAGGCGCAGGCCGGGCGGCAGCGGCGCGGTGTCCTCCCCGCCCTCGGGGACCAGCCGGCCCAGCAGCGAGCACAGCCCGTTCTCGAACACCTCGCAGGCGATCAGCCCGATCTCCGGATGGGCGCGGTTCTGCGCCAGCGCGTGCTCGCCGCCGCCGAAGCCGACCTCCAGCCACAGCGCCCCGGGCACGATGCCGAAGCCGGAGCCCGGGTCGTCGGGAACCGAGAAGCGCAGCCGCGGCAGGGTCAGGTCGAGCAGGCGCTGCTGGCGCGGCCGCAGCGGGTGACTGCGCAGCCGGCCATACAGCCGGTCCGGCGGCGGCTTCACCGCCATGCCTGAGCAGATCCTCCAAACGATCGTGAACTGCGCCGGGACGAGCGAGAACGCCCCCTCGCCTCTGCGACGGGGCACGGCCGGCGTGGTTGTCGCGGACCCGGAACGCAGCGTCCGTCGGGCCGTGGGCACCGGAAGCCGCGTCGGATCGCCGGCCCAGTACCAGCGGCGTCGGGGTGTGACCGGCAGGCGGGCAAGCCGCAGGGCGCCGCCCATCGGTCCGCTTCGCAGCTCGATCCGCCGGGGCCGGAGGCCCCAGGCCCTGTCGATCCTGGTATCGGGTTTCCAAAGGGCGACCGCCCTTTGGCGG
>CALMVN010000341.1 GCA_937873225.1 uncultured Acetobacteraceae bacterium
GACCTGGACCAAGCAGCCAGAGCGCTCAAAGTCGGCCTGTCATACCACCCGGGACCGAACACCTAGAGCCGAGCCGAAACGCTGAAGAACACCCCGCGGCCGGGGTTGACCCAGTAGAGCGGCGCCCCGTTGCCGGCCGCTGCGCCGGCATAGCCGATCAAACTAGTGTTGTTGAAAAGGTTGGTAACCTGCATCCCGAGATCCAAGTGCCGGTTGTGTTGCAACGGCAGCAGGTAGTGCACCGCCGCGTCTGTGGTGTCGTAGGACTTGATCGGGAACTTATTCACCAGGCCGGTATCGAGGCCGTACTGCGGTCCGACATCCTTAATCAGGAGCGAAGCGTCGAGCCTGTCGCCGGCGAGCATCACCGCCTTGCGGTCGAATAGTACGCCCGCCACCGCGGTGCGCCGCGGCGCCTGCGCGACCGACGCGCCATTGTGGTAGGTGGCATGGTTCAGGGACCCGTTGGCGTAGAGCGCGAAGCCCAGCCCCACCTGCGCCGTCGCTTCCAGCTCGACGCCCTCGAAGGTGGCGTTGCCCTGGTTGGTGTAGAGGGTGTTGGTGCCGATCACGGTGCTGGCGATATAATTGTGGTACTGCAGGTCGTAGAGATCGAGATCAGCACTCAACCAGTTATGCTGGTAGACGGTGCCGATCTGGTAGTTGTCGGTAGTGGACGGCTGCACCGTGTTGATGATCTGCGCGTAGAACACGTTCAGCGGCGGCGTCAGGAAGCCTTTCGCCGCCTGGGCGAACACCGAAAGGTGCGGGTCGATCTTGTAGTTGACGTCCACCGAAGGCAGTGCCTTGTTATAGGTCGCATGGTCGTCCGCCGGTCCTTTCACGGTGCGCACCAGCGGGCCATCGAGATGGCGGGTGACGGAGCTGTACTTGACGCCTGCGGTGATGGTCAGGCGCGGCAACGGGTGCCAGGCAAATTCGACATAGGGCTGCGCCGTGGTCAAGCGGTCGAAGTAGAGGTACTGATAGGTCGAGGCGCCCGGCTTGGTGGTGTAGCCCTGCTGGTCCCGGGTCAGGACGACGTTGGTCTTGTAGAGCGTGTTGTCCTCGCTCTCGAACCAGAAGCCGGCACGGCCCTGTCCAAACGGTGTGTCCTGCGTCAGGCGCAGGATGTTGCCCCAGGCACGGTAGTCGTTCTGGTAGGCGGCTCCTGGCACATCGTCGTCCAGCACCGTTGGAACGCCCTTGATGTAGTAGGTCTTGGTCGCCGTGGTGGTCAGGTTGGGCGTGCTCAGAGAGGTATCGCTCGCCTGCACGCCGCGATGGTAGAACGCCGTGGTATAGGGCTGGTCAGACACCGTCAGGCCGTTGTTGAACCGGTGCTCGATCTTGAGGTACTCGAAGTCGGTGGTGTAGTTGTCGCGGTTGTAAGGGCCGTACGCCTGGCTGCGCGGATCATCGTTCAGCGAGAAGTTGCGGCCATACTTGTCGATCAGGGCAAGCGGCGTGCCATATGGCGTGTCCGTCACCGCGTTGTCGAGGTTGACGGCGGCGGTCAGGATCGTGCGATCACCGATTGGCTGAATGTACTTGAGGAACAGGTTGCGCCGCTCGTCCGAGGTGCCGGTCAATGCGCCACGGCTTTCGTTGCGCTGCAGATCCAGCACGATACGGCCACCCGACAGCCAGCCCCCGAACGGGTTGTCGAGTGTGCCCGACTCCGCCTCGATCCCGTACAGCTTGGTGCCGAAGGTTCCAAACGTAGCATACGGGTTCAGGTCGGCCACGCTCGATGGATCGTGCGAGTGGATCTCGACGTCGCCGCCGAAGGTGGCGGAGCCGATCGTGGAGGCGGGGCCGGGGCCACGGTTCACGGTGATGGTGTCGAAGTCGTGCGCCACGAAATAGGCGGCCGGCTGCGGCGAAAGATTGCCTGGCGAGCCGGGAACTTGCACGCCATCGAACAGCACGCTGAACTGGGTGTACTGCAGGCCGCGTATGCTCTGGCCGAAATCCTGCTGCAGCCCGGGCCCGTTGGGATCGATGTCCATGGCGCTCGGCGTCAACCGGATGATGTCGTCATAGTTGGAAGTTTCCGGCACGTTCTCGGCGATGAAGTGCGCCCCGATCGTCGAGGTCGGCTCCGTTTCGTCCAGGGAGGCCGCCTGCGGCGCCTGCTGCGTTGCGGTGCCCGGAAATGACTGCCCGATTACCTGGACCGACTCCGCCGGGCTTCCTGTTTGCGCCAGCGCTGCGGCTGGAACGATGAATGGAAGCAGCATCGTTGCCGTCCCGCAGAACAAGATCGACCGACGACCGCGCATCCGCATGCCCGTTTCTGACAAGAAGCTGACCGGGTGTTAGATGACCAAGTGGGACGAGTCTCGTGACGTTCCGATGAACCGAACTCTTGAAACGTCCAGGATCCTGTCCGTCGGAGCTCAGGATCCCCGTCGCACGTCCTCGGAAGTGCCTGGCAGTGATACCCGGACCACACATCGCGGGCCTGGAACGAAGCCGACCGTCCCCTCATGCCGCCGGACCACTTCCTGTACGATCGCCAGTCCAAGGCCGCTGCCGGGATCTGCTTGCTGTCCCTTGCGGAACCGCTCGAACACGCTGTCGCGCAACCTCGGCGGCACGCCGTCCCCATCGTCGGCGACGTCGAGCTGCGCGATGCTATGGCCGGATCCGTTGACTGCGTTGCCATGCAGGCTTATCCGGCCGGCACCGTGCCGCAAGGCGTTCTCGACGAGGTTGCGTACCATGTCCTGCAGGTCGCCGGCATCGCCACGCACAGGGAGGCAGTCGGGCAGCTCCACGACCAGCTCACGCTCGGCCGCCTCCACCAGCGGCACCATCGCAGCGGCTGCCTCCCGGATCACGCGGCAAAGGTTTACCGGAGCCATGTTCGCGGTCGGACCGGCCCCGACATCCTGCTTGCGCGCGAGGTCGAGCAGCCTGTCGATCAGGCGGCTCATGGTGGCGATGTCGTGCTCCAGTGCCGGCCAGTCCACCGGAGCGTTGTCATGCCGGATGCGCTGCAGCCGCAGGCTGAGGGTCGCGAGCGGCGTACGCAGCTCGTGCGCCGCGTTGCTGGTGAACCGCTTCTCCACCTGATAGGCGGTCGCGAGTCGCTCCAGCGCCGCATTCATCGCGGCCACCAGCGGGAACAGCTCGTCCGGCAGGTTCGTCATGCCGATGCGGCGATCTGGATCCCGCGGGCCCACCTGCGCCGCTTCCGCGGACACCCGGACCAGCGGCCGCAGGCTCCAACGGCAGACCACCCCGACCAGGACCAGGATCAGGACCCCGAACGGCAGCAGGACTGCCAGATCCTGCCACGGCTCCGGCAGCTCGTCGCCCAGCAAGAGCCGTCCGACCCGGCCGCCGAGACCATGATCCTGCTCCAGCTCATGCAGCCCGGCCACCATGGCGAGGCCGCCGCACAGGATCAGCCCCATCGACGCGGTGAGCCGTCCTCGAAGGCTGCGTCCCAACGTCATGCGGCGCCTGATGCCGCGGAGCCCCAGGTGAGCACCAGCCGGTAGCCAATGCCGCGGACCGTCTCGATCGCCACGACCGAACCAGCCAACGCCAGGCGCCGGCGCAGCCGCGACACCGCAGCTTCCAGGGCGTTGCCGGTGAACACGTCGTCAAAGCCGTAGAGCCGGTCGGCGAGCGCATCCCGAACGACGGTGTGTCCGGCATTGCGCAGCAGTTCTTCCAGCAGGTTGGCTTCGCGCCGCGTCAGCGACAAGGCCTTGTCGACGACCTGTGCCTCGCGGGACGAGGGGTCGAACCAGACGTCGCCAAATCGCAGGACAGGATCCGGACGCCGGTCGGTCCGGCGGATGATCGAGCGCAGCCTCGCATCGAGCTCGAGCATGTCGAACGGCTTGAGCAGGTAGTCGTCCGCGCCCGCGTCAAGTCCCTCCACCCGGTCGTCGATCGCCTGTCGTGCCGTCAGCACCAGGATCGGGACGTTTGCCGCGGTGCCGGCACGCATCCGCCTGAGCACCTCCATGCCATCCATGTCGGGCAGCCCGAGGTCGAGGATCACCACGTCATAGGCGGCGGCCGCAACCGCGGCCAGCGCGTCCTGGCCGTTCGGGACCGCGTCCGCAGTGAAGCCGACCTGCCGCAGATGAGACTGCAGCATGTCGCGCAGCTCCTTGTGGTCCTCGGCCAGCAGAACACGCATGATCGGACAGGTCCTGTCTGGTCAGGCACGCTCCGCCGGCAGCGTGCCTGCTCGCCAGCGGTTGGAGAGCCCTTCACCGTACCCGGCCTGCGCAAGCGGAACCAAAGATGTTTGCGTGACCAACACGAGCCGGACCGGCGTAGCGGTCAGGGATGCAGCAGCGCGCCAAGCGCCCCGAGCCAGGGTTCGTAGCGGCGCCAGGCGTCCGGCGATGGTGGCGTGATCGGCTGCCGCACCTGCCACCGGCTCGGCGTCCGGACCACCCGCGCGTTCCGTTCCGGATGAAGACAGGCCTCGGCCCAGGCGAGGCCGCAGGCCGAAAGCAGCGCGGCGACCTGTTCACCCGGATCCGACACCAGCCGTTCGAAGACCACCTCGTGCAGCTGCGCCGCCGGCAGCACCTGGCGCCAATGCAGGGCCAACCGTTCCATGGCCTGGACCGCGGCCACGAGCGGAGCGCCGCCTGTGGGCAGGCCGGCACCGCGATGGAAGTAGGTCCGGTGGATCGACAGCGCGACGTCGATCGGCCGCCGGCGGCACAGCACGACGACGACCCGCGGCAGGCACAGGTGGACGAGCCCGAGCTGGAACAGGTTGAGCGGCATCTTGTCCGTGACGCGCGCGGTTGCCGCCGCGCCGTCCGGCACCAGGCCATGCAACAGGTCGGCGTACTCGATCCCGGTGCGCGCGAGGCTCACCGGGTCCCGTTCGTCGACGAGCGCCGCCCGCTCGGTCCAGAACGGCAGCTCGCCGCCGGCATGAACGTCCGGATGACAGGACAGGATCTGCTCGACCAGCGTGGTGCCGGACCGCGGCAGGCCGGCGATGAGGATCGCCGTCCTGTCCGGATGGCCTGTTCCCGCTGCCTGGACCAGGCGCTGCGCGTCGAAGCGGTCGATCAGGTGCTCGACCCGGGCCACGATCGCCTGGCCGTCTGCCTCGTTGCCGCGGCGGCGCATTGCCGCAGCCAGGTCGAACTGCCGCATCGCTTCCGCAGGATTGCCCAGGTCGTCTGCCGCCTTGCCCAGAGCCAGGTGCAGCTTCAACCGGGCCTCCGCATGCAGATCGCGCCGCGCCGCCGTTGCCGTCATCCGGCCGATAAGTGTCGCGTCTGCCGCCCCGATCCGACGACAGCGCACCAGGTCGTAGAAGCTGCCGGCATACTGGGGCGACGCCTGCGTCACGTGCTCGTAGCAGGCGGAGGCCGCCTCGGCGTTGCCGGCATCCGCCAGCACGGAACCGAGCGTGTCGGTCGCTTCCAGGTGACCGGGATAGGTTGCGAGCAGCGCCCGCAGCAGCTGCTCCGCCTGGTCATGGCGACCGGCATCGAGCGCCAGCCTGGCCTCGGCGAGACCCGACAGCGCGCTGGGTGGCCGTGTGGACGCCGCCTGACGGTATGCCGCCAGCGCCAATGCTTGCCGACCGAGCGCTTCCAGCAGCGCACCGGCGCGGAACGGCGCGTCGGCCCGCGATCCGTCGAGCGCCGCAGCGTGTCGGTAGGCCTCGAGCGCCGCCCCGGTATCGCCCACCGCCTGCAGCGCGACCCCCAGCCGGACATGCGCAAGCGTGAAGCGCGGATCGGCCAGCACCGCTGCCCGGAATCCGTCCACGGCCTCCCCGAACCGACCGGCCTTGAGGCAAAGATAGCCGAAATCGTGCCATAGGGCCGCATCGGCCGGGACCGAGGCGGCTGCCGCGCGGAGCAGCTCGATTGCCTTGTCGAGCCGGCCGGCGTCCAGGCACGATCGTGCCCGCATGAGGAGCGTGTTGGTCATCCCGCATGATGCGTGCGGTATCCGGGCGTTGACATGATTTGTTCATGAAGCCTTGGCCCTTCCGTCAGGAAGGCGTCAGGCAGGGAGCCTATCTGTTGCGCCTGCCGGAGGCGACGAGCCGATCCCGGCTGTCCGATCCGATCCGCCAGGCGCCTCGGCGGCGTCCGGGATGTTCAAGAAAAGCACGGAGCCACCATGCAGAGATACGTAGACCGGTCGCTTGCGAGCGTGCTGGCGATGGCGCTTGCCGCACCGGGCTTCACCGCCGCCCATGCTCAGACGCGCACCGTGGGCCCGCAGCTGAACGGCTCGGTGGTGGCGTCGGACAACCAGCTCCTGACGCCGGCCGGCATCACGGTGCAGCTCGGCTCTCCGGTTCGGGCCAAGGCGGTCGCGGTCAATCCCAACACCAGGACGCATTCGGCCGCCGTCCTGCTGATGGGGGCCGCCGAAGCGGTGATCATCTTCGACACCACCTCGGGCGCGGTGCTGCAGCGCTACGTGCCGGTCAGCGTCAGCGGGTCCACCTTCAAGGACGACGCGACCGGCTCCTTTGCCGGCATCGCCTACACCCCGGACGGCTCCAAGCTGCTGTTCAGCCAGGACGACAGCCAGGTCCAGGTCGCGAGCGTCAGCCCGAAGAACGGGGAGCTGACGCCGTCCGCCGTGATCCCGATCCCGGCGCCGGACAACCCGAACCTTTATACGCCCGGCACCGCCGATCCCGGCGGCATCGCTCTGGTCGACGATACCGAAGGCCTGGTGGCGCTGAGCGCCAGCAACGCGCTCGGCGTGATCAACCTGTCCACCGGCTCCCTGATCGCGCAGATCCCGGTCGGCAACGCCCCCAACCACGTGATCGTCGCCGGCAACTATGCCTACGTGGCGAACGAGGGCGGTCGTCCGGCCACGGCGTCCGACTTCACCACCCTGTCCGACGGCACGCCGATCGTCGCCGACCGCACCACGGGGGCCGCAACCACCGGCACGGTCTCGGTGATCGACGCCGGCGGCCACCTTGCCGCCAGCATCGACGTCGGCCTCCGCCCGGCGGGCATGGCGCAGGCGAACGGCTTCGTCTACGTGGCCAACGCCTACAGCGATACCATCTCCGTGATCAGCACGACCACCAACAAGGTCACGCGGACCATCCCGGTCGGCGTGCCGCTGCCGAACGGCGCGTTCGGCGCCGGTGCCGACGACGTCGCGGTGGTCGACAACCGGCTCTACGTGACGCTGGGGCAATCGAACGCGATCGCCGTGGTCGACCTGACCAAACCGAACGACCAGGCCGTAGTCGGCTACATCCCGACCCTCTACTTTCCCACCTCCATCGCCTTCGATCCGGCGACCGGTCGGCTGGTCGTCGCCAACGACAAGGGCCTGGGCGCGCAGGGCTCGATCGGCACCGCCCACGGCGTCGAGGCGTTCAACACCCACCAGGACACCGGCACCGTCAGCCTGATCAAGATCCCCGGCAACGACGCCCTGATCGAGGACACGGCAAAGGTCGTGCGAAACAACCACTGGCTGTCCCCATACGCCAAGGTGGGCGCGGGCAATGCCGATCCGAATGCCATGCCGGTGGCGGTCCCGGCGCATATCGGCGAGCCGTCGCTGATCAAGCACGTCTGGTACATCATCAAGGAGAACCGGACCTACGACCAGATGCTGGGCGACGTGACGCAGGGCGCCGGCGACCCGTCGCTCGCAGTGTTCGCGGGCAACGTGCCGAACCAGCACAGCCTGATCCAGCGTTTCCCGTTGCTCGACAACCTTTATGCGCCGAGCCGGCAATCGGCAGACGGTCATCCATGGACCATCGAGGCGGGGTCGTTCTATTCCAACGACATCCAGTCGCCGGACTGGATCCGCTCCTACCCGGGCGGCAACGACAACGACAGCCTGACCTTCACCAGCAAGGGCTACATCTGGACCAACGCGGTCAAGAAGGGCCTGAACGTCAAGATCTACGGCGAATGGAGCGACGCATCGGTGGTCGCGAACAACCCCGCTACCGGCACACCCTATACCTGGGCCGACTTCTACAACACGTCGCTGTACAACGAGAGCGGCGGCAAGCAGGGTGCCAACGTCGTTCCGCCCAACTCCGATTCCGAGCACTCGCAGATCCCCGCGGTCAACGCGCTGCTCGACCCGCACTACCCGTCCTTCAACCTCGGCATCCCCGACCAGTACAGGATGGACTACTACCTGCCGATCCTGGCTGCGCAGGACGCCGCCGACCAAGTCCCGAACCTGACGGTGATCTGGCTGCCGAACGATCATACCAACGGCACCACCGACGGCACCCCGCTGCCCAACAACTACGAGGCGGACAACGATCTCGCCCTCGGACGTCTGGTGGAGGCCATCAGCCACACCAAGACCTGGTCGAGCTCGGCGATCTTCGTCACCGAGGACGACTCGCAAGACGGCGTCGATCACGTGGACGGCCACCGCGAGCCGGCCTACATCATCAGCCCATATTCCGTGGCTCCGCAGTCACCAGGCGTCGGCAAGGTCATCAACACGACCTATACCGTGGTGAACATGGAGCGCACGATCGAGAACATCCTCGGCGTGCAGCCCTTGACGCAGTTCGACCGTGTTGCCGCGCCGATGTTCGACGCGTTCCAGAACACGCCTGACAACACTCCCTTCACTCACGTCCCAGCCAACACCCCGCTGAACATCGGGCCCGGAAACGTGCCGGTCCCGGGGACGGGAGGGCCGAACTACACGCTGAACACCCACAGGGCGACCCCGTTCGAGAGGGCTTGGCGTCTTGCCTCGGACCGCATCATGCGGCCCAACATGACCAAGGCTGACATCGTCGACGAGGGCTTCCTCAACCACCTGATCTGGTACTCGGCGACCGGCTGGCACCGCCTTTATCCAGGCGACAAGTCCATGCTGTCGCCGGTCGCGTTCCGAAACGTCGTCAAGGCGGGCAATGACGACGAGGATTGATCGCGTCCACATCGTCTGCAGCGTGCGGACCTTGCATCCTGCGGGGAAGCCGCTGCATCGTCTGGTCCTGCGATAAGGCAGCGGAACGGGCGCAGGTCGATGAGTTGGCTGTATCTTGGACCAGGCGTCTACTCGGCCTTCGCCGGGACCTTCGTCGAGTTCCTGGAGGCGCTCACGATTGTCCTGGCAGTCGGTGCTTCGAGGAGCTGGCGCAGCGCGTTGGCCGGGACCGGCCTCGCACTGGTGGTGTTGCTGGCGTTGCTGGCGGGCCTCGGCGATGGGATCCGAAGGATCCCGTTGCTGCCGCTCCAACTGTTCCTAGGTAGCCTGACGTTGTTGTTTGGAATGCGCTGGCTGCGCAAGGCCATGCTGCGGACCGCAGGCATCATTCCGTTGCGGAACGAGTTGCAGGCCTATGCACGGCAGCGAGCGGCGTTCGACGCTGTCGGTCACCACCATGGCGGTTGGGACGCGGATGCAATCGGAATGACGTTCCGGGTAACGCTGCTCGAAGGCGTCGAGGCGGTTTATGTCGTTCTTGCGATGGGAGCCGCCTCGCCCGGCAGCCTGGTGCCGGCGTGCCTCGGCGCGGCCACGGCCCTGCTTGCGGTCTGCTTCCTGGGCCTCCTGCTCCGCAGGCCTGTCGTCGTGATCCCGGACAACCTCCTCAAGCTGGGCGTCGGCATCTCCTTGTGCGGCCTGGGCACGTTCTGGATCGGCGAGGGTGAAGCCGTCGTTTGGCCGGGTGGTGGCTGGTCGCTCCTGGTGTTGCTGGCAGGATATGCTGCGGCAGCGGCGGCAGGTACGGTTTGGTGTCGAGATTTGAAGAACCGTCATCAACCCTCGGCTGCGTCATCGTGACCCGATCACCGTTGAAACCGTGGTGGATGCTCCTCCTCCGCAGGAGCCACCGTCTCTTCTTTGATGATGTTCGTCTAGCAGCACCAGGAATCGTTTGGCTGGTCCTGTTCCTTCTGCTTCCACACTCCATAGCCTCGGTTTGGCGCGGCGCTTTCCTGTTTGTCGGCCTCTGCACGACGCTTGTGCATGGCGTAGTAGCCAGTGCTAAAGAACATTTGAGCAAGTAAGGCTGCCAAGTACAGATCTTCAAGGAACTGTTGCAGCTAAAGCAGAATTTGATCAACCCAGCTTGTATTGTGCAGCGGTCAAGCAGGGTGCGCACATCCGTGGGTTGAGGGTTTGAACTGCGCTGCGGATGGCGCTCCAGATGGCGTCAATGGTGCGCGTGGCAGCCTTGCGCAGGATCTATACCAACCGCCTCAAGCCGATCTCGACGGTGATCTGGTCCGGCATCATGAACTTCATCGGCGCTCTTGCCTGCGGCATTACCGTTGCTTGTGCGCTGGTCGAGATCCTGCCGCCCAACGTACTGATGCCGCCCGACAGGGCTCTTGCGCTGCCCATGCTGGTCTCCTCCTTCAATGCAGCCCTGTTCTGGAACATCCTGACTTGGTTCTTCGGCATCCCGAACTCGTCGTCACACTGCATCATCGGCGTCCTGATCGGGGTCGCAATCGGCGACTCCTTCATCCACTCGTGCAACCTTTTACAGAGCGTCGAATAGGCCCAGATCGTGATGAAGCCTCAGGGCGCTCGCCCTGTCCACGATCCTGGGCTTGGTCCTCGTCGGCGGCCTCTACTTCCTCCTGCGCGTCGTCCATCGCGGTTACCTGCTCGATCCACCGGAGGGTGATCAACCTCCAGCCTGATGGCTAGGCGGCCTGCTTATCCTGACCTGCATGTCCGCCAGCTTCGGGCACGGCATTAACGATGGCCGGGAGAGCATTGGCCTGATCATGCTGACCATCATCGGCCTACTTCCGCCGACCGTCACGGTCAATCCCAATGCCGGTGCCGACCTCGACCGTCTCGGCGCGAACGTCGACATTGCCATCCCGCTGATCATGCAACATGGCGACGACCGGAAGAACCGGGGAGTCGACGCTGCGCGTGACCTGGGGTGGTTCGAGCTCAAGCACAGCCGCGCCGATGACGAC
>CALMVN010000342.1 GCA_937873225.1 uncultured Acetobacteraceae bacterium
GAGTGGTCGGCCAAGCTCGATCGCCAATATCTTGCTCGAGCAAAGCCGCATGCAACCGGCTATCAGCGAGCTGGTCTACAACACCTTCTATAACGGGACGCTTATTCCCTCAGAGCGCGTGAAGGCGCGACGCACAACGGTCGCGGTAGACGTTTCGCTTCCAACAGCGCCCATCGTCCTCGTCAATCTGCCGGCGCTCAGCGTCAGCCGGAGTCAAGCTTTTGAGCGGCAGGTGAAAAAGTCCTATCGCAACGACACCGAAGCGACGGCACTCCTGGCCGCACTACGGCAGCTGCACCGGATACACGTGGCCGGCGAGCCCGCGCCGACGCTCGTGATCCTGTCGCCCTACGCGGCTCAGGTTGATCATTTCGAGACGTTGCTGAAGCACGAGATCGATGGTGACGGTCGGCTGTTCGACTTCGAGAGCCCGCGACATGACGGAAAGTTCTTCTACACCAGCGACAGTTTTCAGGGCGGCGAAGCCGATGTCGTCGTGGCCAGCCTTGTGCGAAACAACGTACTGGTCGGCACGCGCGCTCTGGGCTTCATCCGCAACCCCCAGCGTATGAACGTGCTTCTCAGCCGGGCTCGGCAGAAGCTCATTCTCGCCACAAGCCGGCAGTTCGTCGAGGACGCCATTGAGGGCGTCGACCCCGACCATAAGGGCGGTGAACTTGATTTCCTGGGCACCTTGTTCGTTCAGCTCGACCGCTTGGCCCAGACCAAGTTCCCCGACGTCGGCTACGGCGCCGCCATCATCGACACCGATGAGCAGGGGAGGCTCTCTTCATGAAGATCTATATCCCTGCTTGGCATTATCGTGCCCGCGCGATCGTTCAGCGGACTTGGGGGTGGAGCCCGATCGAAGAAATGGTGCTTCTCGCGCTAGACCGGGCGCCGGGTACGATCGCAGAGGTCGCCGGCGCACTGCAGATCCCGCGTCAGGTCGCAAGCTCCACCGTCGCGCGCTTGATGCAATTCGGTCTGGTCGAGGTGCGCCTGTCGCCGGCGCCGGTTCTGGCGACCAGCAGCGTCGGGCATGACTTTCTCCGATCTGACCGTGCTCTGCCGGAACGGACGGAGGACCGTGTGGTCCCTGTCAGCATCGTCTTTGAGAAAGTCGGGCACTCGGTCCTGCGCAATCGCGACGTGTATACGGTTCCGCTCACTAGGCTCCCCAAGGATGCACGATCCGTTAGATTTTCTACAAGCGACGTCGCCGAGACCGACGACAGCATGGCCGACCGGGTCAATCGCTTCGTGGCGCCTATGCTTCGGGCGGGAGAATGGATGCGCGGGGTGCAGGCGATTAGCTCGGTGATCGAACAGCGATATCTGGTGCTCGATCTTGCCGATGTTCAAAACGGCGTCTTGCCGGAAGGTGCCAGCGACTATCTCGTCCAGGCGCTCAAGGAGACCCTCAAGACGGGCATCTTGCCGCAAATATCGAGCCCGCCGGCAAGCACGTCACCGTCGGCACAGATAGCATTCGATCCCGACCAGGTCATCGTTGGAGCGGAGCAGCATCTCGAACGCTTCGAGCGTCTGGTGGCCAATGCGCGGTCCGACGTCTTCGTCCTCTCGACTTTCGTCGCCGAACAGTCGGACGAGCAGGGTAAGCCGCAGCGTGAGCGGATCTGGCGCGCGCTTGAGGATGCCGTCCGCCGCGGGGTTCACTGCCATCTGTTTTACGGATCGGCGCTCGACGGCCAAGCCAAGCATGCGATCGCTATGCAGGAACTTAGCAAGCGGCTTTCGGCGGTCCGCGCAGCTGCGGGCTTTGTTCTGGTGCATCGGGATTCAGTGGGAAGTCATGTCAAGCTTGCAGCGGCCGATGACGGGCATGGCGGAGCAAGCGTCATCCTTGGATCGTGCAACTGGTTGCAATCCCCCTTTTTGTCAGTGGAAATGTCGGTCGAGCTCAACGATGCGGTCGGCGCCGCGATGGGGCTGGACGTGCTGCGTACGATCGCGTCGAGCCTCTCAAGCGCGACACGCGCGGTCGAGACGCTGAACTTCATGGCGTCAGATCTGCGCAGAAGTCGATCGTTCCTCGTGTCGGCATCGCACACGAGCAAAGTCTCGCGTGCCGCGTTAACGCTGGTCTATGCGCACGAGCATGAGCAGCTACTCCGTACTGCGGCGCATGATGCAACGCACCGATTTGTCTGTTGCACAAATAAGCTTGGCGCCCCGATGGTACCAGCTCTGTTTAATCCAGCAGAGGTGGCCGGTCGCCGCATCGCAGACGCGCGGGTTTATTTTTCGCGGTACACCGGGCCGACGAAGCGGCGTCATGTCGTCGCACAACGTGAGCGATTGAACGACGTCGTCGAGCTTTTGGCCGTGCGCGTGCCGCAGCTCCATGCCAAATTTCTTGCTTGGGACGATGACGATATCGTCGTTAGCAGCATGAACTGGGGCTCGCAGTCTGGTCTTTCCAGCAATCGACTTGACGAGATCGGTCTTCACCTCCGAGGCCCGAGGCTCGCGGCCGCGCTGATCGCGAAATTTGAGGCCTTTCTGAACGAGTAGCGAGTGGATTGGTGCCGGCGGATGCCACCTCAATGAGGTGGATACGCTGGATCAAGCGCGTGATGGGAGCGTAGCCCACTGCCCGTCTCCGTACCCTACATTGGCCTGTTGGCCAAACTTGCTCGTTCCCGCAGACAGTTAGACACCGTGCGAGTAGCCGCTTCATCCGAAACCCGTTGCTCGCCGCTAGGCTCTGGAATGGCCAGTAAGTCCTAAAACCAGTCTATCACGCTGAGTTTACCAATGTCCGCTTTCGGGCAATCACTATAGGCGCTCGGATATCTGACATGAGGGCGGAAGCCGCCGGACGCGAACCTCTGCGAATGTCCGCTTCACGCTACCTATCGCTCCAGAGCAGTCAGGCCGCTTCCGGGCCTTCTCCAGCCTCCATTACCCCTGATAACGTCCTTTATCAGGGGTGACGGGCGTACTAGAGTATCTGAGGCTTGCGGAGGTCGCTGCGTCCTTAGTATGACGAAGTATGAGCCTGACCGCAGGAGCGACCCGTGGCCGAGATAGAGCGCCTGACCGTCACCCTGCCCGCCGAAATGGCCGCCCTCGTCCGCGGCGCCGTTGACGAGGGCAACTACGCCTCAAGCAGCGAAGTGATCCGCGAGGCACTCCGCGACTGGAAGACCAAGCGCGCCATCCAGCTACATGAGCTCGAGGGCCTGAAGGCCGACATCGATCGCGGCCTCACCGACCTGGCCGAAGGCCGGGTGCAGGAGTTCGACCCTGCCCGTATTATCGAACGCGGGAGGACGCTATTAGCCGGCCGCTCGCGCTCCGCCTGACCGAGGCGGCTGAGGCCGATCTCGCCAAGATCTGGGTTGATCTGGCCTCCGAGGCGTCGGAGGAGATCGCGACTCGGTTCCTCTCCAGGATCGAGCGCAGCTTCGAGCCGCTGCGCCATCACCCGGAACTTGGGCCGGCGCGTGAGCAGTTGGGGGAGGGTCTTCGCGTCACGTTCCAGGCCTCCTACGCGATCTACTACAAGGCTCTTACCGATGCTGTCGTGATCGTTCGGGTCCTGCACGGGGCGCGTGACGTCGCAGCACTTAGAACGCGTAACTAAACCGCTATGATGCGTTGCGGGCGGCATGGCCAAGCTGCTTGTTTCTGACGACCTGTGGGCGGCGATTGCGCCGCTGCTGCTGCCCGAACCGCCCAAGCCAAAGGGTGGCCGACCGCGCCTGGCGGACCGGGCGGCGCTAACCGGCATCCTGTTCGTGCTCAAGTCCGGCCTGCCGCGGGAGATGCTGCCCGCCGAAATGGGGTGCGGGGCGGGCATGAGCTGCTGGCGCAGGCTACGCGACTGGCACGAGGCTGAGGTCTGGACGGCGCTGCACCGGGTGCTCCTGGAGCATCTACAGGCGGCAGGACAGATCGACTGGCGCCGGGCCGCGCTGGACAGTGCATCTGTTCCAGCCAAAGGGGATCAACGCATGCGTTGATCTGCGACAGGGCCGAACCCGACGGACCGTGGCAAGCAGGGCGTCAAATGCCACATCGCGGTCAATGCCAGAGGCACACCGCTCGGCGTGCTGACCGGTCGTGCAAACCAGCACGACAGCCAGTTTCTGGCAGCCACGTTGGATGCCATCCCGCCCCTTCGCTG
>CALMVN010000343.1:0-8073 GCA_937873225.1 uncultured Acetobacteraceae bacterium
GCGAACGGCTCGCCCTGAGATGCGGCCGGCGGTTCGCGGCCTGCTCGGCGTCTGGACCGCCTTCCTGCTGTTGGCCGGCACCGGCGCGCTGCTGCTGCAATGGCTCGGGCCGCCGGCGGCGACGCCGATCCGGAACGGCTCGTCGCCGGCGCGGCGTCCGGTGCAGGCACCGGCCGCGATCCTTCCCCGCCTGGCGACGAGCCAGCCGCCCAGGCCGGCCGTGCGCACCGGCATCGCGGCGCCCGATCCGGACCTGCTCGAGCCGGCGCCCGGCCTTCCCGGGCGGATGCTGCCGCGCATCGGCGCGAACGGGAACAAGCCCTCCGTCGCCTATGCCGCCCTGCCCGGTCCGCCGGCACGCGGGCCGCAGGTGGCGGTGCTGCTGGAAGGGCTCGGCTTGTCCGGGGCGATCAGCCAGGACGCGATCGACACGCTGCCGGCGGCGGTCTCGCTGGGGGTGTCCCCGTATGCCGCCGCCCTGGACCGGCCGACCCCGGATCCGCTGCTGGAACAGGCGCGGCGGGCCGGGCACGAAACCTGGCTCTGCCTGCCGATGCAGCCGGCCGGCAGCCCGCTGGACGAGGAAGGCCCGCAGGCGCTCGACCCGGCCGTCGACCTCGCCGAGGACCGGCGCCGGCTCGACTGGGCGCTGTCGCGCCTGCAGGGCTATGTCGGCGTGACCAACGCCCTGGGCGGCCTGCGCGGCGACCGGTTCGCCAACTCCCTCGCCTTCTCGATCGTGACGACGGCGCTGGCATCGCGCGGCCTGCTGTATCTCGACGCGGGCACGGCGCCGCACAGGACGGCGGCGGCGATGCCGGCCGGTCTCGCCCGTCATGCCGACCTCACGCTGGACGACGACCCGGACGCGCCCGACATCGAGGCACGGCTGGCGCGGCTGGAGCAGATCGCGGTCACGCAGGGCAGCGCGCTCGGGATCGCCGGCCCGCTGCGGCCGGTGGTGATCGAGCGGCTGCGCGCCTGGAGCCGCGACCTTTCCTCGCGCGGCATCACCCTGGTCCCGGTCAGCGCCCTGCCGCCGCCGCATCCGGTTCCGGCTCCCCATGACACAGCGAGCGTTCCATGACCGTCGACCCGTTCGCCCACCTGCCCTACCGGCCCAACGTGGGTGCCGCCCTGTTCAACAGGCGCGGACAGGTGCTGGTGGCGAGGCGCGCCGACCTGCCGAACGCGGAGGGCGCTCCGGGGATGTGGCAGCTGCCGCAGGGCGGCATCGACGGCGACGAGGACCCGGCGGCGGCGGTGCTGCGCGAGCTGCGCGAGGAGGTCGGCACCGGCAACGCCCGCATCCTGGGCGAGCATCCGGAGTGGCTCAGCTACGACCTGCCGCCGGCGCTGATGGGCCGCGCTCTGGGCGGCCGGTTCCGCGGTCAGCGGCAGCGCTGGTTCGCGCTGCGCTTCCTGGGGACCGACGACGAGATACGCCTCGACCTCGATCCGCATCCCGAGTTCGACGCGTGGAAGTGGCTGCCGCTCGCAGCACTGCCGACCGTCGAGGTCGGCTTCAAGCGGGACATCTATGCGATCCTGGCGCGGTCGTTCGCCCGGTTCGCGGTCGACGACGAAGGGAACCAGAGCATCATCAGACCGAGCCGACCCGGTCGGTCGGATGATGCTCGACAAGACAACGAGCTGGAGCGTGATCCGTGAGCCGCTGCGAACGGATCACGCTCTCGGGCTGCCGGCTCAATGCCCGGCGCCACCGCCGCCGCGGCTCACGACGGGCTTGAGCAGGAAGCAGAACGGCACGACCGCGAAGGCGACCATGGAGAAGATCACGAACGCGTCGTTGTAGGCCAGCACCGAGCTTTGCTGCAGGAACTGCTGGTGCAGGTTGTTCTGCGCGATCGCGGATGCGGAGGCCGAGGAGTGCCCCGTGGCGATCGCGGTCCGCCGGACATGGTCGAGGTAGTCGTTGTAGGGCTGGTGGAACGGCGTCATCCAGTGGACCATGTGCGCCTCCTCCGTCTGGGTGCGCTCGGTCACCAGGGAGGTGCTGGCGGAGATGCCGATCGCGCCCAGGACGTTGCGCGCCATGCTGAACAGCGCCGACGCGTCGCCGTTCAGCTCGCGCGGCAGGGTCTGGTAGGTGACCGTGCTGATCGGCACGAACAGGAAGCCGAGCGCCGCCGTCTGCGCCATGCGGTAGATGACCAGGTGCCGGAAGTCGACCTGCAGCACCAGGTGGCCGGAGTAGACCAGCGAGAAGCCCATGATGGCGAAGCCGGTGGCGATGACGTAGCGGGCCTGCACCCGCTTCATCGCCCGGTTGACCAGCGGGATCAGCACGATGATCACCAGGCCGCCGGGCGACAGCACCAGCCCGGCCAGGGTCGCGGTGTAGCCGATCACCTGCTGCGCGAACTGCGGGATCAGCACGGCGCTGGCGTAGAGCACCACGCCGACCACGCCGATCAGCAGCGAGCCGACCGCGAAGTTGCGGTCGGCGAACACGCGCAGGTTCACCGCCGGCCGCTTGGCGGTCAGCAGCCAGCCGATCGCGCCGACCACGCCGATCAGGCTCAGCACGCCCATGGTGCGAATGAACGGCGAGCCGAACCAGTCGTCGTCCTCGCCGCGGTCCATCATCACCTCCAGGCAGCCGAGGCCCAGCGTGATCAGCCCGAGACCGATGAAGTCGGCCGGCGCGCTCTGCTTCCTGGCCCAGGGCGGGTCCTCGACCAGCGCGCTCGCCGCCAGCACGGCGAAGATGCCCACCGGCACGTTGAGGAAGAACACCCAGCGCCAGGACGCGTTGTCGGTGATGTAGCCGCCGAGCGTCGGGCCCAGCACCGGGGCGATGATGGTGGCGACCGCGGTGATGGCGAACGCGCCGCCGCGCTTGGCCGGCGGAAAGGTGTCGAGGATGATCGACTGCTGGTTCGGCTGCAGCCCGCCGCCGAAGAAGCCCTGGAACAGGCGGAACACGATCAGCTCGGGCAGGTTCTCCGAGATCCCGCACAGGAACGAGAACACCGTGAACATGCCGATGCAGATCAGGAAGTAGCGCTTCCGTCCGAGCACCCGGCCGAGCCACCCGGAGATGGTCAGCACGATGCCGTTGGCGGCGAGGTAGGAGGTCAGCGCCCAGGAGGCGTCGTCGTAGGAGGTCGACAGGTTGCCGGCGATGTGCGGCAGCGACACGTTGACGATGGTGGTGTCCAGCACCTCCATGAACGCGGCGATGGTCACCACCACGGCGATCAGCCAGATGTTGCCCTTGGGCTTCCAGTCGCCGCGGTCGGCCGGCTTCGCGCCGCTCACTTCACGTCCACCGTCGGCTCCACCGAGGCGCCCAGCGGCAGCGGCAGCAGCGGGTCGAGCCCGTCGTCGATCACCACCTTGACCGGCACCCGCTGCACGATCTTGACGAAGTTGCCGGTCGCGTTCTCCGGCGGGAAGGCCGAAAACGCGGCACCCGAGCCGCGCTGTATGCTGTCGATGTGGCCGCGAAGCTTCAGCGACGGGTAGGCGTCGACGTCGATCCGCACCGGCTGGCCGGGACGCAGGCGGGTGATCTGGGTTTCCTTGAAGTTGGCGGAGATCCAGATCTCCGGCTCGACGATCGAGAACACCGACTGTCCGGTCTGGAGGTAGGCGCCGCGCTCGACGTTGCGCTGCGCGATCCAGCCGTCATGCGGCGCGCGGATCACCGTCCAGCCCAGGTTGAGGCTGGCCTGCTCGAGCTGCGCCTTCGCCTGCTCCAGCGTGCCGGTCTGCTGCGTCACGCGCGTCTGCTGGGTGCCGATCTGCGGCTTGACCGGGCTCGCCTGCTGCAGCTGGCCTTCCGCCTGCAGCACCTGCGCCTTGGCCTGGTCCAGTGCTGCGGTGGAATAGTCGACCTGCTGCTGCGTGGTGGCGGCGCGCTCGACCGTGTGCTGGCGCTTGTAGTCGGTCTCGGCGCGGAACTCCTGCGCCTGCGCCAGCAGCAGCTGGCCCTGCGCCTGCTTCAGCTGGCCGGGGAAGTTCTGCTTCGACACCTCGACCGAGAACTTCGCCGACGCCAGCTGTCCTTCCGCCTGGTCCACGTTCGCCTGCGCCGCGTCGCGGCTCGCCTGGTAGTCGCGGGGATCGATGCGCAGCAGCACCTGGCCTTCGTGCACGTACTCGTTGTCGTTGACGTCGAGCTCGGTGACGTAGCCCGCCACGTGCGGCGACACGGTGATGGTGCGGCCGGAGGTATAGGCGTCGTCGGTGGAGACCTCGTTGCGCGTGAGCCACCAGTAGGACGCGCCGCCGACCACCAGGGCGACCACGAAGACGAACAGGCCGATCTTGACGAACGGCTTGGCCTTGTTCCGTTCCGCCTCGTCGGTGCCGCCCTTGTCCTCGTCCTGCTTCCTGTCGGGCTTGCCGTCCTTGGTTTCGGGAGCGTCCTCCCGGTCGCGTTCGGGCGCGTCCACGTCGGACTGCCGCCGGTCCCGGTCGTCATGCCTGTCGTCGTGCCGCTGCTGATCCTCGGTCATCGTGCTCTCCGCGCGGGTGTTGATCGCGCCAGCACTGACCGATCCGTTCGGTCACGCTGCCATAGCGACCTGCGGCGGGCAATGCCGCCAGGGCGGCCTCCCGCCTCACGGTTGTGTAACGGGCCGCCCAGCCGGAGGCGGCAGCGCCCGCCGAGGCAACGGCCATCCAGATGCGGAGCCGCGACGCAGGCTGCAACCCGGGTGCAACATTCGATACCGTCGGTTACACCACCCGGCACGACATCAGGCCGTCCAGCTGTCATGCGCTGAGGTCGGAGCACGGGCAGGATCGCCATGAGGAGAAGGACGCGTATGGCCGGAGCATCCCCGCCGGGACCCGGAACGGGATCCAGGGGATCGCGGCTGGCCATCGCCGCGTCGCCGGAGAACGTCCGCCGCCTGTTCAGCCCCAGCTCCGGCATCGCGCCCAAGGCGGTGCTGGCGGCCGGGGTCAGCTACCTGTTCCTGCCCATCGACCTGATCCCGGACCGGCTGCCCTGGATCGGCCATCTCGACGAGATGGGCTTCCTCCTGCTCGGCTTCGCCGGCGGGCTGCTGTTGTCGGTGCCGCCGGCGGCCGATGCCGACGTCCGGCCGTCCGGGCTGGTCGCCAAGTGGACGCAGCGCCTGGCCTGGCGGACCATGCGGCTGGGCGTGGCCGGGCTGCTCGGCCGGTTCGCGCTGCGCCTGATGCTGGGGCGCTGGCCCGACCCCGACGAGCTGGCGGCGTTCTGCGACGGGTTCGACGCCAGCGCCCACGGCCTGCCGCCGCTGCTGCGCGCCGCCGCCTACGTGCCGGCGGCGCGGACGCTGCTCAACCGCGCCATGCTGCTGAGCGCGCAGCGCAGCGGGATGGCGGCCCGGCTCGGCGCGGCGCAGATGATGGGCGACCCGATGACGCTGTGGCGCGGCCCGAGGGTCCGGTTCCTGCATCTCGAGAAGACCGCCGGCTCGTCGCTGATCGTGGCGCTGGCGGCGCAGTTCCACCCGCTGCAGATCCACTCCGACACCGACCGCCGGGGACGCGCGCCCGACCAGGAATGGAGGCAGCAGGAGTCCGAGGCGGCGCATCGGGAGGCCGCGGTGGTCTGGGGGCACTACGACCTGCCGGCGCTGCGGCGGCTGGACGGCGACCAGCCCTGCTTCCGGTTCTGCCTGCTGCGCGAGCCCAGGCAGCGGATCCTGTCGCTGTACTATTTCTGGCGCTCGAACGAGGCGGAGCAGGGCGAAAGCGTCAGCTTCGCGCACCAGAACAGGCTGCTGCCGTTCCTGCGTGTGGAGAACCCGAACATCCGCAACGACATCGACAACATGTACGTGCGCCGGCTGACCGGCCTGTATGCGACCCGGTCCGCGGACCCGGTGCGCGACGCGCCGGAGGCGGCGCTGGCGCAGGCGCTCGCCGCCCTCGACGGGCTCGACCTGGTCGGCATCTCGGACCGGCTGGGCGAAAGCCTGTCGGTGCTGGGACGCATGCTCGGCTTCACGCCGCCGGCGCGCACGCCGGAGGTGAACGTGCAGCTGAACGCCGAGCGGAACGCGCTGCTGCCGGTGCGGCCCACTGCACGCGAGCCGCGCACGCCCGAGATCGAGGCCGAGCTCGACCGGCTCACCCGCCTCGACGTCGTGCTCTACCGCCATGCCGAGCGGCGGTTCCAGTCCCTGCTCGACGCCGGCACCCAGGCGCCCGCCGGCGACCCGACGGATCAGGCGAGCGCCAGCCCCTGGGTGCGCACCAGCCGCGCGTAGAGCCCGTCCTGCTCCATCAGCGCCACGTGGGTGCCGCACTCGACCGCCTGCCCGTCCGACAGCGCCACCACCAGGTCGGCCGAGCGCACCGTCGACAGCCGATGCGCGACCACGACCGTGGTGCGCCCGCGTCGCAGCCGTGCCAGCGCCTCCTGCACGGTGGCCTCGCTTTCGGTGTCGAGCGCGCTGGTCGCCTCGTCGAGCAGGAGCAGGCGGGGATCGCGGAGCAGCGCCCGCGCCAGCGCCACGCGCTGCCGCTGCCCGCCGGACAGGCGCTGGCCGCCGGGGCCGACGCGGGTGGCGAAGCCGTCCGGCAGGGCCAGGATGAAGTCCGACGCCGCGGCGGCCTCCGCGGCGTCGCGCAGCGCGGCGTCGTCCGCGCCCACTCGGCCCATGCGTATGTTGTCGGCGACCGTGGTGTCGAACAGCAGCGTGTCCTGGCTGACATAGGCGATGGCGTCGCGCAGGGCAGGAAGGCGCAGGTCGCGCAGGTCGACCCCGTCCAGCAGGATGCGCCCGGCCGACACGTCGTGCAGGCGGGGGATCAGCGACAGGGCGGTGGACTTGCCGGCGCCGGACGGGCCGACCAGCGCCACGGTCAGGCCCGGCTCGGCGACGAAGCTCAGTCCGCGCAGGCCGGCGCGGCCGTCCGGGTAGCGGAAGGCGACATCCTCGAACACCAGCCGGCCTCGTCCGGCAGGAAGCGGCCGCGCCGCCGGCCGTTCGACCACGCCGGGCGGCTCGTCGATCACCCCGAAGATGCGCTCCAGCCCGGCCAGGCCTTCCTGCATCGCCGCGTTCAGCGAGCCCAGCGCCCGGAGCGGCCGCGACGCGATCAGCAGGGCGGCGACGAAGCCGGAAAAGCTGCCGAGCGTGGCCCCGCCGGTGGCCGCGCGCCAGCCGGCGAACCCCAGCACCGCCGCGACGGCCGTGCCGCCCAGCACTTCCAGCACCGGATCGACGCGCGCCCGGCCGCGGGTGATGCGGAGCAGGCTGCCGTGCAGCATGTCGAAGGAACGGTTGGCGCGATGCGTCTCGGCCTGCTCGAGCCGGTAGACCCGCACCGAGCGCGCCTGGGCGAAGCTCTCGTTCAACAGGGTCGCGGTGTTGCCGATCTGCTCCTGCATGCCGCCGGACGCGCGCCTGACCCGTCTGCCGATGCGCTGGATCGGCACCGCGGCCAGCGGATACAGCAGGGCGGCGATCAGGCTCAGCTCCCAGTCCATCACGAACATGCCGACCACCAGCCCGACCACGGTGACGGCGTCGCCAAGCGAGTTCACCGCGCGGATCATCGCCTCGCGTATGGTGATGGCGTCGGTGGTGAAGCGGGCGGCGAGCTGGGCCGGCGCTTCGCGCTCGATCCGGGCGATGTCGGCTTCCATCAGGTGGCCGAACATCTGCCGCTGCAGGTCGCGTATGACGATCAGCACCAGGTCCTGCACCGCCACGGTCTGGCCGTACTGCGCCGCCGCCTTGGCGGCGGTGATCATCACCACCAGGGCCGGCACCTGGTACAGGATGCGCGGGTCGTGGGCGGCGAACATGTCGAGCGCGCGCCGGATCACCAGCGGGTAGAGCGCGGTCAACCCGGCCATCAGCAGGGTCAGCACCAGCATCGACAGGAGGCGGCCGCGATGATGCCGCACGTCCTCGCGCCAGAGACGGCGCAGCAGGGACAGGCTGGGCGGGGACCGGACGGGCCGCCTGGCGGCGGTCGTGGCAGGCGCCGCCGGGTTTGGCACGACGTTCATCCCGGGCGTTTACCAGCGGGTCCCGCGAACCACAAACCATCGGCGCCGCGCCGCGCGGGGGGAACGGACGCGCGGCGCACGCC
>CALMVN010000343.1:8083-11817 GCA_937873225.1 uncultured Acetobacteraceae bacterium
CCCCCCGGCCTGCCCCCCGCCCGCCCCCCCCCCCCCCCCCCCCCCCGCCCCGCCCGCGGCCGCGGCCGCCCCGCCGCCCCCCACGCCGGTGCGGCCGCGGAACGGCCGACCGCCTCGACCCCGGGCGACCGGCAGGTCCGGGATGAGGGTCCAGCCATGTCGCTGCTGCACAACCTGAGTTGCCGACGCTGCTTCGGCCGCGGCCTGGTTGCGACCGCGATGGCCACGCCGCTCGCCGCCCTGTTCGGCCGCGGCGCCGGGGCGGGGGACAAGCCGGAGGCACCGGTGCCCGGCGCGCCGGTGTCGGCACGCAGCCACGTGCTCGACACCGCCGCGGAGGCCATCCAGTCGCGCGCCCCGCTCGACGCGATGAGCGCCTACCTCAACGGCTTCCACTTCTATGCCGGCGACATGGGCCGGCAGGTGGAGGCCAACCACTCCTGCACCCACCTGACGGAAGACTTCCACCAGTGCGTCATCTTCGACGCCAACCGCGCGGACGCGAGAAGCTGATCGGCATCGAGTACATCGTCAGCAGGAGGCTGTTCGGCACGCTTCCCGAGGACGAGAAGAGGCTCTGGCACAGCCACGACTACGAGGTGGACTCGGGCGAGCTGATCGCGCCGGGCGTTCCGGACCTGGCCGAGCACGCCGTCATGACCGACCTCGCCGGCACCTACGGCAAGACCTGGCACACCTGGCAGGTCGACAGGAACCGCGACTTCCCGATGGGGATCCCGCAGCTGACGATGGGATTCGCCAGGGACAACCAGGTGGACGGGCGGATGCTGTCGGACCGGGACAGGCGGTTCGGCGTGTCCACGGCGAACGAGAAGCGGAACCGCGCCGACATCGCGCCGCCCGGGCCGCTTCCGGGCCGCTTCCGGGCGCGAACGCCTGGCAGGGCGGGCGGACGATGCAGCTGACCCTCCAGGAGGTGCCGGTCAGGAACCTCAGGAGCTGAGCGGCAGCCGGGCGTCAGCCGCGGAGCAGCGAGTCGAGCCGGGCTACGCAGGCGGCGCGGTCGGCCCGGCAGCCGTTCTCGCGCCACCACCCCTCGACCGCCCGCAGCGCGTCGCCCACCGCCGGCCCGGGACGCAGCCCCGCGGCGACCGCGTCGCGTCCGGACAGCGGAAACACCGGCCGGTCGAGCGCATGCAGCCGCCGGCACAGGGCGGACCACGCCGCCGGATCGTTCGACCCGGCGGCGGCGAGCCGGCTGCGGTCGCACAGCGAGGCCGCGTCGCTGTCGACGAGCAGCCGGCGCAGCGCGTCGTCGTCGAGGGCAGGATCCGGACGGACGCCGTGCATCAGCGTGTGGAGGCGAGCGGCATCCGCGTTCGACAGCTTGAGCCGGACGGCGATGGCCGCCGCGTCGCCCGCAGCCAGCGCGGCCAGGCGAAGCAGCGGATCGGGAGGGGCGTCGAGGGCCAGCAGGCGCACCAGCCGCGGCGGATCGCCGCCCTGCGGCAGCAGCGCGTCCAGCACGCCCAGCCCTTGCATCGGCACCAGCGCCCGCGCCGGATCCGGCCCTGCGAGCAGACGGCGCAGTTCCGTCCACACGCGCTCCGCCGACAGGTGCCGCAGCAGCCCGACCGCGGCGCCGATGGCGTCGGCCGCCGCCGGATCCGGCAGGCCGCGCCCGTAGCGCGCGTGGAAGCGGAAGAACCGGAGGATGCGCAGGGCGTCCTCCGCGATCCGGCTGGCGGCGTCGCCGACGAACCGCACGCGGCCGGCACGAAGGTCGTCCGCACCGCCGAAATGGTCGTGCAGGCTTCCCTGCCGGTCGACCGACATGGCGTTGATGGTGAAGTCGCGCCGCGCGGCGTCCTCGCGCCAGTCATCCGTCCAGGCCACCACGGCACGGCGGCCGTCGGTCTCGACGTCGCGTCGCAGGGTGGTGATCTCGAACGGCTGCCGGTCCACCAGGGCGGTCACGGTGCCATGGGCGAGCCCGGTCGGGATCACCTTGATGCCGTCGGCGCGCAGGCGGTCCGTCACCGTCTGCGGCGGCTCCGGGGTGGCGAGGTCGAGATCCGTCACGGGTCGGGCCGCCAGCAGGTCGCGCACCACGCCGCCGACCAGGCGCGCATCCGGCAGCAGCGACCAGATCCGCGACAGACCGGGCCGGCCGGGCAGCCCGTCCAGCTCCACCGTCACGCCGGATCGTCCGACGCGGCCTCCGTCAGCGGCCCGATCGGGAAGAAGCGGTTCTGGCTCCACACGCCCATGCACGGCATGCCGGCGCGCGTTCCCTCGACCGCCAGCGCCACCAGCTCGTAATATACCGCACGCGCGACACGGGCCTGGATCGGGCGGTCGCCGTCGCCCCGCCGGACCACCAGGTACGGGATCGCCGTGCCCTCGTCGCCGCCGCAGGCGCAGGACCAGTCCACGTCGAGCGGGTTGTCCGGGCCGGCGCAGACGATCTCGTCGACGTTGGTGCGGAACGCCAGCACCTGGCTGCGTCCGCTGCCGCGCCATTCCAGCTCGACGGCGACGAACGGAACGTCCTCGACCTCGATCTCGCCGCGCTCGGCCGGGGTTTCCAGTCGGTAGCGCCCGGCCCCGTCGCGACGCAGCACGCTGGCGAACAGGCAGACCATCGGCTTGCGGCGGATCGGCGAGCCCTTGTAAAGCCAGGTGCCGTCGCGCTGGATCAGGAACGGCAGCGGCCCGCACTCGCGCGGAGGCGGGCGGTCATGGGCGCGGGACGGGAGAATGGCGCTGGATGCGCAGTTGATGCGGGCGGTGCACAGGTCGGGGAAGCGTTCGTGCTTCACGGGATGATCCCCTGGCCGACCCGTGAATCGCGATGCTGTGCCATGGGTTCGGATATAGGAAGCGCACCCGGCTTGATGAAACCCCCGGACATGGCAGATTGGCCATGTGGAGCAGGTGCGATGACAGGTCCAGGCTTTGAAACCGCGGTCGCGCCCGACCCCTCCTCCCGGGAGCCGGACCCGGTGGCGGAAGCGGACGCGCTGTCGGCCCGGCTGTCGGTGGTGCGCCGGCGCATCGGCGAGGTGATCTTCGGCCAGGAGCAGGTGGTGGCGGAGGTGCTGACGGCGCTGCTGTCCGGCGGGCACGCCCTGCTGGTGGGCGCGCCCGGCCTCGGCAAGACCCTTCTGGTCGAGACGCTGGGCACCGTGCTCGGGCTCGACGCGCGCCGGGTGCAGTTCACCCCGGACCTGATGCCGGCCGACATCACCGGCAGCGAGATCCTGGAAGAGGAGGCGACCGGGCGGCGCGGCTTCCGCTTCGTCCGCGGCCCGGTGTTCTGCCAGCTGCTGATGGCCGACGAGATCAACCGCGCCAGCCCGCGCACCCAGTCGGCGCTGCTGCAGGCGATGCAGGAGCACCGCGTGGCGGTCGCGGGCATCAACCATCCTCTGCCTGCCCCCTTCCACGTGCTGGCGACGCAGAACCCGATCGAGCAGGAAGGCACCTATCCCCTGCCGGAAGCCCAGCTCGACCGCTTCCTGCTGCAGATCGACCTGCCCTATCCGGAAGCGGCCGCGGAACGGGCCATGCTGCTCGCCACCACCGGCACGCCGCGCGACGCGCCCGAGCCGGTGCTGGCGCCGGGCGAGCTGGTGTCGGCGCAGGCGCTGCTGCGCCGGCTGCCGATCGGGGCGAAGGTGGTGGACGCGATCCTGTCGCTGGTGCGCGGCGCCCGGCCGGAAACCGCCGCCGACGACCGGGTGCGCCGCTCGCTCGCCTGGGGTCCGGGG
>CALMVN010000344.1 GCA_937873225.1 uncultured Acetobacteraceae bacterium
CAGGCCAGGGCTCTGCCCTGGACCCGCCAAAGAAACAGTCGCCCTTTGGAAACCCGATGCAAAGACCGATGGGGCCTCCGGCCCCAAGGGGTGCGGTACGGAGCCCGGCGGCTTGCTTGCCTACCGGTCAAATCTCGACGCCGCTGGCATCAGTCGTCCAGCGCGCGCGCCTCGTCGGGCAGCATGATCGGGATGCCGTCGCGGACCGGGTAGGCGAGGCCGGCCTGGTGGCTGACCAGCTCGCCCTTGTCGCGGTCGTAGGCGAGCGGGCCCTTGGTCACCGGACAGACCAGGATCTCCAGCAGGCGGGGATCCACCGCCTGGGGGCGCGTCGGGGCGGGCGGACGGTCCGGACCTTGCGTGTCGTTCATGCGGTTGTGTCGCACCGGTAGGGCGGATTTGGAAGATGCCGGCTTCAGGCCGAGTGCGGCCGGCCGTCCTCGTCTGTCTCGTGCCCGGCCATCTCCAGCAGGGCCTGCAGGGTGCGGGCGCGCTCGGACAGGGTGGGCGCTTCCAGCAGCGCCTGCTTTTCCGCGGGCGGGAACGGGCAGATCATGCTCAGCGTGGTGAGCAGGGTGTCGTCGTCCATCTGCTCGATCGCGTCCCAGCGCGCCTCGAAGCCGCGATGGGCGAAGTAGCGTCGCAGGGCGTCCAGCAGCGCCTCGCGGTCGAATGGAACCTCGCCCGGCTCGTCGGTGTCGCGCCCGAAGCCGTCATAGGAGACGGACAGCAGGCGGTACGGTTGCGGGCCGTCGAGCTCGGCCAGCACGCGGAAGCGGGCGATGCCGGTGAGCGAGATGCTGCAGGTGCCGTCCTCGCGCTCGGAGAAGCTGCTCAGGCGGCCGACGCAGCCGACGCGGAACAGGGCCGGCGGCGCGTCGTCGTCGGCGGCGTCCGGGTCGGGATCGTCCTTCGCGTCGCTGGGCTGGATCATGCCGAACAGGCGGTCGGCGGCGAGCACGTCCTCCACCAGGGCGAGGTAGCGCGGCTCGAAAATGTTGAGCGGCAGCCGGCCGCGCGGCAGCAGCAGGGCGCCGCCGAGCGGGAACACCGGCAGCCGGCTCGGCAGCGACTCCACGCGCAGGTCGCGCGGGCGAGGGACGCGTCGGGCGATCCGTGGGCTCACGCGCCTTCTCCTGGGCGGGTCCTCATGCGGGCAGCAGCGTCGGCCCGTAGCTCAGCTGAACGTGGCTCAGCTGAACAGCAGCGCCGACATGCGGCGTCGGGCAGCCAGGGTTTCGGGCTCGCCCGCCCCCCAGGCCTCGAAGAAGCGGATCAGCTGCAGGCGGGCGGCGCCGTTGTTCCAGTCGCGGTCGCGCCTGAGGATCTCCAGCAGCGCGTCGGCCGCTTCGGGCCGTCGGCCGAGGCCGTTCAGGGCGGTGGCGAGCTCGTAGCGGGCGTCGTGGTCGTGGGGGTCGGCGTCGAGGCGGACGTGCAGGCTGTCGAGCGCGTCGGCGGCGCGCCGTCCCTCGGCGGCGAGGCTGAGGGCGGCACGGGCGCCGGCGATCTCGTGATGGTCGGCGAGCCTGGCCGGAACCTCGGTCAGTGCCGCCTCCGCCTGCTGCTCGTCGCCCAGGGCCAGCAGGGCGCGCACCAGGCCGCCCCAGGCGTCGGGAGATTCGGGCTCCTGCTCCAGCAGGGCGGAGAACAGGGCGGCCGCGTCATCGGGCCGCGCCTCGTCCAGCGCCGCCTTGGCGTCGGCCAGCAGGTCGGTGGCGGGCATGGCGCCGCCGGCGGCCTTGAGCAGCGCCTCGACGAAGCGCTTGATCTCGGATTCCGGCAGCGCGCCCTGGAACAGGTCGAGGATCTGCCCCTGCCAGAACGCGGCCACGGTCGGCACCGACTGCAGCGGCAGGCCGAGCTGGGACAGCTGCGAGACCAGCGCGCGGTTGGCGTCGATGTCGATCTTGACCAGCTTGATCCGTCCGCCGGCGGCACGCGTGACCTTTTCCAGCGCCGGCGTCAGGGTCTTGCAGGGGCCGCACCAGGTGGCCCAGAAGTCGACCAGCACCGGGACGCGCCGGCTGTCCTCGATGACGTCGGCCATGAAGCTGTCCTGGCCGCCGTCGACGATGATGGCGGCCTCGGCATGGCCGGCAGGCGGGCGCTCCTCGGCCGCCGGCGTGGCGCGGGACGTGGGAGCGCCGGCGCCGCCGGGCCGGGACTGGCCGATGATGTAGTCCATGGTCGCTGATCCTGCACGCTGCACGCGGGCGTCCGCCGCGCCGTTGGAGCCGATAACATTGTCGCCTGCCGCCCCGGGTGCAAGCGTCGGGCGGCCCGGGGGAGCGGGCGCCCTCGATCCCCTTGCGTTGCGGTCGGAAGCCTTCTAAAAGCCCGCCACCGCACCGGAGCGCGGGCGTAGCTCAGGGGTAGAGCACAACCTTGCCAAGGTTGGGGTCGAGGGTTCGAATCCCTTCGCCCGCTCCAGGATCGTCCAGCAACAGCAATGGGTTGGATGATCGGGTTGACGGAGGCTCGGCGTCTCCGCGTCCTCGTCCGTCCGGATCTCCGTTCCGGCCGTCTGTCCTCGGGAGTCCAGGGGTGACCTCCGGACAGGTCTCGGACTTCCAGATCCGCGACGAGCGAGTCGACCAGATCCTGTTTGATGTGACGACGAAGCGGGGCGTAGGCTCGACTTCAGCCTGAGGACGTGTGGTCGCTGTCGTGGTCGGGATCACGCCGCACGGGTCGTCCGCGCAAGCCGGTCGCTGTCATCCCGATCTCGAGGAACCCGATAAGGCCAAAGCTCCCCGGGCTTGGCAGGATCGGAGGACTTGGATTGCCGGAAGGCCGCCGAGCAGGGCACCGGGCCACATGCTCTGCGTCACGACCTGCTCCCGAGCTGCCTGGCACTGACGCTGCGCGCCGAGGTTCTTCGCCCCCCGGTCGGCACAGTCCGGGTAGCCGTTTGCTTCCGGTCGGGACCGGGAAACCCATGGCTGCACCGGGAAGCGTCTGCCAGCGCTCGACGCCCTGCCAACGCGCGGGGTGACGCTGTCCGCTCCGGGTTTCCGCGTGTCCCGTGGCGGGAGTCACGGGAACAGGCCCCGGAGCCGCTTGCCGGCGCGCACCTTTTCCACGCCGATCGCCATCGCCGCCGTGCGGTTGGAGGTCCTCCGCTCCAGGGCGCGGGTGCGCACCTCGACAAAGGCGCCGTCCAGCAGGTGCTCGAGGCGGTTGTTCACCTCGGCCTCGGTCCAGAACAGCCGCTGCAGGTCCTGCACCCACTCGAAATAGCTGACGATCACGCCGCCGGAGTTGCACAGGATGTCGGGGATGACGAAGACGTCGCCGCGCTCGTCCAGCACGGCGTCGGCATCGGGCGTGGTCGGGCCGTTGGCGCCTTCGGCCAGGATTCGGCAACGGAGCCTGGGAGCGTTGGCGGCGGTGATGACCCGTTCCAGCGCGGCGGGAACCAGCACGTCGCAGGGCTGCTCCAGCAGGGCCGGGCCGTCGATCGTCATCTGGTTGGTGAAGCCGGCCAGCACCCCGTGCTTCCCGACGTGCCTCTCGATCGCGTCGAGCGGCAGGCCGGATGGGTCGAACAGGGCCACGGTGTGGTCGCTGAGCCCGGTGATGCGCATGCCGTGCCGGCGGGCCAGGGTGTAGGCGGACACGCTGCCGACGTTGCCGAAGCCCTGCACGATCGCGGTGGCCCCCTGCGGCGCCACGCCGATCACGTCGCAGGCGCGGCGCACCAGATGCGCCACGCCGCGGCCGGTCGCTTCCCGCCTGCCCTCGGTGCCGCCCAGGCTGACCGGCTTGCCGGTGACGATCTCGCTGACGGCATGGCCTTCGTGCACCGAGTAGGTGTCCATGAACCAGGCCATCACCTGCTCGTTGGTGCCCATGTCGGGCGCCATCACGTCGGTCTGCGGGCTGACGAAGGGGATCATCTCCTGCATGTAGCGGCGGGACACCGCTTCCAGCTCGCGCCGCGACAGGGCGGGCGGGTCGCAGGCCACGCCGCCCTTGGCGCCGCCATAGGGCAGGCCGGCGAGCGCGCACTTCCAGCTCATCCAGACCGCCAGGGCCGCCACCTCGCCGATGTCGAGGGTGGAGGAGAACCGCGTGCCGCCCTTGGTGGGACCGAACGTCAGGTGGTGCTGCACCCGGTAGCCCTGGAACACCACCAGACGCCCGTCGTCCATGTGCACCGGCACGGATACGGCGACCGCGCGCTTGGGGTAGAGCAGCCGGTCGCGCTCGTCGTGCGGGATCTCGAGATGCTCGGCGATCAGCCCGAACTGGGTCCGGGCCATCTCGAAGACGGGGCCGGTGTAGATGGTCATGGATGCTCCTGCGCGGGAACGCGCTGCCGCCTTGCTGCGGAGCCTAGGCGGATCGCCGCGAGCCGGCCATCTGCAAGTCCCGTCGCGCACGCAGGTCTGGAATGGCGAACGGATATTGCTCGAATCATTTTCGCGACGAGGGCGGAACGGTCGGCAAGCCTGAAGGATGATCGGTTCAGCGTGTCGTCGTCCCGGATCGGCAGCCGCCAGCAATGAATGCAAATCCGGAGACGCCGAAACGCATCTTGTGAACGATCCGGTGGCGTATCCGTATCATCATCTGTTGAAGATCGCGATCGCGGTGGGTGCCCTCCGCCCCGTTCCGGGACACCGGCCCGCTGTCGACCGGAGCGTTCTCACGTTCCGTCGCTTAGGCGGATCTTAACGACAAGGGCATTATCTGGACCGGCCAGGGAGCCGGCCCATGCCTGTTGATCTCGATGCGTATGACCGGAGCCTGGGAACGCCGCCACCGGTCCTGCCGCTGCCCGCAACGCTTGGTGCAACGGCGGGCTCGATCTCCGGCGGTCTCGACGCGGCCGCTGCGGCGATCGCAGCCGGGCAGCTGCAGCCGGCGACCGAACTGGTCTGGTCGGCGCTCGCGCGCGATCCCGACCATCCCCGCGCGCTCGGCATGCTGGGCCAGCTCCTCACCTTTGCCGGACGACACGAGGCGGCGCTCCCGCCGCTGCAGCGCGCGGTGGCGCGGGACGGGCGGCTCGAGTTCAGGATCTGGCTGTGCCTGTGCCTGGAGCGGCTCGGCCGGCGGGCGGAGGCGCTGGGGCTGCTCTGGCGGATCGTCGACACCGCGCCGCAAACGGCGAACGCGCAGTTCGCGGTCGGGCTGGTGCTGGAGCGGGTCGGCTGCGCCGAGCACGCGGCGTGGCTGTTCGGCCGCTGCATCGCGCTCGATCCGGAGCGGGCGGATGCGCGACACCGTCTGGGGCGCGCGTTGCAGACGCTCGGCCGGTTCGAGCCGGCGATCGAGGCCTACATGGAGGCGATCCGGCGCTGCGACACCGATGCGGCCTGCTTCGCCGACCTGAGTGCCGCGCTGTCGAACGTCGGCCGCTTCGAGCAGGCCTGCGAGGCGGGGCGGACCGCCGTCGGGCTGGACGAGCGTTGCGTCGAGGCCTGCAACAACGTCGGGCACGCGCTGCTCAACCTGAACCGGAGCGCGGAGGCTGTCGGCTGGTACGAGAAGGCGATCGCGATCCGGGAGGACTACCCGACCGCGCGCTTCGGCCATGCGGTGGCGCTGCTGAAGTCGGGCGACTTCCGGCGCGGATGGCGCGAGTACGAATGGCGCTGGCGCGACTGCCAGACGCCGCGGCGGGACCTCGACGTTCCGGCCTGGCAGGGCGAGGCGGTGGACGGGCGGACGATCCTGCTGCATGCCGAGCAGGGGCTGGGCGACACGCTGCAGTTCGTGCGCTTCGCGGCCGCGGTGGCGGCGCGCGGCGCCCGGGTGGTGCTGGAAGTGCCGCGGCCGCTGGTGCGGCTGCTCGGCCGGGTTGCGGGGGTGTCGGCGGTGGTGGCGTGCGGCGATCCGCTGCCGCCGGTCGATCTGCACTGCCCGCTGGGAAGCCTGCCGATGCGGCTCGAGCTCGGGATCGACACGATTCCGTGCGCGCCCTACCTGCCCAGGTCGGCGGATGGTCCGGCGCGCGTGGCCGGTTCCGGGCTTGTGGTCGGGCTGGTGTGGGCGGGCGACCCGCGCCGGGAACAGCCGCGCTGCAACCTGGTCGACCGGCGCCGGTCCGCGAGCCTGGCGCTGTTGTCGCCGTTGTTCGATGTGGAAGGGGTGCGATTCCTGGGCTTCCAGCTCGGCGAGGCGCGCGCGCAGGTTCCGGACCGGGACGGGGTGGTGGTCGACGCGATGGAGGGCGTGGCGGACTTCGCCGACACCGCCACGCGGCTGTCGGCGGTGGACCTGCTGATCAGCGTCGACACCTCGATGGCGCACCTGGCCGGCGGGATGGGCCTGCCGGTGTGGATGCTGTCGCGGCACGACGGCTGCTGGCGCTGGCTGGAGGGTCGGGACGACACGCCGTGGTACCCGTCCATGCGCATCTTCCGGCAGCGGTCGCCGGGGGACTGGACGGGCGTGGTGGGCGAGGTGCGGGCGGCGCTGGTCGAGCGGGTGGCGGCTCAGGGCGGAAGGGTGGTGTCGGGTGCCCAGTAGAGCAGGCGCCGGAGCAGGCGGTCCACCGCGGTCCAGAGGCCGATGGTCATCGCCGCCAGCACGAGAAGGGCTGCGAACATCACGTCGGTCTGGATGCGGGCGTTGGCGTTCAGCATGACGTAGCCGAGGCCGGCGGAGGCGCCGACCCACTCGCCGATCACCGCGCCGATCGGCGCGATCGCGGTGGCGACGCGCAGGCCGGAGCCGAAGGCGGGCAGGGCGGCAGGCAGCCGGACGTGCCACAGCAGGGACCACGGCCGGGCGCCCATGGTGCGGGCGAGGTCGAGCCAGCCCGGGTCGGTGCGTCGCAGGCCGTCGGCGAACGAGGCGGCGACGGGGAAGAAGATCACCAGCACCGCCATCACCACCTTGGAGCTCATGCCGAAGCCGAACCACAGCACCAGCAGCGGGGCCAGCGCGAACACCGGCACCGCCTGGCTGAGCAGCAGGACCGGCATCAGCCAGCGCTGCGCCCGGGGCGAGAACACCATCAGCAGGGCGCAGGCGGCGCCGAGCGCGGTGCCGATCAGCAGGCCGAGCACGGTTTCGGTGAGGGTGGTCAGCGTGCTCCAGGCGAGCAGGGTGCGCTGCTGCCACAGGGCGGCGGCGACCGATCCGGGACCGGGCAGCAGGTAGGGCGGGATCCGGGCGGCGCTGCCGACGATCCACCAGACCAGCACAAGGGTGAGGAGGGTGACGAAGGGGCGGGCGACCCGCGCGGCGCGGCTCACGAAGCCCGGCTCATGGGCCTGACTCATGGAGCCTGGCTTTCGGTCAGAAGGCGCATCAGCTCGCCCTGGGTGCGGAGCAGGACCGGGTCGTCGGGCGGACGGGGGATGGGGCCGGGCACCCGCACCGGCAGGCCAAGCCGGGCCGGATCACCGGACAGCACCACCAGGCGGTGGCCGAGGCGGCAGGCTTCCAGCGGGTCGTGGGTGATCAGCAGCACGGTGCGGCCCACCAGCAGCTCGGCGGCGAGATCCTGCACCCGGGCGCGGGTGACGGTGTCGAGGGCGGCGAACGGCTCGTCCATCAGCACGAAGGGGCGGTCCTCGTAGAGGGTGCGGGCGATGGCGACGCGCTGGCGCATGCCGCCGGACAGCGTGGCGGGCAGGGCGTCGGCGCGGTCGCGCAGGCCCACGCGATCGAGCAGGTGCAGCGCGCGGGCGCGGTCCGGACGCTCGCCGCGCAGGCGGGCGCCGAGGAAAACGTTCCCCGTCACGCTGGCCCAGGGGTAGAGCAGGTCCTGCTGCGCCATGACGGCGACCCGGCCGGCGAGCGGGCGGTCGTCGGTGGCGGACACGGTGCCGGCCTGCGGCGGGGACAGGCCGGCGGCGACACGCAGCAGCCCGGTCTTGCCGACCCCGCTCGGCCCGAGCAGCACCAGGAACTCGCCGCCTTCCACCAGGAGGTCGAGCCCGGCGAAGATCGTGCGGGCGCCGTAGCGCAGCGTCAGGTTGTGGAGGCGCAGGCCTGGCGGCGCCGTGGAAGGCAGGGGAAGGGCGTCCGGGCTCATCCGGACAGGGTAGCCGAGCGCTGCGGATGCGGCACGTCTCGACGGCTGCCGCCCCGACGGCGATGCTGTCGGCCGGGCAGAAGGGACGGAGGCACATGGAGCACGAGGTTGCGGATCTGCTGCCTGGGCTGGAAGACGGGCTGTTCGGGCGGCTGCGCCGGGGCGCTGCCGCGGAATGGGCGGGCTACGTCGAACACCCGTTCGTGCGCGGCCTTCGAGACGGGACCCTGTCCGCGGCCAGGTTCCGGCACTTCCTGGTGCAGGACTACCTTTACCTGCTGCACTACGCGCGGGCCTGGGCGTTGGCGATCACCAAGAGCGACACCCTGGCCGAGATGCGGGCGGCGGCGCAGACCGTGTCCGGGCTGCTGGTGGACGAGCTGTCGCTGCACGTGGAGTACTGCCGCGGCTGGGGGCTGGACGAGGACGCGCTGCAGGCGGAGCCGCCATCGATCGAGACCCTGGCCTATTCGGGCTTCGTGCTGGACCGGGCGCAGTCCGGCGACCTGCTCGACCTCGTGTCGGTGCTGTCGGCCTGCCTGGTCGGCTATGCGGAGATCGGCGCAAGGCTGGCGTGCGACCCGTCGACGCGTCGGGAGGGTAACCCGTACCTGTCCTGGATCGAGAGCTATTCCGGACCGGCCTACAGGGCGCTGGCGCAGGACGGCATCGCCCGGCTGAACGCGCTGGGCGAGACCCGTGGCGGGGACGGGCGCTTCCCGATGCTGCTGCGGGACTTCCGCACCGCCGTGCGGCTGGAAACGGCGTTCTGGGACGGGTCGATGAGGGCGGACGCGGATCCGGCTTGACGTGGCGGATGCGGAGTGCCGCGCCAGGTCGGGGCGCTCGCCGCCCCGGGCGGCTCGATGCGCCTCTCGCCGCGGACGGGCGCGTGACGGGACGTGCGTCGCAGATAACGTTGCTTTGACGAATGAAGAAGATCCGGAAGGCGGCAAACACCGCCGCAAAGCATCGGGTGTCGGCTTGCTTGACAGTTTCCAGTCACAGTCCCGGAAAAACCGGGTCCGGAGCATCTTCTGCGTTTCCCGGGTTGTTTCCGTTGTGCAAGAACGGGCGGACCAAGAGGGAACACCATGAAGCACGCTCTCATCGCCACGCTGGCCGTCGGCGCAAGCCTGGCCGTCGTCAGCACCGCGGCGCAGGCCACCTCGTATGACGTCCAGGTGTCCACCGTCGCGACCAACGGCACGCCGTTCGACGCGGTGATGGGAGCCGAGCCGCTGAACGGCGCGGGCCCGGGCGCGCCGTTCGTGACCGCCGAGTTCACCTATACCGGTCCGCTGTCGTTCGACACGCAGGGCCCAAGCGACCTGAACGGGGCGTTCGGCTTTTCCACCACCAACATCTCGAACTACAACCCGAGCAGCCAGACGACCTTCAACTACGGCGGCGCCCAGGTCGCCAACTTCAGCACGGTCAGCAGCTTCCTGGGTTCCAGCGCCAGCACGTCGGGCTATGGCTACGGCTCGTTCTACCAGATCATCCTCGGCCAGCTCTCGGCCGGCACGGTGCTGACCGTCACCCACGACGACGGCTACAGCCTCTACCTGAACCAGACCGCCGTCGACACCGCCAACTCCGCGCCCACCACGGCCGAAACCAACACGGACGTCATTTCCCAGACGGGCAACTACGTGCTGTACTACGCACGCGAGAACGGCGCTCCGTCGGTGCTGGAGGTTGCCGTGCCTGAGCCGGCTTCCGTGGCGCTGCTCGGCTCCTTCCTGCTCGGCTTCGGCCTCCTCGCGCGACGCAAGCGCGGCTGACGCTGCCACAACGGGGGACGAGGCCGTCCGTCTCCGTGGGTGGGCGCCCGTCTGCCTGCGTCTGACCGTCGGGAGCGACCACGAACGCCTGCAGATGGGCACGTTGCAGCTGCCGCGGGCTCCTCAACCCGGTGGCGGCTGGGTGCGCTTCGGCAGCCGGCGCACGATGATGGTGGCGCCGGCCGAAGGAGTGAAGCCCGGCGACGTGGCGGCGGTCGGCACGGTGCGGTTCGACCGCCGGGCGGAGTTCAAGGCGGAGCCCTGGCGACGGTGCACGAGGTGATGCCGCTGTCCGCCGCGGCGCCAGGATTGATGGGGATGCAAGGCGCGTGTTTCCGGCGTATCCGCCGTGCCGGAGGTGTTCGCAGCGGAGGCCGACACGATCGTCGCCACCGACGTGCAGGCGTTCGACGACCCCGACCGACCATTGCGGGCTTTGGGAACCGGGGCGGAGCCGCGACATGGCGACGCGATGGTGGCGCAGGCGCTGTCGGCGTTCCTCCGTCCATGCGCGGCGCGTCCGATCCTCGATCGCCGGCTCGAAACGCGGCGGCGGCGAAGCGGGCGGTGGCGATCCAGGCGGCGTGATCGGCATCAGACGGCAGGAGGCGCTTCCGTGAAGACCTGCATCATCCTCGACGACTACCAGGGTGCGGCACTCGGGCAGGCCGATTGGGCGCGCCTCGCGGGCCAGGTCGCGGTGTCCAGCGTCCGTGACCATCTCCCGGACGAGGATGCGTTGGCCGCGCGGCTCGCGGAGGCCGAGATCGTGGTGATCATGCGCGAGCGCACCCGGTTTCCGGCCAGCCTGCTGCACCGGCTGCCGAAGCTCCGGCTCCTGGTCACCAGCGGGATGGCGAACGCGGCGGTCGACCTGGAGGCGGCGCGTGCCAACGGGATCGTGGTGTGCGGCACCGGGGGGAGCCTCCGGCCGCCGGTGGAGCTGACCTGGGGCCTGATCCTGGCGCTGGCGCGCCGGATCGTGCCGGAGAACGCCAGCCTGCGCGCGGGCGGCCGGTGGCAGGACAGCGTGGGCATGGACCTCGACGGGCGACAACTGGGCATCGTCGGGCTGGGCAGGATCGGCAGCGACGTGGCCCGGATCGGGCGAGCGTTCGGGATGCGGATCGTCGCCTGGAGCCCGAACCTGACGGAGGAGCGTGCCGCGGCGGCCGGCGCGGTGCTGGCGGCGTCGAAGGAGGCGTTGCTGGAGGGAAGCGACGTCGTGACGATCCACCTGGTGCTGTCGGCGTCGACGCGCGGGCTGATCGGGGCGGAGGCGCTGCGCCGGATGGGCCGGCACGCGTTCCTGGTCAACACGGCGCGTGCGCCGATCGTCGAGGAGGCGGCGCTGGTGCAGGCGCTGGAGGAGGGATGGATCGCCGGCGCCGGGCTCGACGTGTTCGAGATCGAGCCGCTGCCGGCCGACCACCCGTTCCGGCGGCTGCCCAACGTGCTGGCGACGCCGCATCTCGGCTACGTGTCGGAACGGAACTACCGCACCTTCTTCACCGAGGGGCTGGAGGACATCGAGGCCTGGCTGGCAGGGGCACCGGTGCGGACGCTGGGATGAAGGCGGAAGAAGGCGAAACCTGCCGGGTATCGCCATGGCAGCGGAGGAGAAGCCTCCCGTGGACCGTCGGCCATGACCCTCGGCTGGACAAGCGCCGGATGCCGGGCGACGCGGAATCCTGTCACGGCGGTGGATCTGGCCCGTCACGTTCCTGGTCCGTCTGCCCGAGGCAACCCGAGAAACAAGATGGACGTCGACGGACGAAGCGGACCCGTGTGACGCAGGCGCTCAAGAGGACATGGTGGCTGGCCGGCTATCTGCGGTTGGTGCAGTCCAGGTAGAGCAACGTCACCACGGACTCCATGCGACGGGCCTGCTTGCCGGATCCTGCCGAGAGCGACGTCGAGAGATCATGTTCTCCGTCAGGGGAAACCAGCGGGATGACGTCGCTGTCCGCCGTCGTTCGCGGGGCGGGGTTCGACAGATGCGACCAGTCAACCGTGGTTGCGCCCTTCGCGGTCACGAAGCCGGTCCGGCAAGCCGAAAGGGCCCGAACGTCGGTGAGCACGTCGCCGTCGAAGGAGACGCGTTGCACGAACAGCCGTGCCATCGCCGCCATGGCGGCGGCGTGAGGATTGACGTCCGTATCGGCAAGGGCTGCCGGCGCGGCCAGGACGAGAGCAAGCCTTGCCAGGGCGACGATGGATCGGCTGCCTGTCCGGCGCATGGTCAGCGATACTCGCCGTAGAGAAACAACCTGGTCTCGAACTGGCGGCGGTCGACCAGGCCGCGCATCAGCTTGTGCTTGGAGTAGACCTGCTGCGAGACCACCACCATCGCCTCGTGAGCCTTGTGCATGTTGACGAAGTGGATGGCCTGCGACCAGCCGCCGCCAGGGTTGTAGGCGAACGAGACCAGGGCATCGAACTCGTACTGGTGCAGCGGCACCAGGATGCTCCGCTGGACCCTGCTCTCGTAGCGGTCGACGATGTTGTCGAGCAGGGCCGCCTCCTGCTGCTCGGTCAGGTTCAGCAGGGTCTTGTTGGCGGCGACGAAACGATCGGCCGCGTCGCCGCTCAACGTCGCTCCCTGGGCAGCCTTGGCGGCGACGGCGGGCGGAACGTTGATCAGGCCGAGATCGGTGGCGACGTCGTCGGCGGTCCGGTCCTTCATGTCGTAGCCGGGGCCGATGGTCACGCCGCTGCCGGCGCTCGGATGATGCAGATGGTTGCTCACCCCGCGCTGGCATTCGCGTTGGATGATGAACAGCCGCCCCTGCGCCGATGTCCGCATCATGACCGCCGGCGATGCCGTGCCAGCAGGCATCGGACCCTTCACCGCCTGCGCCCGGGCGGATGCCACGGCCTGGGTCAGCGGGCCGGGATTGCCGAGCTGAACCGGCTTCGCGCGCGGAGTGACCGGTGCCGGCCGGGTCGATGCGTGGGGGTGCGCAGCCTGCAGATGATCGAGCGCTGCCAGGGTGTACGGGCCGGCGATGCCGTCGGGCGGGTAGACCCGCATGCGGCGCTGCGCCAGGCGCACCGCGCGTTCCGTCTGCGGGCCATAAACCCCATCCACGGCAACATGCCGATCGTAGCGGCGCAGCAGCGTCTGCAGGTGCTTCACGTCCTTTCCAGCGCTGCCCCGCGCAAGCGTCACCAAGGTCAGGTTCCTTTCCAGCCCTATCCGATGCCGCAACGAAGCTCGTGTCTAGCTTGTTCCTGTCGGCACTGCCAGCAATGACAGCGATACAGATGGAGGGCACCGGTGGCAGGCAGCCTCAGCATCCGCGACGTGGACGACGAGCTGATCGTCCGGTTGAAGCGCAGGGCCGCCCGGCACGGGCAGTCGGCCGAGGCCGAGATGCGCGACATCCTGCGCCAGGTTCTGGAAGGCGAGGCGGACACCGATTTCGAGCATCTGGCAGCCGAGCTCCGGCGCCTGACAGCCGGCCGTCACCATACGCCTGCCGAGGCCTTGCAGCGGGAGGGATGGAATGGACGGTGAGGACGCTGGTCGTCGACGCGAGCGTCGCGATCAAGCGGGTGGTCGAGGAAGCCGGAACGCCGGAGGCGCTCGCCCTGCGACGCTGCCGTCTGTCCGCTCCGGACCTGCTCATCCCCGAGTGCGTGAACATCCTGTGGAAGAAGGTGCGTCGGCAGGAGATCAGCCGGGAGGAGGCCCTGCTTGCCGCCCGCCTCTTGAGGAGCGTGCGGAGGTCGACCTGGTGCCGATGCGTCGGCTGCTCGAGCCGGCAACCCGGCTTGCCACCGTGCTGGACCATCCGGCCTGCGATTGCACCTACCTTTCGCTTGCCCAATCGACCGGGCGCAGCTTCGTGACCGCCGACACGCGGTTCTGCGCGAAGGTGCAGGGCCATGTCCTTCCTGACCAGGTGCTGGACCTGGCGGACGTGCTCGATCGGCTGGATGTCCTGTCGGGACAGTGAGGGCGACCGGCATACACCTCGACAACGGTGGACAATTGTAAGGAATTTCCTTGAGCAGCGGCATGATCACCAGCAAGCTGACCAGCAAGGCGCAGACAACCATCCCGCAGCCCGTGCGGGCGGCCTTGCAGCTGCGTGATGGCGACGAGATTGCCTATGCCATCGAGGCTGGGCGCGTGGTGCTGACCCGGGCTCGACCGGACGCGGCGGCGGACGATCCGTTCAGGACCTTCGCCGAGTGGGACAGCCCGGCCGATGCCGAGGCCTATGCCGCCCTGTGACGTGTGGGACCTGGTGAAGGTCCCGTTCCCCTATGCCAACCGCCCGGTGCAGCAGCGTCGTCCGGCTCTGGTGGTGGCTGTTCCGGATGTTCCGGGTGCTCCCGGCCTGCTCTGGGTGCTGATGGTCACCAGCGCCGGCAACCGCGGCTGGCCGGGCGACGTCGTCATCTCGGACCTGGTCGAGGCGGGACTCCCTGCGCCGTCGGTCGTACGACCGGCCAAGATCGCCACGATCGAGGCCAGCGACGCCGAGCGGATCGGGTGCCTGCCAGGCGTGGACCGGCTCCAGGTCACGCAGGCCTTGCGGGGCAGCCTCATGCAGGCGCTTGTTCCCTGAGCTGTCGACGGAGCGCGCTGCCGACGAGAGCCGTGCGAAACCGCCGAGCCGGCCGATCGACACGCATGATGATCGTCCACGAACGCGGTGCTCTTTCAAGGACTCCAGAAACGATGCAGGCCGCATTGGCATCGCTCCGCGGCGGCGGGACGTCTTCGGCAGTCTGCTAATGCCCTGTCTGCAGGAACGGGATCGGGGCGCCGGCGTAGATCGAGCTCGGCAGGCGGCCGTCCCAGCGCTGGGCGCGGGTGTAGTCGGCGAGCGCCGGGTCCGACGCCACGGCGGCGGCCAGCAGGCGGGTGGCGGTGGCCTGGGCCTCGCCGTTCTTCTGCGTGGCGTACGAGGTGGCGTCGGCCTGCAGGCGGGTGGATTCGGCCAGGCCGCGCGCCTGCTCGATCGCCTGGTTGGCCTGGCCCGAGGCGGTGATGCGGGCGGTGTCGGCCTCGATCTGCGCCTTGCGCTGCAGGCCCTGCGCCTGCTCGATCTGGGTCTTGACCACCGCCGCCTGGGCCTGGGCGTCGCGGAAGCTTTGCGCATAGTCGAGGTTGGTGAGCTGCACGTCGGTGACGTCGAGGTGGTACAGGGCCCGGGCGCGCTCCTTGACGACCGCGTCGACGCGCGAGACCAGGGCGCCGCGCTTCTCGGCCACGTCGCTGACGTTCACCGTGCCGGCGGCGATCTTCCACTCGTTGATCACCATGGAGCGCAGGTTCTGCTCGTAGCCCTGGTTGTGCACGAACAGGTAGCCGACCTCGTCCACCGGCACCTGGTACTGCACGGTCAGCACCGCGTCGATCTCCTGGTTGTCGATGGTGTAGGTGTTGAGCTGCGGGGTCTCGAACTGCTGCGTGTCGGTCGGGAAGTAGTGCACGGCGCCGAAGAACGGCCATTTCAGGTGGAAGCCGGGATCGGCGATGCCGGCATAGGCGCCGGCGTTGGTGATCACCGCGCGCTGGTTCGGCTGCACCTCGTAGCCGGTGCTGAGGATGCAGGCGGCGACCAGCAGGCAGGCGAGGCTGATGGCGATCGCCCTGGGGCTGACGACCGACAGCGACCAGGGGCGTTTCGGGGCGGGCCCGGTGTTCCAGTCCATCGCCGTGTCCTCAGCCCGCCGCCGGTCGTGCGCGGGCCTCGGCGACCAGCTTCAGCACCAGCGGGGTCAGGCGGCGCACGATGATGGCGACGCCGGACGGCGACGGATGGATCCCGTCGCCCTGGTTGAGAACGCGGTTGCCGGCGACGTCCTGGAGGAAGAACGGATCGTAGAGCAGGCCGGGTCGCTTCGACAGGCGGTCGAACACGCCCCGGAACGCCTGGCCGTAGGCGGGGCCGAGGTTGGGCGGCGCATACATGCCGCTGAGCAGCACCGGGATGTGCCGCGCGACCAGCCGGTCGAGAATGGCGCCGAGGTTGCGTTCCATCTGGCCCGGGTCGAGCCCGCGCAGCCCGTCATTGGCGCCGAGCTCCACGATCGCCGCGTCGGGGTGGTCGCCCAGCGCCCAGTCCAGGCGGGCAAGGCCGCCGGCGCTGGTGTCGCCGGATACGCCGGCGTCGAGCACGGTGGCGTGGGCATCCGCCTTGTCGAGCGCCGCCTGCAGCTGCGCCACGAAGCCCTGGTCGTGCGGCAGGCCGTAGCCGGCGGTGAGGCTGTCGCCCAGCGCCATGATGCGGATCGTGCGCGGCGCGGGAGCGGCGTTCACGGCGGTGGCGGTTCCGAGGCACAGCAGCACGGCAACGGCGATCCG
>CALMVN010000345.1:0-208 GCA_937873225.1 uncultured Acetobacteraceae bacterium
GGCGCCGGAGGCCGTGCCTGGGCCTGGGCCGGGGCCTGGGCCGGGCGAGGCCGCGCCTTTCCGGGACCCGCCCGGTCCGACGGCGCTCGCCGCCTCTCCGCGGGGGTCCGGGCGCGTGGGAGATGCGAAGGGCGTCCCGTCCACCGCGTTCTGGGCGCTGATGGACCGCTGGCGCGTGGCCGACCTCGACGCGCTGGCGCTGCTCGGC
>CALMVN010000345.1:218-13064 GCA_937873225.1 uncultured Acetobacteraceae bacterium
CCCCCCCGCGCCGCGCGGGCGCGGCGCGCCCACGGGGGCGGGCGCACCGGGCGGGGCACCCGGCCGCGCTTCCGCCTCGCGGGCGAGGAAGCGGCCCGCTACGTCGCCCTGCGGCGGCTGGACACCGCGCTCGACGCGCTCGGGCTCGATCCCGCCGGCTGGCTGTCGACTCCGCGCAAGGAGGCGCCGTTCGGCGGGAAGGCGCCGGTCGTTGTGCTTCTGCGGGACGGCGCGGCCGGAGCCCGGCGGCTGCTGCACCTGCTCAACCGGCAGGGGCTGGCCGCCGGGCTGGCGGGACGGGATTGAGGCCCGGGCGGCGGGCGGGGCCTGCCGGACCCGGTCGCAGCAGGGTTCCGTTCCCGGCGCCGTGCAGGATGATCCGGCATCCACGCCGTCTTGTGTTTCGTTACGCTTGTCGGGCAAAATGGACTGTCGGGAGGCGGTCGCACCAACGGCCGACGTGTCGCTGAACAGGCTTGTCGCGGAGTCGACCATGGCCCAGACCCTTGCTCCCGCGCCGGCCCCGGCTGCCACGCGGCCGGCGATGCCCGGCCAGCAGGTAATGATCGTGGACGAGAAGAACATGCTGCGGCTCTGGCTGGAGGAGAAGATCGCGCGACGCGAGCTGACCTCCCTGCAGGCAGACGACATGCTCCAGAAGCAGGAAACGCAGGGCAAGCTTTGGACCGGCCCGATGAAGGACAGCCTCGGCAGCGCCAAGCTGTTCTTCAAGATCGCCAAGGATTTCAGCTCCTGGAAGGGTGCCAGGGTGTCCTTCAGCAAGAGCAAGGCAGGGCATGACCTGGTCACGTTCAAGGGCTGGCCCGCCGGACGCAGGATCATCACCGGCACGCGCTACCGGCTCGACAACCCGAAGATCGTCGAGATGCAGATCGGCCGGCCCGGGTTGCGCGCCGCCGCCAAGGAGTCGGCGCGGTTCGGCGTCTGGCTGGTGGTGGCGGTCGACGTGGCGGACTACCTCCTGCGCGACAACGCCACTCTGGGCTATCTGCTGGCCAGCCTGACGGTGGACCTGCCCTCCGTCGTGCTGGCTTCCGCCATCGGCTTCGCGGCCGGTTCGTTCCTGTCGGCCACGACCATCGGAGGCCTGGCCACGATTGGCACCTTTGCCTGCGGACCGTTCTTGATAGCGCTCTTTGTCGGCATGGGTGCCGGCTATGTCCTCTACAGGTTGGACGACAGGTTCGGGCTCACCGAGAAACTGAGCGGCGCCTACGACCGGGGGCTCGCAAAGCTCTCGGAGGTCTGGCACGAGCTGGGCGCGGAGGCGGATGTCCGCTTCAACCAGCTGGCGCATGGCCAGATGGTACACGACCTGCAGCAGGATGCCCGCGCTCTCGCAGAGAAGCTCGCGCGACGGGCCGACCTGATCCGTGGCGAGGTGGTCCACCTGTGGTGAACGATGCTTTAACCACCAGCCAGTCAAAGCCGTATACGCGTTTGAGGGCACTTCCTGCGTTCTTCGGCTTGTTCCTGCTCGGCGTCTTCCTGCTCTGGCTTTCCCTGACCAGGTTGATTCCGACGATGCGCGCTGTCCTCGGTCACGCCCCGCTGGTCATCCTGTGGCCGCGCGATGCGGTCGTCTTGCCGATCGCTTTCGGGTTCTTTTCCTTCTCTGCGATGACGTTGTTCCCTCCGCCGGCGCGCGTGCCAGGTCGTGGACAGGGCAAACGGCGCAAGCCCGGCCGCCGGCGGGTGGACGGGTTGAACGTGTGCTTCGGCATCGCGATGGCGTGCGTGTTGCTGACCGTGGTTGCGGTGCCGCTGACCGAGATCGCGGCGCTGGTGATCATGCCGAGGCTGCACTACATGGCATGCCCGGCGCGGCTGCATTACGAACGGCATCCGCCGCAACGCTGGGTCCTGTCCTTCGACCACTGCCCGCTGTGAGGACAGGGGTCGCTCGTGGCGGTCCGGGCCGGGGTCACGCTGCCCGCGTGACGCCTGAACCGCTGCGGGATGCGCGACGCTACTGGCTTTCCTTGAGCACGCGCGCGAACAGGGCCAGCATCCAGCCGGTGGCCTGCCGGAACAGCGCGGGATCGTAGCGCGGGCCCTCGTCGCGCAGGAAGGCATGGGCGGCGTTCACCTCGTGCCACTCGTAGCGGGCGCCGGCCTGCTCCAGGCGCTCGCGGATCAGCTGCCGGCCGGCGAAGGGCACGTGCGGGTCCTGGCGGCCGAACACCCACAGGGTTTCGGCCCCGAGCGACTCCATGCGCCGGAGGCTGTCGTCGGACCGGCCGGCGCCCAGGGTCGCGGAGTGAATGTCGGTGGGATAGAAGCAGGCGGCCGCCGAGACGGACGGATCCAGCGCCGCGCGGTAGGCCAGGTGGCCGCCCAGGCAGACGCCCAGCGTGCCGAGCCGGCCGGTGCAGGCGGGGTGGTCGCGCAGAAAGGCGAGCGCCGCGGCGGCGTCGTGATCGAACGCTTCCACCGGCTTGGTGACCTTGAGCGCGTTGCCCCGCTCGGTGCCGGCCCCGTCGTAGCGCAGCACCGTGCCGGGCGGCTCGTACTCGTGGTACACCTCCGGCACCGCCACGAGGTAGCCCTGGCCGGCCACGAAGGCGGCCAGGCGGCGGATCGGGTCGGTGACCTGGTAGATCTCGGAGAAGAACAGGATGCCCGGATGACGCCCGGACTCCGCCGGGCGGAACAGGTGGAGACGCATCGTGCCGGGCGGCGCGTCCGTTTCGGGTGCGGCCACGGGGAGGTCCACGGTCTCGTCGCTTCGGATGATCATCGGGCCGGCGCTTCCCTGTGCAACAGCGACGCATCCTGGCGTCGGCGCGGACCCGCCGCAACCGCTCGGCCGCGTTGAGCTGGAACGGCTTTCACGTCAAACTGGCACAATCGGCCGGGCCCGGACGGCCGGCCCGCCGACGTTCCGAAAGGCTTGAGCATCCATGCCGTTGACCTTCGACCGCGTGCTGGTCGCCGCAGCGCAGCTCGGCACGATCCTCGACAACGGCAAGCCGGCGGTGTTCGTGCCGGGCTGGAACCCGGCCTTCGCCTTCTTCGGCCTGGCCCCGGTGGTGGTGCTGGTGTTCCGGCACGATGACGGCCGGCAGGCGAGCTGGTACCTGGACGAGAAGCTGGAACGGCGCGGCGGCTCGGTGGCGGAGCTGTCGCCGGAGCTGCGCCGGTCGCTGATGGAGGCCGGCGCCCTGCTGTTCGACGGGCTGTGGGCCAAGATCATGCAGACCGCCGTGCCGCCGCCGCTGGACACGCGCGAGGCCGGCTTCTTCAAGATCCCGGAAAGCACCCGGGCGGAGATCCTGTCGCTGTACCTGGGCGGCTTCGACGCCGGCACCCGCTTCGCCGCGGTGGACGCGCTCGACCCGGAACGGCCGGACAGCCAGCTGGTCGACCTGGGCGCGCGACGGCTGCCGCTGCAGCGCAGCCACCTGCACGCCCTGTTCAACCCGGGCGGACTGCAGGCGCAGAACCACGCCTTCATCGAGCAGGGCAGGATGACCTTCCCGTCGCCGGTCGACGGGCGGCCGATGACGGTGCGCCACGCGCTGGTGCTGCACGGCACGATCTATGCCTACCGCACCGTGGAGGAGGCGACCGGCACGGTGATGTTCCTGGTCGCCGGCGAGATCTTCTTCCGCCTGTCCGGGCTGTTCATCCCCGAAGGCCGCATCTGCGTGGCGCTGCACCGCGACCCGATCCGGGCGCAGATGCCGGAAATGTTCCGCGAGTTCTTCGCCCGCATCATGCAGCACGGCGACCTGCTGGCGCGCTACTTCGCCAACGACCGCACGGTGCCGCTGCATGCCTGGCGCGGGGTCACGGCCATGCATATCGGCCACGTGCTGTGGAACGACATCTCAGGGATCGGCAACATCATCAACGCGGTCAGGCCGATGACGCTGCCGCGCTTCGCCCTGTTCGACTGCGCGATGGAGCCGGAAATGTACGGGCCGCTCGACGCGATCTTTCCCGAGCTCAAGGGGCTGGTGGACCGCAGCCCGAAGGGGTTCCAGGAGTCGATCCCCTCGTTCTACGCCAACGGGCAATGCCTGATCCGCTCGTCGGGCATGACGGTGACCAGGAGCGTGCGCACGCGCATCCTGGACACGGTGCGACCGCTGGACCGCGCCTCGCCGGCCTCGATCTGCGCCCTGGCACGGGCCGACAACGTGCCGGTGGTGCTGTTCGGGATACGGGTCGAGAACCGGACGATGGTCAACCTGGAGGCGTTCTGCACCGCGCTGGTGGACCGTCTCTCGCGCACGCTGGGCGAGGCGGTGCTGGTGGTGGACGGGCACAACAGCCGGATCGGGGCAACGGACTCCTTCATCTGGAGCCACGGCGAGCACGGCGCCAAGCGTCGCCCGATCGAGATCGAGCGCGACATGGTGGACGCGATGCTGGAGCGGGCGCAGGGAACGGGGATCGAGATCGTCAGCACGGTCGGCATGCCGATCACCGAAAGCCTGGCCTGCGGGCGGGAAGCGTCGGCGATGGTGGCGATCTGGGGGGCGGGCCTCGCCAAGTATCGCTGGGTCTGCAACATCCCCGGGCTGATCATCACCAACCGTTGGAACCTGTCCAAGCTCGGCGACCTGCACATCTACGACAGCCCGCAGAACATGGAAGGGCCGACGCCGGTGCGGTTCATCGAGGCCGACGCGGTGGAGGACCTGCCGGACGCTCCCCTGGTGGTGCCGCTCGGCTCCGGCTTCATCCCGTCGATCTGCAACTTCCGCATCGACGAGGCCAAGGCGATGGACGCCGTGGACGCCATGCTGCGCGAGCGGATCCCGGTCACCACCTGACGACAGACGGCTGCCGCAGGAGGTCGCGATGGCACGCTACACGGCGGAGGTTTGCTGGGCCCTGCAGGCAGGCGAGGACTTCGCTGCCGGCCGCTACAGCCGACGCCATGCGATCGGCTTCGACGGCGGAACGACGGTTCCCGCTTCCGCCTCGCCGCACGTGGTCGGGAGATGGGCGGACCAGGCGGCGGTGGATCCGGAGGAGATGCTGGTCGCGGCGCTGTCCAGCTGCCACATGCTGTCGTTCCTCCACGTGGCCCGCCTCGCCGGCTTCGTGGTGGCCGCCTATCGCGACCGGGCGGAGGGGACGATGGCGGAGGTGGCGCCCGGCCGGCAGGCGGTCACGACCGTCGTCCTGCGTCCCGGCATCGACTGGGCCGGCGGCGTGCCGGACCGGGACACGCTGGACCGCTTGCACCACGACGCGCACGAGGCGTGCTTCATCGCCAACTCGGTGACCACCCGGGTCGTTGTGGAACCGGACCAGGATCCGGTCGGGTCCTCGGCTGGTAGAGGACGATCCTTCGCATGAGCGGGCTGTCCGGGTATCGTCCCCGTCCACCCTGGATGGAGCGAGCCGTCGATGACCGCCTACATGCTTGTGCAAGGCACGATCAGTGACGAGGAACGGTATGGCCGCTACCGCGAGGCCGTGATGCCCCTGATCGAGCGGTTCGGGGGCAAGCACGTGAGGGGCGGGGCGGTCGAGCTCCTGGAGGGCCGGCAGGACGAGCGCCATACCGCCCTGTTCGAGTTTCCGTCGCTGGACGCCATCCACGGGTTCTGGAACTCGCCGGAGTACGGGCCGGTCAAGGAGCTGCGGCGCGGCGCGGCGGAGATGGAGGTCTGGGCCATTCCGGGGGTTTGACCCGGCCCGGGTTGCCCGGAACAGGCTGAGGAGGATCGACATGACCACGCTGTACTGGGGTCCGCATACCTGCGCGATCGGCATCCACGTGCTGCTGGAGGAGATCGGCGCGCCCTACGACACCGTGAAGATGGACGTGGTGGGCGGCGAAAGCCATCGACCGCCGTTCAACGGCGTGAACCCGAAGGAGAAGGTGCCGACGGTGGTGCGCGACGACGGCTCGGTGCTGACCGAGTACGGCACCATCGCGCGCTGGCTGGCCTATGCCCATCCGGAGGCGGGGCTGCTGCCGTCGGACCGGGCGGACGAGGTCCACGCGCAGATGATGATGGACTACGCGGTCGGCACCGTGCACGCGCAGGGCTTCGGCCGCATCTTCAAGACGGCCGAGTTCGAGCCGGACGACGTGGTGCACGGCACGCTCGGGCTGGGCTTGGGCAACGTCAAGGCGCAGGGGCGGGCCATGGTGGAGAAGGGGCTGGGCATCCTGGCGCAGGAACTGGGCCAGCGCGAATGGGCCGGCGGCACCGCATTCGGCATCGCCGACACCGCGCTGTTCTACGTCGAGCGTTGGGCGCCGCAGGTGGAGATCGCCCTGCCCACGCCGCTCGACGCCCATTTCGCGCGGATGAAGGCGCGGCCCGCGGTGCGCCGGGTGATGGAGATCTGGGGCGAGCCGGCCGGCTGAGCGGGCACACCGCTCCACCGGCCGGGCGATTCAGCGGCCGATGCGGCGGAGCGGCAGGCCCTCCATCAGCTTGTGCTCGATCGACTCCAGCGACACGCCCTTGGTTTCCGGCACCAGGAACACCACGAACAGGATGAACCCGGCGTTCAGGGCGGCGAACAGCCAGAACGTGTTGGCCTGGCCCAGCCCCGCCAGCAGCGACAGGAAGGTGTTGCCGACCAGCCAGTTCGCCGCCCAGTTGGTGAAGGTGGACACGGCGATGCCGAAATCGCGTCCCTGCAGCGGCTGTATCTCCGAGCACAGGGTCCAGATCAGCGGGCCGGGAGCGGCGGCGAAGCCGACGATGAACACCAGCACCATCGCCACCAGCAGGTATCGGCTGAAGTCGCCGTGCACGCCGAGGCCGAGCAGGATGCCGACCGCTGCCATGCCGATCGCCATGGTGGCGAAGCACGCGTTCAGCATCGGCTTGCGGCCCCAGCGGTCGGCGAAGCCGACCGCGAGCAGGGTGGCCAGCACGTTGACCAGGCCCACCACCGCGGTGGCCCAGTTGGAGGCGCCAGCGCCGAAGCCGGCCAGGCCGAAGATCTTCGGCGCGTAGTACATGATGACGTTGATGCCGGTGAGCTGCTGCACCACCTGCAGCCCGATGCCGAGATAGACCGAGCGGCGGAAGTTGGGGTTGCCGCGGAACATGGCGGCGCCGAGCTGTCGCACCTTGAGCTGCTCGCGCACGCCGGCGATCTCGCGGTCCACCTCGGCGGGGTCGTCGCGCAGGGTGCGCAGCACGGTGCGCGCCTGATCGTCCCGGCCGCGCAGCAGGAACCAGCGCGGGCTTTCCGGCAGGAACAGCACAGCTCCGAGGAAGACCAGCCCGGGGACGGCGATGATGCCGAGCATCAGCCGCCAGTTGCCGCTGGGCGTCAGCAGGCTGTCGGACACGAAGGCGAGCAGGATGCCGATCGTCACCATCAGCTGGTAGAGCGACACCATCGCGCCCCGCCAATGCGCCGGCGCCACCTCGGAGATGTAGAGCGGGCCGGTGAAGGCGACGATGCCGATCGCCAGGCCCAGCACCACCCGGCCGACCATCAGCATGGCGATGGAGCCGGCAAAGGCGCAGATCAGGGCGCCAGCGACGAACAGCACCCCGCCGATCAGCAGCGACCACCTGCGGCCCAGCCGGTACGACAGCGTGCCGGCTCCGGCCGCCCCGGCGGCGGCGCCGGCCATCATGATGCTGACGATCCATTCCTGGGTGCGCGTGTCGGCGTTGAACGCCTTGCCGATGAAGCCGAGCGCGCCGGCGATCACGCCGATGTCCAGCCCGAACATCAGCCCGGCCAGGCTGGCCAGCCCGCAGGTGACGAAGGCACGCATCGGCAGGTTGTCCGACACCGCTCCGGGCGGCGCGGCGAGGCGATCGCTTGTGGTGGACATGGCGTGCCCGCTCCTTGTTCGGCTCCCCCCGAGCCTTACGCGCCAGGACGGTTCCGGCTCCCTCGGCGCGACGCGTTGCAGGGTCCCGGCCGCGGCGTCATGGACAGTCGGCTCCGGCTGATGTTTCGTGGCCGGACGTGTCTCAGGAATGCTCCATGGTCCCATCCCAGCCGTTCTCTCCAGCCTACGCCTTTTCGGGGCTGGTGATCGGCATCCTGGTCGGGCTGACCGGAGTGGGCGGCGGGTCGCTGATGACGCCGCTGCTGGTGCTGCTGTTCCGCTTCCATCCGGCGACCGCGATCGGCACCGACCTGCTCTACGCCGCCACCACCAAGACCGCAGGCACGCTGGTGCACGGGCTGATCGGCACGGTGGAATGGCGGCTGGTGGCGCTGCTGGCGGCCGGCTCCCTGCCCGGCACGCTGGGAACGCTGTGGGCCCTGTCGCGGCTCGGGCCGCCGAGCGCCTCGACCGGGCACCTCCTGTCGGTGCTGCTCGGGGTGGCGCTGCTGCTGACCGCCGCCAGCCTGATCCTGCGCGGGACGCTGATGCGCTGGGCCGCCAGGCGCGGGCCGGGCCCGAACGGGCAGCGCAGGACCGTGCTGACGGTGGTGCTCGGGCTCTATCTCGGCGTGTTCGTCACCCTGTCGTCGGTGGGTGCCGGCGCCATCGGCGTCACCGCGCTGATCCTGCTGTATCCGGCCCTGCCGACCGCGCGCGTGGTGGGGTCGGACATCGCCCACGCGGTGCCGCTCACCCTGGTGGCGGGGATCGGCCACTGGCTGATCGGTTCGGTCGACTGGCACCTGTTCCTGTCGCTGGTGACGGGCTCGATCCCGGGCGTGGTGCTCGGCAGCCTGGTCGGCACGCGCGTGTCGGAGCGGGTGTTGCGCCCGGCGCTGGCGACGATCCTGGTGGTGGTGGGCGTCCGCCTGCTCGGCTGAGGGTTAGAGACCCCGGCCGGGCAGGCGGGAACGGGCTCAGCCCTGCCCGTCGCCGTCCGAGCCGTTGTCGCCGCCGCCGTTGTCGCCGCCGCCGCCGCCGCCGTTGTCGTTCGGCGAGATCGCGACGAACAGCATCTGCCCGTCATGCAGCACACGGAGCGCCACCTCGCCGTTCTTCAGCGCGGCGTGGATCGCGTCCGCCGCCTGGTGCGGGCTGTTCACCATGGTGTTGCCGACGCCCACGATCACGTCGCCGGCCTTGAGCCCGGCCTGGTCGGCGGCCGAGCCGCCCTGCACGTCGCGCACCACCACGCCCTTGACGTCGTCGTCGAGGCCGAGCTGCTGGCGCAGGTCGGGGGTGAGGGCGGCTAGCGTCACGCCGATGGAGCCGGTGTTGTTGCCGCTGCTCCCCTGGCCGGCCGCCTGGCCGTTGCTGCCGCCGGTCTTGAGCGCCACCGTGGCCTGGGCGGTTTCCGTGGTGCCGTTGCGCAGGAAGGTCAGCGTCACCTTGGTGTTCGGCACCACGCCGGCGACCTTTATCGCCAGGTCGCGCGGGTTGCCGACCTTCTGGTCGTTCAGCTTGGTGATCACGTCGCCCGGCTTGATCCCGGCCTTCTCCGCCGGGCTGTCGTCCACCACGCTGGCGACCAGGGCGCCGGCGGTGTCCGGGGTGCCCTGGATCGGCAGGTTCAGCGCCTTGGCCATGCCGGGGGTGATCTCCTGCGCGGTGACGCCGATGTAGCCGCGCTGCACGTGGCCGGTCTTCTCCAGCTGCGCCACCACGTCCTTGACCGTGTCGGACGGGATCGCGAAGCCGATGCCGATCGAGCCGCCGCCGCTGCCCGGCGACAGGATGGCTGTGTTCACGCCCACCACCTTGCCGTCCTGGGTGATCAGCGGGCCGCCCGAGTTGCCGCGGTTGATCGGTGCGTCGACCTGGATGAAGCTCTCGTAGGGGCCGTCGCCGATGTCGCGGCCGCGTGCGGACACGATGCCTGCGGTGACCGAGCCGCCGAGCCCGTACGGATTGCCGACGGCGATCACCCATTCGCCCGGCTGCACGTCGTCGCTTTCGCCCAGCTGGATGAAGGACAGCTTGGCGGACGGCTTGACCTTGAGCAGGGCGATGTCGGTGCCGCTGTCGTGGCCGACCACCTTGGCCTTGAGCGTGGTGCCGTCGTCCAGGGTGACGGTGACGGAGGTGGCGTTCTTCACCACGTGGTTGTTGGTGACGATGTAGCCGTCGGCGGAGATGATGAAGCCCGAGCCGCGCGCCTCGACCGTGCGCCCGCCGTGGTTCTGCGGCGTCATGGGGAACGGGAACGGGAACGGGAACGGCATCTGCTGGCCGCCGCCGCCCTCTCCGCCGCCCATCTCGTCGTCGGAGCCGTCGTCCTTGAGCATGGAGGTGATGGACACCACCGCCGGCCGGACCTGCTTGGCCAGGTCGACGAAGTCCGGCAGCTTCTGGCTCATGCCGCTCGGCTGCAGCGCGTTCTGCGCACGCGCCGGAACGGCGACGCCGCCGAGCGTGGTGCCCGCCAGCAGCGCGGCGCAGGCGGTGGCGACCCAGCGGGAGCGGGAGCGGGAGTTCTGCGGGACGTCCGACATGGTGTTCCTGTTGTCTGGGGCGAGCCGGCCGGAATCGGCTGGTCGACGATGAAGCGGAAGATGTGCCTTGCCGCCCTGCTTCACCCCTACGCGGCGATGAAACCTGCGTTAGCCGCGCAAGGACCGGAAGAAATCGCGCAGCAGGGTTGCGGCCTCGCGCTCGCACACGCCGCCGATCACCTCCGGGCGGTGCAGGCAGCCGGGCTGCCCGTACAGGCGCGGCCCGTGCTCCACCCCGCCGCCCTTCGGGTCGTAGGCGCCGAACACGAGGCGAGCGACGCGGAAATGCGAGGCTGCGGCAGCGCACATCGGGCACGGTTCCAGCGTCGCCACCAGGCTGCACCCGTCGAGCCGGGTGCGGCCGAGCAGGACCGCCGCCGCGCGCAGACACAGCAGCTCGGCATGGGCGGACGCGTCGCGTCGCTGTTCCACCTCGTTGCCGGCGCGGGACAGCACCCGCCCGTCCGGCGCCAGCAGCACCGCGCCGACCGGCACCTCGCCACGCGCCCCGGCGGCGCGCGCCTCGCGCAGGGCGGCCTGCATGGGAGGGTCGGTCCGGTACGAGGGGGCGGCGCGCAATTCCATGGCGCACGATATTGCTCTAACCAGGAGGGATGAAGCGCACCCGCCCCGTGATCGGCGTCACCCTCGACAGCGAAGCGGGAGGCAGGGCGGGATCGGCGTCCTATTCGGCCTATCCGTGGTATGCGCTGCGGGCGAACTACACCGCCAGCCTGGCGGAAGCGGGCGGCCTGCCCATGGCGCTGCCGCACCATGCGGCGCTGGCCGACGGGATGCTGGACGCGATCGACGCGCTGGTGGTGACCGGGGGGGCGTTCGACGTCGACCCGTCGCTTTACGGCGACGGCGAGCGGCACGACACGGTGGTGCTGAAGGGGGAGCGGACCGCGGCCGAGCTGGCGCTGCTTCGCGGCGCGATCGAGCGGGACATGCCGGTGCTGGGCATCTGCGGCGGGCAGCAGCTGCTGGCGGTGGCGCTGGGCGGCACGCTGATCCAGCACATCCCGGACGGCGTCGCCGACCCGCTGCCGCACGAGCAGCCGAACCCGCGGCACGAGGCCGGCCACACGGTGCGGATCGAGCCCGGCACGCTGCTGTCGCGCATCGTCGGCCAGGACGAGATGCGGGTGAACTCGTCGCACCACCAGGCGGTGCGCGACCCCGGCCGGGCACGGATCAACGCCCGGGCGCCGGACGGGGTGATCGAGGGGATCGAGGACCCGGAGCGGCGCTTCTGCCTGGGGCTGCAATGGCATCCGGAGTTCACGATCGATCCCGGCGACCGGAAGGTGTTCGTGGCCCTGGTGTCGGCCGCGGCGGGCGGTCGGTGAGCGACGAGGCGCCGGAAGCCGGTCGCGGCGAGCGCATCGCCAAGTGGCTGGCACGCGCCGGGGTCGCCAGCCGGCGCGACGCGGAGAAGCTGCTGGCCGAGGGCAGGATCAGGCTGAACAACCAGGCGGTGACCCACCCGGCGACCTTCGTGCAGCCGGGCGACACGGTGCAGGTGTCCGGCCGGGTGGTCGACGCGCCGGACCGCACCCGGCTGTGGCGCTACCACAAGCCGGACGGGCTGGTGACCACGCACAAGGACCCGGAAGGCCGGCCAACCGTGTTCGCGGCCCTGCCGCCCGGGCTGCCGCGCGTGGTGTCGGTGGGCCGGCTCGACCTCAACAGCGAGGGGCTGCTGCTGCTGACCAACGACGGGGCGCTGGCGCGTCAGCTGGAGCTGCCGTCGAACGGCTGGATCCGGCGCTACCGGGTGCGCGTGTTCGGCACGGTGGACGAGCGGCAGCTGCGCGAGCTGGCGCGCGGCCCGGTGGTGGACGGGGTGCGCTACGGCTCGATCGAGGCCGAGCTCGACAGTGCCAGGGGCGACAACGCCTGGATCACCGTGGCGCTGCGCGAAGGCCGCAACCGGGAGATCAGGCGGGTGATGACCAGCCTCGGCTTCCATGTCAGCCGGCTGATACGCACCTCCTACGGCCCGTTCCAGCTCAGCGAACTGAAGCGGTCCGAGCTGGAGGAGGTCACGGGCAAGGTGCTGCGCGAGCAGCTGCCGAAAGCGTGACCCGGAGCCCGGGCGGGGAAACCTCCGGGACTTCACATCGGCCCTACCCAGAACGTTGCCTGAAGCCAGCAGAAGCCGGGAAAGATGGTGGATCGGAAGCACAGCGATCAGGAGTATGTTCTCGGGCTGTGCGATGGTGTCCTGGGGCAGGCCGGAATCCGGGAGCACACGTTCGACGGCCTTGTCGGCGACCCCGGGAAGAATGGCTTGAGGCGTCGCCTGCCGGTGGATGCCTTCTATCCGGAACTCGGCCTTGTCGTCGAATATCGTGAACAGCAGCAGACGAGACCGGTCCGGCATTTCGACAAGCCAGACAAGATGACGGCGAGCGGGGTTCACAGGGGCGAAGAGCGCAAACTCCATGATCAGCGTCGGCGCGACGTTCTTCCCGGGATGGGGAT
>CALMVN010000346.1 GCA_937873225.1 uncultured Acetobacteraceae bacterium
CGTCTGGGCCGCCGCCAGCGAGATGCGCGCCGACGGCTGCGCGCTGGCGTACTAGCCCGCCGCTGCAACGCCCAAGCGCTGGCCCGCGCAACCCCTGCTGCCGGCGTGTAACCATCGTCCCGATGCGACGAACTCTCCCACGTCGCATCTGGGAGGACATGATGACCAACCGGCACCCGCGGCGCCTTCGGCTGACGACCGCGACGGCGCTCACCTGCCTTGCCGACGTTGGCGATGGCGCAGGCCACCACACCGGCCACGACGGCCGCGCAGGCACCACAGCCGCACGTCCTGTACGTCGAGAGCAACCTGACGGCGGCGGGACGGAACTCCATCCTGGCCTACGACATCGCGTCCGACGGCAGCCTCCACGCCAAGGCGGGATCGTCCTACCTCACCGGCGGCACCGGGTTCTTCGACGCCACCTATGCGCTCGGCCCGTTCGACAACGACCAGAACATCATCCTGAGCCCGGACCGGACCGTGCTCTACGCCATCAACGGCGGCTTGAACACGATCGCGGTGATGCACGTGCAGCCGGACGGCAGCCTCGTCCCGTTCCCGGACTCGCCGGTGGCCGCGCACGGCGCGACGCCCGTCTCGCTCGGGCTGCACGGCAACACGCTGGTCACCGCCGACTACGCCATCAACCCGGCGGCGCCGGACAGCGACATCACTCCGCGCCTCAACGTGTTCGGCGTCGCCCCGGGCGGCGCGCTGGACTACCTGCCGTATGCCGAGGTCCACCTCCATCCCGGCGCCGATCCGAGCCAGGTGCTGACCACCAACACCGGGCCGTTCGTCTTCACCTCCGGGTTCCCGGGCGCAAGCGTGATCGACTCCTACGCCCAGCTCCCGGGCGGCTACCTGTTCAGGATCGGCACGGTGACGCCGCCGGTCGAGAATGGGTCCAACGCGCTGGTCTTGGGCCTGTGGGCCAACCCCCGCGCGCCGTACCTCTACGCGGGCCTGGTCGCCAACAACCTGCTCGCGACCTACCGCTACAACGAGCTCGGCCAGCTGACGCCAGTCGGCACCGCGACCGACTTCGTCCAGGGCCTGTGCTGGCTGCGGACCAGCCGCGACGGGCGGCATCTCTACGCGTCCAACACCGGTGACCAGTCGATCTCGGTGTTCGACCTGTCGGACCCGGCGCATCCAATCGAGATCCAGCACGTCGTCGCCGGCGGCGTCGGCGGCTTCAACCAGTTCTCACTCGATCCGGACGAGAACTTCCTCTACGTGCTGCAGGAGGAGAACAGCCCCGCCTCCGCCGGCAGGAGCAACAAGGTGTACGCCTACAAGGTCGACCACGCGACCGGCAGACTCACCTTCCTGAGCAACCTGACGGTGTCGCTGCCGGTCCCGCCGCAGACCCGCACCGTCGGCCTCGCGATCCGCTAGGACCGGCCGGTTCCGTCCGGTGGTGCGCCCCCGGACGGCAGGTGCCGCTCGACCAGGTAGAGCGGCCGCTGCTTCACCTCGTTGAACACGCGCCCAAGGTACTCGCCGATGACGCCCAGCGTCATCAGCTGCACGCCCCCCATGAACAGGATCACCGCCATCAGGCTGGGATAGCCGGCGACCGGGTTGCCGAACAGCAGGGTCCGCACGATGAGCTGGCCGCCGAACAGCAGCGCCGCCACCGCGGTGAACAGGCCGATATAGGTGGCAACCTTGAGCGGCAGCACGGTGAAGCTGGTGATGCCCTCCAGCGCCAGGTTCCACAGCGTCCAGTAGGTCCAGCTGGTGCGTCCGGCAGCTCGCGGCGCACGATCGTAGGGCACCGCCCGGCTCGGGAATCCCACCCAGGCGAACAGTCCCTTCATGAAGCGGTGATGCTCGCGCAGCCGAAGCAGCGCATTCACGCTGCGCCGGCTCATCAGGCGGAAATCGCCGCTGTCGGGGGGAAGCGTCACCCGGGCGCTGAGCCGTCCCATCACCCGGTAGAACGCCTTGGCCGCGCCGAGCTTGGCCAGGCTCTCACCAGACCGCCGTCGCCGCCGGGCATGGACCACGTCGATCCCCTGCCGCCACACCGCCACCAGCTCCGGGATCAGCTCCGGCGGGTCCTGCAGGTCGGCGTCGATCACCACCACGGCGCCGGTGGCGGCGGCATGGTCGAGCCCGGCGGTCATCGCGACCTCCTTGCCGAAGTTGCGCGACAGGTTGAGCAGCGCCACCCGCGGGTCGGCCGCGGCGAGACGGCCGAGCACCGGCAGCGTGTCGTCCCCGCTGCCGTCGTTGATGTAGACCACCTCCCACTCGTCCCCGGTCGCGCGCATGGCCGCGGACAGGCGCTGGTGGAACGCCGGCAGCACCGCGCTCTCGTTAAAGCACGGCACCACGACGCTGATCAGCGGACGGGCCCCCGGCCGGTCGGGCGGGGCAGGCCGCGCCGTGTCCACGGCCGGCGCCGGACGATCCGCCTGCTCCGGATGGATCCGCTCCAAGCACGTCCTCCCCGCTTCCTCCGCCGAGCAGGCCACGACAAACCCCTGCCGTGCGGCATCGCGCAGCCTATCGGCCAGCCGTCCCCGGTGCGCAAGCGTCGCCAGCTCCTGCCAGCATCCGCAGTACTCCTGCGGCACGGGTCCGGCGCGCCCGGCCATGCCATGATGACGCCATGACCGTTCCCGATCCCACGCTGGCGGCGCTGCGCCGCGGCGACCTCACCGGCGCGCGCACGCTCAGGCTGTCCGGCGCTGCGCTGCGCGAGCTGCCGCCCGAGGTGCTGGGCCTGGCCGACACGCTGGAGCTGCTCGACCTCGGCGACAACCCGATCGACGCCCTGCCTG
>CALMVN010000347.1:0-3688 GCA_937873225.1 uncultured Acetobacteraceae bacterium
ATGCCGAGGCGCCAGTCGGGGGGCATGCCGAGCAGGGCGCGGCTGCGGTCGATCACCTCGGCCAGGCGGGCGCGGGCGTTGGGGGCGCGGTGGCTGCGGCCGAGCAGGGCGCCGGACAGGGCTTCGAGGCTCCAGCCGGGGCGCTTGGCGCAGGGGCCGGAGGAGACGCACGGGTTGGCGGGGCGCCGGAGGGGGCGCTCGGTGGGCATGGTCACGGTCCGCCTCGGGGAACACTGGTACGAGAGGGGGGATTCGAACCCCCATGCCTTGCGGCGGTCGATTTTGAGTCGACTACGTCTACCGTTCCGTCACTCTCGCGCCGGCCCTGGTTACCAGCACGCCCGCCCGCCCGCAACGCGGCGCTCAGGCGGTCGCCGGCGTCCAGTGTATGCCGCACTCGACCTTCGCGGAGCCGGCCCAGCGGCCCGACCGGTCGTGGTCCCGGGCGCCCGTCGCCCGGGTGCAGACCGAGCAGCCGATCGACGGGTAGCCGCGCTCGACCAGCGGGTGCGCGGGGAGCCGGCGGCGCGCCATCTCGTCGCGCACGCGGGCCGAGTCCCAATCGGCGAGCGGGTTGAGCTTGATCCGCCGGCCGTCGAACTCGACGAACGGCAGGGCGCTGCGGGTGGCGGCCTGGTGCCGCTTGCGTCCGCTGATCCAGCCGTCGAAGCCGGCCAGGGTCCGGTCGAGCGGCTCCACCTTGCGCAGGGCGCAGCACGCGTCGGGATCGAAATACCACAGCTCCCCGGTGGGATCGCGCTCGGCCACGGTCGCCACGTCGGGCGCCACGTCGCGCACGTCGAGAAGCCCGAGCCGGGACGCCAGCTCGTCGCGGTAGGCGATCGTTTCCGGGAAGTGCTTGCCGGTGTCGAGGAACACCACGGGCAGCGACGGGTCGATCCCGGCAATCATCGACAACAGCACCGCCGATTCCGCCCCGAACGACGACACCGCGGCGAGACGGCCTGGCATGACCGAGCGCAGCGCGTGGTCCAGGATGCTGCACCCGTCGGCGCCGTCCTGCTCGAGCGCGCGGAGCCGGCGATAGCCCTCCATCGGGTCGAACCGGTCTGCCCAGCCATGATGATGGTCGCGATCGGACCGGTCGGGGAAAGGCACGTCCATGGGTGCGCCTTCTTTTGCTGCGCTGCGCAAACGGAGTTACGCACGGATCCAGGAGCGGTTCAACCAAACAACGATCCTAAGACGTGAGACAGGGATGCAGTTGTCGCATGTCTGTCTGAAATAACAGCTTTTGTCCCACCGTCAGTCGTGGATCACCAGGGCGCAGAAGCGCTTGGCGAGGACGCCGGAATCGGTGTCGTCGGGTGCCAGGCCGATCAGCTTCATCTCGTCGAGGTACTGCGCCACCTGCTCGCGTAGCGCGCGGCCGATCGGATGCACCGCATGACCCTCGGCGCGCAGCATCCGCTCCAGCTCGGGCTGGTCCATGTCGGGCAGCTGGTCGGCCAGGATGCTGGCGGTCTCGCCGAGATGGTGCTCCACCGCTTCCGCCGCTTCCTGCACCGCCAGCACCAGAGACACGGCGGCGGCCGGATCGGCCCGAAGCAGGTCGCCGCGTATGCCGAGCACCCGGCTGACGCGGTTGCCGTAGCTGCCGGTCATGCTGCTCGCGAGCTGGACCAGGTGCAGCTGCTCGCGCAGGCGCCAGATCACCGGGTCGTGCCCTGCCACCGCCTGCACGCGATGGTCCGCCAGGGCCGCGCCGAACTGGTCCGGCGGCAGCTGCACCCAGGACACGTCGTGGTTCGGGTCCATGCCCTTGCGGCGCATCACGACCGAGAAGAACAACCGGTCGGCGCCGGAATCGGCCACGCCGATGGCCTTGCGGTGCAGGTCCTCGATGCGCTTCACCGGCGACCTGCGGTCCACCAGGAGACGGGAGCTGCCGCTCTGCAGGCCGCAGATCAGCCGCGCGTCGAGCCCGCCCAGCAGGCGCGGCAGCCAGGACAGCGCCGGCGCCACCGCCACGTCGGCGCCGCCCGGGCGCAGCTGCGCCACCGCTTCCTGCCCGGACCCGAAGCCGCCCTGGATCGTCACGTCGAGGTTGTAGCGGGCGAACATCCCCTGGTGCACCGCCACCATCAGCACCGGGTCGTGCTCCGGATGCGGACAGCTCAGCACCAGCCGGCGATAGCGGCCGTCCGGATGCGAGGTCTTGTCCCGGTGCGGGTGACGGAGCTGGTTGCGCACCACCAGGGCGCCCGCGGCCGCGATCCCGACGCCGGCGCCGACTCCCAGGAGGGAGCGGCGCCCGAGAACCGGGCGCTCGGGCTGATCCATGCTGGCGGCCTCCCGGCGACGGCAGCCGGGCGCGAAACCCGCCCCCGAAGGCTTTACGCGCCGGCGCAGGCTCCGCTATAGGGGGCGCCGCCGGTCCCGGATAGCTCAGCGGTAGAGCAAGCGACTGTTAATCGCTCGGTCGTAGGTTCGATCCCTACTCCGGGAGCCAGGCATTCCCGGACGGGAACGGTCGCACGCGATAGCGCTTGGCAACCGAAGCGGTTGACGGCAAGAACGCCCGATGACCGAACCCCCCGATCCCGTCGGCACCGACGTCTTCGCCCAGCTCGACATACGGGTCGGCACCGTCACCGACGCGCAGCCGTTTCCCGAGGCGCGCCGCCCGGCGATCAGGCTGTGGATCGACTTCGGGGCGCCGCTCGGCGTCAGGCGCTCGTCCGCGCAGATCACCCGGCACTACAAGCCGGACCAGCTGATCGGCCGGCAGGTCTGCGCGGTGGTGAACCTGTCGCCGCGCCAGATCGGCCCCTTCGTGAGCGAGGTGCTGACCCTCGGCCTGCCGGACGCGGCCGGCGAGGTCGTGCTGGTCCGGCCCGACCACAAGGTGCCGGACGGCGGCAGGCTCTACTGATGGCGGCGGTCAGCTTCGTCACCGTGAGCTGGGACCAGCTGCATCGCGACGCGCGCCTGCTGGCCGGGCAGCTGATCGCGGACGGCCCGTTCGACGGCATCGTCGCCATCACGCGCGGCGGGCTGATCCCGGCCGCCATCATCGGCCGCGAGCTCGACTGCCGGCTGGTGGAGAGCGTGTCGGTGCTGTCCTACGACCACGCCCCGGCGGGAGAACGGGCGCTGGACGGCGAGCGGACGCAGGGCGAGCCGGTCGTGCTCAAGCCGCCCGCCGCGGCCGGCGACGGGTCCGGCTTCCTGATCATCGACGACCTGGTCGACTCCGGCGTGACCGCGCAGCTGGTGCGCGGCCTCCTGCCCAGGGCGCGGTTCGCCTGCCTGTACGCCAAGCCGGCCGGACGGCCGTTCACCGACCGCTACGTGGTCGAGGTGCCGCAGGACACCTGGATCCTGTTCCCGTGGGACACGGCACCCTCCTTCGTGCCGCCGCTGGCGCGAAAGGCCGCCGATCCTGTCTGACCGCCCCCCCGCCGACGGCGCCGCCACCGAGGCCGCCAGCCCTCGGCACGTCGCGCTGGATGGGTGGTCGGTTCGCGACCAGGTCGACGGGTTGTGGGAAGGCCAGCTGGCGGCGGTGGCGTCGATCGGCCCCGCGCTGGGCGCCATCGCCGGCGCGGTCGAGGCCGCCCTGCCGCGCCTGCGCGACGGTGGCAGGCTGGTCTATGCGGGCGCCGGCAGCTCCGGCCGCCTCGGCGCCCCGGGCGGCGGCGAGCGGGCGCCGGCCGTTGGCTGG
>CALMVN010000347.1:3698-4236 GCA_937873225.1 uncultured Acetobacteraceae bacterium
ACCTTCGACTGGCCGCGCGACCGGCTGGTGCTTCTGGTCGCGGGCGGCGTGCGGGCGCTGCCGCACGCGGTGGAGGACGCGGAGGACGGCGTGCCCGACGCGCGCGCGCAGGTCGCGGCGGCCGGGATCGGACCGCTTGACGTGGCGATCGGGGTGGCGGCGAGCGGGAGCACGCCGTTCACGGTGGCGGTGATCGCGGCCGCGCGGGAACGCGGCGCGCTGACGATCGGGCTCGCCAACAGCGCCAACGGCGCGCTGCTCGCGGCGGCCGAACACCCGGTCCTGGTCGCCACCGGCGCCGAGCCGATCGCCGGCTCCACGCGCATGAAGGCCGGCACCGCGCAGAAGGTGGTGCTGAACCTGCTGTCCACCGCGATGATGGCCGGGCTCGGCCGCATCCATGCCGGGCGCATGGTCGACATGCGGGCGCGCAACGCCAAGCTGCGCCGGCGGGCGGTGGCGATGGTGTCGGAGCTGGCGGGATGCAACGCGGCCGGCGCGGCGGAGGCCCTGGCCGCGACCGGCGGACGGGTGAAGC
>CALMVN010000347.1:4246-13097 GCA_937873225.1 uncultured Acetobacteraceae bacterium
GGGTGAAGCCGGCGGGCCTGGTGGCGCTCGGCCTGTCTGCGGCGGAAGCGGCGGCGGCGCTGGCTGCCAGCGCCGGCCATCTCCGCCCTGCCCTCGCCGTCCCCGCCTTGGCCGCCCTTGCCACCGGCAGGCCCGTTCCATAGGCTCTGGCGGTTCGGGGCGTGGCGCAGCCTGGTAGCGCGCGTGTTTTGGGTACACGAGGCCCCCGGTTCGAGTCCGGGCGCCCCGACCAGGCCGGACGGCAGGGAAAGGTGGCTTCGTGACTCGTGCCCGCATCTTCCAGCAGCCCAAGGACTCCGCCCAGTCCGGCCATGCCAACACACAGGACTGGATCCTGCACTACGGCCAGACCGAGCAGCGCCAGCAGGACCCGCTGATGGGCTGGTTCGGCAGCGGCGACACCAGGAGCCAGCTCGTGCTGCGCTTCCCGAGCCGGGAGGACGCGGTCGCCTATGCCGAGCGACAGGGCATCCCCTACGACATCGAGCTGCCGACCCCGCGCATCCGCCGACCGAAGGCCTATGCCGACAACTTCCGTTACGACCGCCGGCAGAACTGGACGCACTAGTCCCCGCCGCTGTTTCCTGCGCGCCCTTAGCTCAGTCGGATAGAGCAACAGCCTTCTAAGCTGTGGGTCGGTGGTTCGAGTCCACCAGGGCGCGCCATCATCCGATCGGAAAGCGTCGGCGGCTGGCTCCGGCACGTCCCGCGCCGCAAGCCGCATCTGCGGCATGGCGCCCAGCCAGCACCGGGCGGCACGGCGTCCACTTGCGTCCGCCTCCCGGCATCACGTTGGCGGGAGGATGGTGCAGTGCAGCAAAAAGCCTGGACAGCCTCGATCGGACCTCCTATGTTGCACTGCAGCAAACAGGAAGCCAGGAGGCTCACATGACCACCACCACCGCGAACACCTTCCAGTCCCGCGTCGAGAGCAGCGTTCCCGGCATCGCCGGCTCGTTCCTGCTGGCATTCCGGGCGGCCCGCGCCACGCGCCGCGAGCGGGCCCGCCTGCTCGCCGAGCTGTCCCAGTGCAGCGACCGCGAGCTGGCCGACATGAACCTCAGCCGCGCCGATATCGGCCACGTCGTCCGCAGCTGGCAGCCGACCTGACCGGCCGACGCCGGCCGGGCCGCCTCCCGCAAAGACGGCTCATCCGGCGCCGAGCCTGAGCCGGCCGCTTCATGCGGTCGGCTCAGAAGTCGGCGAGCAGCGCGTCGATCGCGGCCTGTCCCATCGCCGCCACCGGAAGCTGCGGGCCGTTCAGCAGGTGCGCGTCCGGGCGCCCGTCGGCCGAGGACGAGGCGGCATGCACGTCGTCCCAGCGGCTCCGTCCGAAAGTCTCGATGATCCGGTTCACCTTGCCTTCCACCGTCTTCAGGGTGGCCACCACCTTGGTGATGCGCTGGCCGGTGATGTCCTGGAAGCTGCACGCCTCATAGATGCGCATCGTCGCGTCCTGCACCGTGGCGGCATCCGGCCCGGCGGCCGAGGCGCAGGCGTCGTCGAGGCGCTCGCAGGCTTCCAGGATCGCGTTGGTGGCGTCGGCGGTGTGCGACACCACGGCGTCCAGCTCCTCGCTGGCGCTCGACACCGCGGTGTCCTCCGCGGACCCGGTGCGCAGCGCCGCGATCTCCTCCTTGGCCAGCGCGATGGTGCGGCCGAGGTCCTCGATCTCGCCGAGCAGCTCGGTTTCGTGCGCCGACAGCTCGCCGCCCAGCGTGTCGATCACCGCGCGCACCACGTCCGCCACCATCTGCGGGCGCACCGACGGGTAGGACGCGCAGATCGCGGTCAGCTTCTCGGCCAGCGCCCTCACGTCGACCCTCGCTTCCACGGCGGCGTCGGCGGCTGCCTCAACCATGGCCGAGCACCTTCTCGATCTTGCCCTGCAGCGTTTCGGCGTTGAACGGCTTGACGATGTAGTTGGACACGCCCGCCTGCTTGGCGGCGACCACGTTCTCCGTCTTGCTTTCGGCGGTGATCATGATGAACGGCAGGCTGGCCAGCTTGGCGTCCGCCCGCACCGCCTGCAGCAGCTCCAGGCCGGTCATCGGCGACATGTTCCAGTCGCTGATCACCAGGCCGTAGCGCTTGGCGCGCAGCTTGCCCAGCGCCTCGGTGCCGTCGGCGGCCTCGTCGACGTTCTCGAAGCCGATCTGCTTGAGCAGGTTGCGTATGATGCGAAGCATCGTCTTGTAGTCGTCGACGATCAGGACATCCAGGCTTGTGTCGATTGTCACGTGCGGCTCCATCGGCGTGGGGATCGCGATGATGCGGCAGGAACCTTAATCAACCATTTCCGGCCGTGTTGATGTCGCCGCCGGGCGCGGCGCCAGCAGCCGGTCCGCCACCTCCACCAGCACCGCCGCAGTGAACGGCTTGGACAGGCAGTAGCAGGGCGGCGCGGTGACCCGGTCGGTGACGGCGTCGGTCCGCTCGGTGATGAACAGGATCGGCACTGCGGGATCGCGCGCGCGCGCGCTGGTCGCCACGTCGACGCCGCCGAAGCCCAGCATGTCGATGTCGGTCACCACCAGCCCGATGCCGGCCATGTGCCCGATCAGCCCGAGCGCTTCCGCGCCGTCGCCCGCCTCCACCGCCGCGTAGCCGGCCGCACGAAGCGCCCGCGACACCACCGCACGCACGCCTGCCGCCTCGTCGGCGACCAGCACACGCGACCGCGGGCCGGCCACGGCGTCCTCCGCCTCGCGTCCCGCTTCCGTCCCGCAGCACCCGCCCGGGCTCGTCGCGTCCGCCCCGCCGGCCATCCCCGCGTTCATTCCGGACCCGGCAGCTCGCGCAGCAGCCGCGCCAGCTCCTCGCGAAGCGACGGGTCGGCACCGGACGCGATCGCGTCGTGGACCCGCCGCATGTGCCGGCGCGCGGCGTAGAGCTGGTCCAGCAGCGACAGCACCAGGGGCAGCACGTCCTCCCCGACATGCAGCTCGCGGCGCAGCTCCAGGATCAGCCGGGCGCGCGCCTCGTCGATCGGGTGGAACAGGTAGTGTCCCCGCACCCCGTCCGGCCTCACCCAGGCGCGCGCCACCCAGTCCTCGACCTCGACCGGGTCCGCGCCGCCCAGGCGGACGCACAGCGTCTCGATGGTGATCATGCCGCACCTCCGACGCCCGGCGGCGGCGTCCAGTCGCGCAGGAACGCCCTGAGCGCGTCGTCCACCGGACCGATCGCCACGCGGAGGGCGACCAGGAGGTTGCCCGCCTCCCCGCCCGCCCGTGCCGGCACGCCGCGGCCGCGCAGCCGAAGCACGCGGCCGGTGTCCGAGCCCGGCGGCACCGTCATCGACACCGGCCCGGCCGGAGTCGGCACCTGCACCGACGCCCCCAGCACCGCCTGCTTCAGCGTCACCGCCAGCTCGGTTCGTATGTCGTCGCCCTCGCGCACGAAGCGAGGATCGGGCGCCACCTCGATCCGGATCAGCGCGTCGCCCGCCGGCCCGTTCTCCCGGCCGGGCTCGCCCTTGCCGCGCAGGCGCAGCACCTGGCCGTTCTCGATCCCCGCCGGCACCTTCACGTCCAGCACCGCCCCGCCCGGCAGGGTGATGCGGCGGGTGGCGCCGTTGACGGCATCCACGAAGGCGACGCCGAGCGAGTAGCTCCTGTCCTCGCCGCGACGCGGCCCGCGCGGCTCGCCGCCCCGCCCACGGCCGAACAGGTCGCCGAAGATGTCGCCCAGCTCGTCCTCGTCCAGCCCGGCGCTCCCTGCGCCGAACCCGCTCCCGGCCTGGTAGCGACGGCCCTGCGGCCCCTGGGCGTACTCGCGGTAGGCGCTGCGCGGCGGCGCCCGCTCCTGCCCGCTCGCGTCGATCTCGCCGCGGTCGTAGCGCGCCCGCTGTTCCGGGTCCGACAGCAGGGCGTTGGCCAGGCCCAGGCGCTTGAACCGCTCCTCCGCCGCGTCGTCGCCGGGGTGGAGGTCGGGATGGCTGTCCTTGGCCAGCCGCCGGTACGCCTTGCGTATCGCCTCCTTGTCGGCATCGCGCGGAAGCCCGAGAATCTCGTAGGGATCGTCCGCCATGGTCTCCTCTGGACCCTGCGCCGGGCCGCGCCCGGGAAGATGGGCCGCCCAGGGGTGCGGATCAACACGAGCCTGCCGCGACGCATCCGGCTATGCTCGGCCGGCCACCGATCCTGCGCGGGCAACGGGGAACAGCCGAATGGACACGATGCACGACGACCGGATGCTCCAGGGCGCCCCGCCCGCCTCGTCGCCCGCCTTCGCGCCCGCCTTCGCACCGGCCTGGCGTGCCCGCTCCGACACCCGCCGGCGCATCACCGCGGACACCAGGCGCCCGGAGCCCGACTGCGTCGCGGCCCTGCTTCGCATCGCCCCCGTCACGCCCGACCACGCCACCGTCCTCGCCACCCGGCTGGTCGAGTCGCTGCGCGCGCGCGGCAGGCCGGGCCCGGTGGAAGGGCTGATGCGCGAGTACGCGCTGTCCAGCGAGGAAGGCGTGGCGCTGATGTGCCTGGCGGAAGCGCTGCTCCGCGTGCCCGACCCGGCGACCCGCGACCGGCTGATCCGCGACAAGATCGGCGGCGGCGACTGGCGGGCGCATCTCGGGCAGAGCCGGTCCCTGTTCGTGAACGCCGCCACCTGGGGCCTGCTGATCACCGGACGCCTGCATGGAAGCGGCCAGGAAGGCAGCCAGCAGGCCGGGCTGCCCGGCGCGCTGCTGCGCGTGCTGCGCCGCGGCGGCGAGCCGCTGATCCGGGCGGCGATGGACCGGGCGATGCGGGTGCTGGGCGAGCAGTTCGTGGTCGGCGAGACCATCGGGGACGCCCTGCGCGCCGCCGCCAGGCGCGAGCGGCTGGGCTTCTGCTACTCGTTCGACATGCTGGGCGAGGCGGCGCTGACCGACGCCGACGCGCAGGCCTACCTGTCCGGCTACGAGGACGCCATACGCGCCATCGGCGCGCACAACCGCGGCCGCTCGCTGCTCGACGGCGCCGGCATCTCGGTCAAGCTGTCCGCGCTGCACCCGCGCTACGGCCGCGCGCAGCAGGACCGCGTACGGGACGAGCTGCTGCCGCGCCTCGCCGGCCTCGCCAGCCTGGCGCGCCGGCACGATGTCGGGCTGAACATCGACGCCGAGGAGGCCGAGCGCCTCGAGATCTCGCTCGACCTGCTCGAAAGCCTGTGCGAGCAGCCGGACCTCGCCGGCTGGAACGGCATCGGCTTCGTGATCCAGGCGTACAGCCGTCGCACGCCGGCGGTGATCGCGCACCTGGTGGCGCTGGCGCGCGCCACCGGCCACCGGCTGATGGTGCGCCTGGTGAAGGGCGCCTACTGGGACAGCGAGATCAAGCGTGCTCAGGAAGGAGGACTGTCGGACTATCCGGTGTTCACGCGCAAGCTGCACACCGACCTGTCCTATCTCGCCTGCGCCCGGCTGCTGCTGGACGCGCCGGACGCGGTGTTCCCGCAGTTCGCCACGCACAACGCCCAGACCGTGGCCGCGATCACGGCGATGGCCGGCCCCGGCTTCACGCCCGGCCAGTACGAGTTCCAGTGCCTGCACGGCATGGGCGAGGCGCTCTACGAGCAGGTGGTCGGCCCGGCAGGGCTCGACCGGCCGTGCCGCATCTACGCCCCGGTCGGCACGCACGAGACCCTGCTCGCCTACCTGGTGCGACGGCTGCTGGAGAACGGCGCCAACAGCTCGTTCGTCAACCGCATCGCCGATCCGGACGAGCCCGTGTCCGACCTGGTGGCCGACCCGGTGCGACGGGCCGCGGCCGCGGTGCCGCCCGGCGCGCCGCACCCGTCGATCCCGCTGCCGGCGCAGCTGTTCGGCTCCGGGCGCCGCAACGCCGCCGGCCTTGACCTCGCCTCGGAGGACGTGCTGGCCGCGCTGGGCGAGCGGGTCGACCGCCCGGCGGCGCCGATGCTGGCCGAGCCGGTGCTGGCGTTCGAGGCCGCGGACGGCCCCTGGCGCGACTGCACCAGCCCCGCCGACCGACGACTGGTGGTCGGACGCTGCCGCGACGCGCAGCCGGACGACGTTCCCCGCGCCGTGGCGGCGGCGGTCGACGCCACCACCCGCTGGAACGCGGTGCCGCCGACGGAGCGTGCCCGCCGTCTCGACGCCGCCGCCGACCGGCTGGAAGCGCTGCTGCCCGGGCTGATCGGCCCCCTCATGCGCGAAGCCGGCAAGTCCGCCGCCAACGCGGTCGGCGAGGTGCGCGAGGCGGTGGACTTTCTGCGCTACTACGCGGCGCAGGTCCGCGAGCCCGGCTTCGACGCTGGCTCGCCGCTCGGCCCGGTGGCGTGCATCAGCCCGTGGAACTTCCCGCTGGCGATCTTCGTCGGCCAGGTCGCCGCGGCGCTGGCCGCCGGCAACGCGGTGCTGGCCAAGCCCGCCGAGGAAACGCCCCTGATCGCCGCCCTGGCGGTGCGGGTGCTGCACGAGGCCGACATCCCGCGCGACGCCCTGCAGTTCCTTCCCGGCGACGGCGCCGTGGGCGCCGCCCTGGTGTCCGACGGGCGCATCGGCGGCGTGATGTTCACCGGCTCCACCGCGGTGGCGCAGTCGATCGCGCGCGCCCTGGCGCCGCACGCCGACGCCGGGCGCGGGGCGATCCCGCTGGTCGCCGAGACCGGCGGCCAGAACGCCCTGGTGGTGGACAGCGCCGCCCTGCCCGAACAGGTGGTGGTGGACGCGCTGGCCTCCGCCTTCGACTCCGCCGGCCAGCGCTGCTCGGCGCTGCGCGTGCTGTGCGTGCAGGAGGAGGCGGCGGACCGGACGCTGCGCATGCTGCAGGGCGCGCTCGCCGAGCTGCGCGTCGGCGATCCCTGCCTGCTGCGCACCGATGTCGGCCCGGTGATCGGCGACGAGGCGCGCGCGGGCATCGAGGCGCACGTGGCGCGCATGGCGGCGCTCGGCTGCCGCGTCACCCGCGCCCCCCTGCCGCCGGACTGCGACCACGGCAGCTTCGTCGCCCCGACGCTGATCGAGATCGACGACGTCGCCCGGCTCGGCCCGGAGGTGTTCGGCCCGGTGCTGCACGTCGTGCGCTATCCGGAGGGCGGGATGGAGGCGCTGATCGACGCGATCAACGCCACCGGCTACGGCCTCACCTTCGGCGTGCACACCCGGATCGACGAGACGATGCGCGCCGCCGCCGACCGCAGCACCGCCGGCAACGTCTACGTCAACCGCAACCTGATCGGCGCGGTGGTGGGCAGCCAGCCGTTCGGCGGCACCGGCCTGTCCGGCACCGGGCCGAAGGCCGGCGGCCCGCTGATCCTGCACCGGCTGCGCCGCACCGCCGTCGACGCCGCCCTGCTGCCGGGAACCGCGCCGGACGCGGCGCACCGGCTGGCCGCCCTGCTCGCCGGCCATCCGGCAGCACCGGCCTGCGCCGCCCTGGTCGCGCGCAGCCCGCTCGGCCCGGAGCGCGTGCTGCCCGGCCCCGTGGGCGAGCGCAACAGCTACGCCTTGCGTCCGCGCGGCGCAGTGCTGTGCGTGGCGGAGCACGAGGACGACCTGCTGCTGCAGCTCGCGGCCTCGCTCGCCACCGGCAACCGGGCCCTGCTGCGCCGTCCGGCGGCCGACGCTCCGACCCTGGCGCGGGTGGTCGCAGCCATGCCCGGACTGGTGTCGTGGGAGCCCGCCTCCGCAACGCCGGCGGCAGCGCTGGCCAGCGCCGGCTGCCTTCCCGCCCTCGCGCGCGAGCTGGCGGCGCGCGAGGGCGCGGTGGTGCCGCTGCACCGGCTGGACCGGGCCGACAACGGGCTCAGGCTGGAATGGCTCACGCACGAGCGCAGCCTGAGCGTCAACACCACGGCCGCCGGCGGCAACGCCAGCCTGATGACCCTGAGCTGAGCGAGGAGCCTGGTTGGCGCCGGCGCCGTCCTGGATTATGAACGCCGGCGGAACGGCCCTCTCCCGCACCGGCCGCCCGCGGAGCACGTCGTCATGAAGGGCTGGCTGTTCGTGTCGCTGGTGATCGGCGGCCTGTTCGTCTTCATCTACCTGATGAGCCTGGTCGGCAACCACATCGGCAGCTGACCGATCCCGGCTCACGGCCCGGGCGGCGTCCTGCCGACATCGGCCTCGAACTCCTCCTCCGAATCCGCGATCACGGTGGGATCGCGCCCGCCGCGTCGGCGCCGCAGCGCGTCGCCGCCGGTCGCCAGCATCGCGACCAGGCCGATCACCACGACCAGGAGGGTGAACGCCAGGATGAGGTAGGTGATGGTCATGAACAGGCTCCCAGGCCTTGCCGGTCAGGAGGGACAACGCGCCGGGCTTGCCGAAGCACCGCGGCGGACGCACAGTCTGCGCATGAAACGGTCTCTCCTCGCCAGCCTGTGCCTGATCTGCATCGGCCTCGCCGTCGCGTCCTGCGCCTCGGACGCGCAGGACCGCAGCCCGTGGCACCAGTACCTGCACGACCACGGGCTGGAATAGCGCCGGCCTTCACGCCGGCCCCGGGCCGCCGTATCGCCGGGCGATCTCCAGCAGCCGGTCGACGTCCAGATGCGCCTCCAGGTGCCGTGCCAGCGCGTCCAGCACCGCCTCCACCCCGGCCTCGTGGTCCCGCGGCTCCGGATCGAGCCCGAGCCGACGGAGCAGCGCCGCCCGTGGCGCGTCCCCGGCGAACAGGCCGTGGAGATACGTGCCGCCGACGCGCCCGTCCGCGGACACCGCCCCTTCCCCGCTGCCGTCCGCGCGCCGCAGGAACGGCCGGTCCCGGTCCGGCCCACGGGTGCGGCCGAGATGCATCTCGTAGCCGCGGCACGATACCTGCTCCGGCAGCAGCGCCCCGTCCGCCACGCTGAGCCGCTTGGTCCCCCCCAGCACCGTGTCCACCGCCAGCAAGCCCAGCCC
>CALMVN010000348.1:0-21791 GCA_937873225.1 uncultured Acetobacteraceae bacterium
TCTGCTCCCGGTTCAATGCGACCAGCGTGAGCAGCGCCCGCCTACGGCTCCTCGGCCGGCGTCTCCGGGACGCTGGTTTCCTCCACCGGATCGGCCGCGACCTCTGCAGCCTTGACGGTCTCCGGCGGCGGCTCCTTGGCACGGTCCCGGGCGGCGCTCAGGTAGTCGAACACCAGCGGGTCGTGGCCGTCGAAGATCAGGCGATACTCCGCACCCAGGGCGACATGGGAGGCCTGGTCGACCCGTCCGACCTTCTGGATGATCCATCCCTCACCGCGATCGACCGACGCGGGCGGCAGGTTCACGATGCGGCCGGGCGGGCGCTTCTCGTCACGACCGCGCCCCGGACCACCGGAGCCTCCCTTGCCGCCGCGTTTCCGCTCGCGGCTGTTCATGTCGAACTGCGCCGGAGCGTCCGTTCTAGCCTTCGGCGTGCCAGGTGTCTTAGCCATGGAAGGTTCCCTGTTCGAGCCAAGCGACGGTGGCCGTCCCTCAAAGGTATCCGGCGGCGGCGCACAGAGATCAAGCCGCGTCGGCAAGGCGCACGACCGGAAGGGCTCCCGTTTTACCCCGATGCCCGATCGGCAACCCGTGCCGTCCGGTCGCGGCTGGCCGCTTGTGCGGTGCGTTCCACTCGCGCGCTGGCAGGAACACCAACCGCTGTTTCAAACGAGGGCTGTCTCCCCGCGCCGGATGACCAAGGCTACCGACCACGGACACCGGGCTGTCATTCGACGTCCGGTTCCAAATCCGCCGTTCCCGACCGGACGGCCCGTTTGCGGCCCCTTGAGCCAAGTGCCGCAACCCCGGCAGTCGGCCTCGCGGCATGGATCAGGTCGACGACAGGCTCCGGCACCGCCGTCTCGGCCGTCACGGAACAGGACCCGACGGCAGCGTCGCCGCCAGCACCCGGGCCGCGTCCCCATCGATCACCAGCCCCTGGACGGTCCCGGTGCGCAGCAGCGCCCGCACCGCCTCCACCTTCTGCAGCCCACCTGACAGCAGCACCACGTCACGCCCGTGCAGCTGCTCGAACTCCAGCGCCAGGGTCCGATGCGCCAGCTCGTGCTCGACCTGCGCGCCGTTCTCGTCGAACAGCCGGCCGAGCGAGTCCGCCACCGCGCCCTGCGCCCGCACGCTCCGGAGCTCGTCGGCGGACAGCATCGCCTGTGTGCGCAGGAACGAGGTTTCCAGCAGCTCGCCCACGCTGATCAGGAACAGGTCGGCCGAGCGCGCCAGCGCCAGCGCCTCCGCCACGCTGCGCTGCGACATCAGAACCGTGCGGTCGGCGACCGAATCCGCGATGAACGGCACCGGCAGGAAATGGCCCTCGCCGCCGGTCCGCGCCGCCAGCGCCTGCACCACCTCGAACGGGTTGGACGCCGAGTTGCGCGTCAGCGAGTCCATCAGCGACACGAAGCGGGCGCGCTCGTTCTGCACCCCGGACAGGTGCACCGTCATCTGCTCCAGCGTGCGGCCCCAGCTGACGCCAACCGTGATCGGGGCGCCGGAGGCGAGCCTGCCGCGCAGGACGCTCGCCGCCGCGCTGCCGACGGCCCGGCGCGCGATCATCTCCTGCGCCGCCGCCAGTTTCGGCTCGGCCGGCCCCGGATCGAAGCCCATCGCCGGCGTGACCAGGCAGAAATCGAGCCCGTGGGCGCGGGAGATCGCCCCTTCCAGGTCGAGGTCGCGCACGGAGTCGTGGTTGATGGTGACGCTGACCAGGCCGCGGTCGCGCGCCTCGGCGAGCAGCCGGACCACCCGGGTGCGGTGCACGCCGAGCCGGCGCGCCACCTCCTCCTGGGTCATCCCGCCCACGTGGTACAGCCACGCCGCCCGCGCCAGGATCGCGGCGTCCGGCTCGTGCGCAAGGTTCAGGGTCGCCATCGCCGTTCCGTCATCGCCACCGCCAGAAGATTAGCGATTGACACGTGTCGCGAGACGCAGCGATTGTCCACTCCGGAGCAAATGTCGTCCCGCGCGTCAGATGTGCAGCATCGGATGCAAACGAGGACGCGTGGCGGGAGCGGTCCGGACCCATGGCCTACGTGGTCGGCATCGACGGCGGGACGGAAAGCCTGCGGGCGACGCTGTTCGACCTTCGCGGACGCCGGATCGCGTCGGCGTCGTCGGCCTATCCGACCCGCTTCGCGCCCGGCGCGCGGGCGGAGCAGGATCCCGAGGACTGGTGGACGGCGCTGGGTCGTGCGGTCCGGCAGGTGGTGTCGGACAGTGGTGTCGCCGCGCACGAGATCGCGGCACTGTGCGCCACCACCACCTGCTGCACCGTGGTGGCGCTGGATGCGGCAGCACGGCCGCTCCACCCGGCGATCATCTGGATGGACGTGCGGGCCGGGCGGGAGGCCGACGCGGTGCTGGCCACCGGCGACCCGGCGCTGGCGATCAACGGCGCCGGCCACGGCCCCGTCTCGGCCGAATGGATGATCCCCAAGGCGCTGTGGCTCCACCGGCACGAGCCGGACACCTTCCGCGCCGCGCACACGATCTGCGAGTACCAGGACTTCCTCACCTGGCGACTGACCGGGCGACGCGCCGCCAGCCTCAACAACGCGTCCATCCGCTGGCACTACCGCAGCGACGCCGGCGGCTGGCCCGACAGCCTGCTCGCCGCCCTGGACCTGTCCGAGCTGCGGGCGAAGTGGCCGGCGGAGGTCTTGGCGCCCGGCGCCGTGGTCGGGCCGCTCGCCGCGCGCGCCGCCGAGCATCTCGGCCTGCCGGAAACCGTGCTGGTGGTGCAGGGCGGCGCCGACGCGCTGATCGGCATGATCGGGCTCGCCGTCGCCAAGCCTGGGCAGCTGGCGCTGATCACCGGCTCCTCGCACCTGCAGTTCGCGGTGGGCGAGACGGCGGCGCACGTGCCGGGGCTGTGGGGCACCTACCGCGACGCGGTGTATCCCGGGCGCACCATTCTGGAGGGCGGGCAGACCTCGACCGGCTCGATCGTCGCCTGGCTGCGGCGGCTGGGCGGCGAGGCGCTGGACCTGGACGCGCTGAACGCGGAGGCGGCGCGGCTGGAGCCGGGCGCCGACGGGCTGCTGGTGCTGGACCACTTCCAGGGCAACCGCACCCCCTACACCGATCCGCTGTCGCGGGGCGCCATCACCGGCCTGTCGCTGCACCACACTGCCGCCCACCTGTTCCGCGCCGTGCTGGAAGGCATCGGCTTCGGCACCCGTGCCATCGTCGACCGCATGGCGGAAGCGGGCTCGGGTGCGGCGGAGATCACCGCCGGCGGCGGCGCCACCCGCTCCGCGCTGTGGCTGCAGATCCACGCCGACACCGCAGGCCTGCCGGTGGTGGTGCCGGAGGTGGCGGAAGCGCCCTCGCTCGGCGCCGCAGTGCTGGCGGCGCACGGCGCCGGGCACTTCCCCAGCATCGACGACGGCATCGCCGCCATGGTCCGGCCCGGCCGCCGGGTCGAGCCGATCCCCGCCAACGTCCGCCGCTACGACGAGATCTACCAGCGCTACGCCGCCCTCTACCCCGCCATGCGATCGCTCCGGGAGGCCGCCGCCCCTTGACCCCACCCGACGCCACGCCCGGCCCCGCCCGGGCCAACACCCGGCTGCCGGAGCTCTACCGGACCATGCGCCGCATACGCACCTTCGAGGAGCGTGTGGCGGAGCTGTACGCCCGCGGGCTCTCGGCCGGCTCCATGCTGCACCTGTCGATCGGCGAGGAAGGCGCGGCGGCCGGCGTCGCCGCCGCGATGCGGCCGGAGGACAGCTTCACCACCCACCATCGCGGCCACGGCATCTTCCTGGCCCGCGGTGCCGACCCTGCGCGGATGATGGCCGAGATCGGCGGCAAGGAGGCGGGCTACTGCCGCGGCAAGGGCGGCTCCATGCACATCGCCGACATGGCGCTGGGCCATCTCGGCGCCAACGCCATCGTCGGCGGCGGCATCCCGCACGTGGTCGGCGCCGGGCTCAGCTACAAGCGGCTGGGCACCGACGCGATCTCGGTCGCCTTCTTCGGCGACGGCGCGATGCAGCAGGGCCTGCTGTACGAGAGCATGAACATGGCGGCCCTGTGGGACCTGCCGGTGCTGTTCGTGTGCATCAACAACCAGTACGGCATGGGCACCCGGATCGACCGCGCCACCCGCTCGATCGAGTTCGACCGCCGCGCCGAGGCGTTCGGCCTGGCCGCCGCGATGGTCGACGGCGAGGACGTGGAAGCGGTGCACCGCACCGCCCAGGCGCTGGCCGACGGCGCACGCGGCGGCAAGCCCGGCTTCATGGCGATCTCGTGCTTCCGCTTCTTCGGCCACGGCCGGATGGACAAGAGCCCGTATCGCACGGCGGAAGAGGAGGCGACTGGCCGCAAGCGCGACCCCGTTTCCCGCGCCCGCGACGCGCTCCTGTCGCAGGGGCTGAATGACGCCGCCGCGCTCGACGCGCTCGACGCCGGGATCGCGCGCGAGATGGACGCGACCATCGACTTCACCGCCGCCGCCGACGCGCCGGCCGGGGCCAGCATGTTCCGCGACGTGTTCGGGCCGGGCGAGCCGGAGCCGGAGCCGCTGCAATCCCGCCTCGACCGCATCCTCGCCGACGCGTGACCGGAGCCCCCGCCCTGATGGCCGAGACCGAGATCACCTATCGCGACGCGCTGCGCCAGGCGCTGCAGGACGCGATGCGCGCGGACGACACCGTGGTGGTGATCGGCGAGGAGGTCGGCGCCTATGGCGGCGCCTACGGCGTCACCCGCGACCTGATCACGGAGTTCGGTGCCGGCCGGCTGATCGACACGCCGATCAGCGAGCCCGCCATCGTCGGTGTCGCGGTGGGAGCGGCGATGACCGGGCTGCGTCCGGTGGCCGAGCTGATGTACGTCGACTTCCTCGGCCTGGTGATGGACCAGCTCGCCAACCAGGCGGCCAAGATCCGCTACATGTTCGGCGGCCAGATCGGCGTGCCGATGGTGCTGCGCACGCAGGGCGGCACCGGTCGCTCCGCAGGTGCCCAGCACAGCCAGAGCCTCGAAGGCTGGATCATGCACACGCCCGGCCTGCGCCTCGCCATGCCGGCGACCGCGGCGGACGCCTACCACCTGCTGCGCCACAGCCTGACGCTGCCCGACCCGGTCGTGTTCATCGAGCACAAGTCGCTCTACACGCGAAAGGAGCGGGTCGATCTCGATGCCGAGCCGACGCCCTGGGGCAAGGCGGTGGTGCGTCGGCAGGGCAACGACCTGACGCTCGTCACCTATTCCCGCATGGTGCACGTCGCCCTTGCCGCCGCCGAGCAGCTGGCGAAGCAGGACATCTCGGTCGAGCTGATCGACCTGCGCACGCTGAACCCGCTCGACATGGCGACCGTGATCGCCTCGGTCGAACGCACCGGCCGCGCCGTGGTGGTGAGCGAGGGACCGCTGACCGGCGGCGTCGCGTCGGAGCTGGCAGCCCGCATCGGCGAGGAATGCTTCGACTACCTGCAGGCGCCGGTGATCCGGCTCGCCGGCGAGGACATCCCGATCCCGGTGTCGCCTGACCTGGAGTCCGCCAGCATCCCGACCGCCGCCCTGATCGTCGCCACCGTGCGCCGGATGCTGCGCCGGTGATCGCCGAGCTCACCCTGCCGCGCCTCGGCGAAACGATGGAGACCGGCCGCGTCGCCGCCTGGCTGAAGCAGCCGGGCGATGCGTTCCGGCGCGGCGAGACCCTGGTCGAGATCGAGAGCGACAAGACCGTGGTCGAGATGCCGGCGCTGGCCGACGGCGTGCTGCACGAGATCGTGGTCGAGGCCGGCCAGGACGCCGACGTCGGCGCGGTGCTGTGCCGCTACGACGATGGCCGCGACGATGCGCCCGGTTCCGCAGCCGACAAGGCACCGGTTGCGGATGCGGTGCCGCATCCGCCCGTACCGGCCCCGGCCGCGGCGAGCGCGCCGGATGAGCCTGCCGCCTCGCCGCCGCCGGACGGCAAGGCTGCCGGGCCGCGGGCGACGCCGCTGGCCCGCACGATCGCGCGGCAGAACGGCGTGGCACTGGCCGAGGTGCCGGGCACCGGACCGCGCGGCCGCATCGAGGCGGACGACGTGCGCTCGCGGATCCAGGCGCGTCCCGACGCGCCGGTTGCGCTCGTTGCCGATGCCGCGGTCCCGGCCGGCCATGTCGGGCGGCAGGACTGGACTCCGCCGCACGCCGCGGGTCCGCGTGTCGTGCTGCTGCACGGGCTGGCGGCCGACGTGCAGAGCTGGGCGGCATTGGCGGCGGCGCTGGTGCGCGCCGGGCGGCCGGTGACGGCGATCGACCTGCCGGGCCACGGCGGCACGGCGATCGAGGTGGTCGACGTCGACGGCGCGGCCGCCGTGGCCGCCGCGTTTCTCGACCGGATCGGCGACGAGCCGATCGAGCTGGTCGGCCATTCCCTCGGTGGCGCGGTGGCGGCCCGCGTCGCCCGCCTCAGGCCCGAGCGCCTGCGCCGGCTGACCCTGCTGGCGCCGGCGGGGCTGGACCGCCAGATCGACGTGGAGTTCGTCCGCGGCATCGTCCGCGTCCGCTCGCCCGGCGCCTTGTCGCACCTGCTGCGCCGCCTGGTGGTGCGTCCGGCGGCGATCACGCCCGAGCAGCTCGCCACCCTGGCAGCCGAACTCGGCCGCGGCCGCCTGACCCGGCTCGCGGACAGCCTGGTCGACGACGGCGGGCAGCAGGTCGACATCACCGCCGACCTGCGCGCGCTCAGGGTCCCGGTGCGCGTGGTGTGGGGCCTGCAGGACCGCATCATTCCCTGGATCCAGGCGAAGGAGGCCGGCAGCCGCTGCGCCATCCACCTGATCCCGGATGCCGGCCACGTGCCGCATTGGGACCAGCCGGCGGAGGTGGCGGCGCTGTTTAACTGACGACGTGCCTTGACGACTCAACACCACACAAGAAACGAGGAAACGGGAGTCATGAGCGACCAACCAGCAATCATCCAGCCCACCCGGCGCGGCCTGCTGCGCACGTTCGGCGGCGCCGCGGCGCTGGCCGGCACGGCGCAGCTGGCACAGTTCGCCCTCGGCAGCGATCCGGCGCGGGCGCAGTCGAACACCAAGCCGGTCAAGCTCGCGGTGGTGGCGCAGCAGCTGTCCGCGCAGTCCGACCAGCGCTCCTGGACCGGGTTCCAGCAATGGCTGGGCAAGACCGGGCTCGACAAGAGCTGGCAGGTCAACATGACCGACGCGAAGGGCGACCCGGGCGCCCTGGTCAGCCAGATCGAGAACGCGATCACCGCCAAGTCCGACGCGATCCTGGTGATGTACGGCACGCTGACGGCGGCGCACAGCGCGCTGGCCGACCTCACCACGTCCAGGATCCCGTTCTTCAGCCTGGACAGCGGCTGGCAGTCGCCGGCGATCGCCGACATCACCAGCAACAACTACGTCATGGGCGGCCAGTACACCCAGTACATGGTCGACAGGCTGCTCGGCGAGGGCAAGCAGAAGGCCAACATCTGCGCCGTGATCGCGAACTTCCACCACGGCACGCGCAAGCGCGGCAAGGTGATGCACACGGTGATGACCGAGAACCAGTGGATCTCCATCGAGGCGGAGCGGGTGATCCAGTACGCCGGCTTCTACGAGGCGACGCAGAACGTGGTGAACGACTGGCTCGCCCGCTACGGCAGCGACCTCGACGCGATCTGGTGCCCGTGGGACGAGCCCGGCATGGCGGCGGCCGAGGTGATCAAGTCGCGCAACCTGCAGGACAAGATCTTCGTCGTGTCCGCCGACGGGGCCTCCACGGCGATCGACCGCATGCGCGACCCGGGCTACCCGCTCAAGGCGACGACGGCGCAGGCATTCGAGGTATGGGGCGCCTACACCGGCTGGCTGATCAACGAGATCGTCGGCAAGGGCCGCAACGCGAAGGAGGTGGTGCCGGTGCCGACGGTCGAGTTCCCGGCGCCGCTCCTGGTCAACGGGATCAACATCCCCGCGGCCGGAACGCCCACCTACGACGCGACCGACCTGTACTACGTCTACCGCAATCGGGCGCTCGCCGGCATGAAGAGCTGACGCGCATGGCCGCAAGCCGCCGCGCGACGAAGGCCGCGTCCGCCGAAGCGGCGGCCGTGCCGGCGTCGGCGGCGGCCGAGCGCGTGCTGCAGGCGCGCGGGATCGGCAAGAGCTTCGCCGGGACCACCGCCCTTGCCGACGTCGATCTCGACCTGCATGCCGGCGAGATGCTGGCGCTGGTCGGCGCCAACGGAGCCGGCAAGTCGACGCTGGTGAAGATCATCTGCGGCGCCTTCGGCGCGGATGCCGGCACGCTGGAGGTGGGTGGCCGCGCGATCCGCCCGAGACGGGTGTCCGACGCGGTGGCGGCCGGGATTGCGGTCGCGCACCAGCACGTGACCATCATCCGGCAGCTCACCGGGGCCGAGAACGTCATGCTCGGCCGCGAACCCGTGCGCGGCGGCCTGATCCACGACCGCACCCTGGTCGCGCGGGCCGAGGCGCTGGCGCAGCGCTTCGGCGTGCGCATCGACCTTTCCTGCGAGTGCGACCGGCTCAGCCTCGGCGAGCTCAAGATCCTCGACATCCTGAAGGCGCTGGCGACCGGCCCGCGCATCCTGATCCTGGACGAGCCGACCGCCTCGCTGACCGTGGCGGAAACGCAGCTGCTGTTCGGCTTCCTCGCCGACCTCAAGCGGCACGGCCTCGGCATCCTGTTCATCTCGCACCACATGAACGAGGTGTTCGCGCACTGCGACCGCATCGCCGTGCTCAAGGACGGCCGCAAGGTTCATGAGGGCGCGGTGGCCGAGATCACCCTGCCGGAGGTGGTCCGGCTGATGGTCGGCCGCACGATCGAGGACACCGACTGGACCAGCCACGCGGTGGCGGACACCGGCGACGCGGACGGCGTGGTGGCGCTCGGGGACCTGCGCGTCGGCCGCCTCGAGGTGCCGGCGCTGACGGTGCGTCGCGGCGAGGTGGTGGGAATCGCCGGCGTGCTCGGCGCCGGCCAGACCGCGCTGCTCGAATGCCTCGCCGGTGCAGCACCCGCCACCGCCGCACGCGTCCGGCTGGCATCGCTGCGACGCCTGCCGCGCAGCGTGGCGGAGGCGATCGACCAGGGCATCTACCTCGTCGCCGACGACCGGCTGCGCAAGGCGATCTTCCGCGGCCTGTCGGTGGAGGAGAACCTGCTGGCTGGCTCGCTCGCCCAGGTCAGCCGGCACGGCTTCGTGCGGACCGGACCGGCCAGGGGGATCGTCCGCGACATCGTGGGCCGCCTCCGGGTGAAGTGCAGCGGGCCCACCCAGGACGTCATGCAGCTGTCCGGCGGCAACCAGCAGAAGGTGGTGTTCGGCCGCTGGCTCGCCCGGATCGGCCGCGGCACGGGGCAGGGCATCTCGCCGGTGCTGCTGCTCGACAATCCAACCGAGGGCGTCGACGTCGGCGCCAAGGCCGAGATCTATGCGCTGATCCGCGACCTGGCGCAGCAGGGGGCGGCGGTGCTGATCGCGTCGGCCGAATTCTCCGAGCTGATCGCGCTGTGCGACCGCGTCTACTGCATCAGCGAGGCCCGCATCGCCGCCTGCGTGCCGCGCGACGAGCTGTCCGAGGACCGGCTCCTGATGGAGGTGAACTGACCATGTCCGCAACGATCGCCACGCGCCACTCCCGCCGCGTCGACATCGGCCAGCTCGGGGCCCGCTACGGCACCGTCGGTGCCGCGATCCTGATCTTCGCGGTGTTCGCGCTGGCAAGCGCGCGCTTCGTGTCGCCGTCCAACATCAGCAACATCCTGGTGCAGATCTCGGTGCTGACGGTGATCTCGTCCGGCCTCACCGTTGCCGTCGCCAGCGGCGAGTTCGACCTGTCGGTGGGACAGGTGGCGGGGCTGTCCGGCGTGCTGGTGGCCGGCCTGATGAGCTGGTCCGGGCTGTCGATCCCGGTCGCGATCGGGCTCTCGATACTGGCCGGCACCGTGCTCGGCATCGTCAACGGCGTGCTGGTGACGCGGCTGCGCATCCCCTCGCTGATCGCCACCCTGGCGATGGGGCCGATCGCGCTCGGGCTGAACTACGCCTATGACGGCGGCGACTCCATCTACACCAGCTTCCCGGCGATGTTCTACGCCATCGCCACCGGCCACGTGCTCGGCGTGGTGCCGGTGCCGATCGTGATCGCGATCGTGGTGGTCGCAGCCTTCTACGTGCTGGTGAACCGCACCCGCCTCGGCCGCGCCCTGGTCGCCACCGGCTCCAACCTGCAGGCGGCACGGCTGTCCGGCATCAACGTCAACCGCTGCCGGCTGATCGCGCTCACCCTGTCGGCGTTCGGCGCCGCGATGGGCGGCGTGATGCTGACCGCCCGGCTCGGCACCGGCCAGCCCGGCGCCGGCGAGAGCTACCTGATGGACAGCCTGACCGCGGTGTTCCTCGGCATGACCGCGTTCAAGCCCGGCCGCGCGACGGTGCAGGGCACATTGGTCGGCGTGATCATCATCGGCATGCTCGACAACGGCCTCAACCTGCTGGGCGCGCCGTTCTACATGCAGAACGAGGTGCGCGGCGTGGTGATGATCGCAGCCGTCAGCCTGGCGGTGCTGCGCGGCGAGATCCGCTTCTTCTGACCGGAGACACGACCATGAGCGATGCAGGAACGCGTACCGCCCTCGTCACCGGCGCCAGCCGCGGCATTGGCCGCGCCATCGCGCTCGGCCTCGCGCGCGAGGGCTTCGACCTGGTGCTGAACGACATCGAGCGCCAGAAGGACCAGCTGGACACGGTGAGAACCGAGATCGAGGCAATCGGTCGGCGCGCGGTCACGCTGTTCGCCGACGTCAGCGACGCGGGCGCGGTACAGGCAATGGTGAGCCACGCGATCGACGCCACCGGCCGCATCGACGCCGTGGTCAACAACGCCGGCATCCTGATCCCGGGCACCGTCGAGGCGCTGCCCGAGCGGCACTGGGACGCAGTGATGGACGTCAACGCCAAGGGCACCTTCCTGGTAGTGCAGGCGCTGCTGCCGCACATGCGCGCGCGCGGCTACGGACGCATCGTCAACATCGCCTCCATCGGCGGCAAGCACGGCGCGCCAGAGCAGGCGCACTACTCCGCCAGCAAGGCCGCGGTGATGGGCTTCACCCGCGTGCTGGCGCAGGAGGTCGGCGCGCAGGGCATCACCGCCAATTGCATCTGCCCCGGCATCATCGTCACCGACATGGGCCGCACCAACCTCGAGGACCCGGTGGTGGCGGAGCGCTGGATCAGCAACACCGCACTGCGCCGCCTCGGCCAGCCGGAGGACGTGGTCGGCCCGGTCTGCTTCCTCGCCTCCGACGCGTCCGCGTTCGTCACCGGCCAGACCCTCAACGTCGACGGCGGCATCGTGCTGAGCTGATCCGCCGGAGCGGCCATCGCCGGAGCGTGTCGTGCAGATGCTGCGCGGCTGGACGACCCGTTCCGGGTGCCGCAACCGCCAAGGTCGATCCTGAGCTGCGATGGCTTCGGCGGACCCGGGTGGTAAGCATGCCTTTCCGGACACCGGCAGGAGAAGGTCATGAAGGTCGCTGCAATCATCGAGTACGTCCAGGACAGGGAACAGGTCAAGGCCATCTGGCCGGCCCACCGCGCCTACCTTCGGAGCTTCCTGGACGCCGGAAAGCTGCTTGCGGCGGGACCTTTCGTGGACGAGTCCGGAGCCTTGTGGGTTCTTGACGTCGAAACGGTCGAGGAGGCCGACGAGATCGTCAAGGGCGACCCGTTCGTTGCGGCGGGGGCGATAACGGGCTGGAAGGTGCGCCCTTTCGCCTACTGGTCGGCGCAGGAAAGCAAGGGCAGGTAGGTCGGAACCGGTTCAGCCATGATCAGGCCGACATGGTGGCGACCAGGCAGGGAACACGCTTCAGGCAAGGATCGTAGCCGATGTACATGGAGAAGCTGCGGCTCGACGGCCGCATCGCCGTGGTGACGGGTGGCGGCGGCGGCATCGGCCTCGCCTGCGCGATGGCGCTGGGCGAGGCGGGGGCGACGGTGGTGGTGGCCGACCTCGACCCCGTGCTGGCGGAAGCCGGCGCGCAGGCGGTGCAGGACGCCGGCGGCGTCGCGCACGGCATCCCGATCGACGTGACGCTGACCGACACCGTGGACGAGGCCGTGGCCGCGGTGCTCGCCCGCCACGGCCGCATCGACATCCTGGTCTGCAACGCCGGCATCGTGGTGTCCGAGGTCAAGGCCGAGGACCTCGACGACGCCGCTTGGCTGCGCCAGATCGACGTCAACCTCAACGGCGTGTTCCGCTGCTGCCGCGCGTTCGGCCGGGTGATGCTGGAGCAGGGATCGGGCACGATCGTCAACATCGGCTCGATGGCCGGCGGGATCGTGGTCAGGCCGCAGGAGCAGGCGGCCTACAACGCTTCCAAGGCCGGCGTGCACCACCTGACGAGATCGCTGGCGGCGGAATGGGGCGGCCGCGGCGTGCGGGTCAACGCCGTGGCGCCGACCTACATCGAGACGCCGCTCACGCGCTTCGGCATGAACAACCCGCGGCTCTACGACCGCTGGCTGGACTCCACGCCGATGCGCCGCGTCGGCCAGCCCGACGAGATCGCCTCCGTCGTGCACTTCCTCGCGTCCGACGCCGCGAGCCTGATGACCGGCAGCATCGTGTACGCCGACGGCGGCTACACCGCGTGGTAGCGGAAGCCGGCGCTGCTGCTGCCGTGCCCCTGTCCGGAGTTTAACCGGCTGGACGGGCATCCTGCCGCGGCCGGACGCCTTGTCGACACGCATCCGGATCAGGAGGTCGACATGGAAGCGGTCATGCAGGTCATCGCGCTGCCCAACGGACACTACGCAATCAGAACCCTGGGCGGGAGCATGCTGAGCACCACGTCCGCCGAGTTCGCGACGGAGGCCGAGGCGGAGGAGGCGATGATGCGCCGGACGCTGTTCCCCCGCGCCGGCTCCGGGATCATGCGGCCCGGCGACGGATCCGGCGTCGCCTGAGCCGCAGCGCGCCGCCCGGTCCCGCCATCGCGGAACCGGGCGAAACGCGGTTCGGCTCAGTAGCGGTACAGCTCGTGCTTGAACGGGCCGTTCTGGGTTTCCAGCCCGATATAGGCAGCCTGCTTCTCCGACAGCCGGGTCAGCTCGGCGCCGACCTTGGCCAGGTGCAGCGACGCCACCTTCTCGTCGAGCGACTTGGGCAGGGTGTACACCTTGCGCTCGTACTTTCCCTCAGGCGCGGTCCACAGCTCGATCTGCGCCAGCGTCTGGTTGGTGAACGACGCCGACATCACGAAGGACGGGTGCCCGGTGGCGTTGCCGAGGTTCACCAGCCGCCCTTCCGACAGCAGGATCAGCCGCTTGCCATCCGGGAACACCACCTCGTCGACCTGCGGCTTGACGTTGTCCCAGACGTAGTTGCGCAATGCCTCGATCTGGATCTCGGAATCGAAGTGCCCGATGTTGCAGACGATGGCGCGATGCTTCATCTGCCGCATGTGCTCGATGGTGATCACGTCGATGTTGCCGGTGGCGGTGACGAAGATGTCGCCGCGCGGCGCCGCCTTGTCCATCGTCACCACCTCGTAGCCCTCCATCGCCGCCTGCAGCGCGCAGATGGGATCGGCCTCGGTCACCAGCACGCGGCAGCCGGCGTTCTTCAGCGACGCCGCCGAGCCCTTGCCGACGTCGCCGTAGCCCGCCACCACCGCCACCTTGCCGGCCATCATGGTGTCGGTGCCGCGCCGGATCGCGTCCACCAGACTCTCGCGGCAGCCGTACAGGTTGTCGAACTTGGACTTGGTCACGCTGTCGTTGACGTTGATCGCCGGCACCTTGAGCGTGCCCTTCTTTGCCATCTCCCACAGCCGGTGCACGCCGGTGGTGGTCTCCTCCGAGATGCCGCGCACGTCCTCCAGCAGGTCGGGATGCTTGTCGTGCATCAGCACGGTGAGGTCGCCGCCGTCGTCGAGGATCATGTTGGGCGTCCAGCCGTCAGGCCCGCGCACCGTCTGCTCGATGCACCACCAGAACTCCTCCTCGTCCAGCCCCTTCCAGGCGAACACCGGCACGCCGGCGGCGGCCACCGCCGCGGCGGCATGGTCCTGGGTGGAGAAGATGTTGCACGACGACCAGCGCACGGTGGCGCCAAGCGCCACCAGGGTCTGGATCAGCACCGCGGTCTGGATCGTCATGTGCAGGCAGCCGGCGATCCGCGCACCCTTCAGCGGCTGGCTCGCGCCGAACTCGTCCCGCAGCGCCATGAGACCCGGCATCTCGCCCTCGGCGATCGAGATCTCCTTCGCCCCCCATCCGGCGAGGCTGATGTCCTTGACCTTGTAGTCCTGGCTCATGATGCGTCCTTGAGGTTTCACGGCATTGGCGTGCGGCGGTATATCCCGCGCCGGCCGAAAGCGGAACCGCACACCGCGGCACCGTTGCTACCCGTGCATCCCGGCGGTCCGATCCGCGTCTTCTCGGCCAGGAGCCGGATCAACCGCGACCTGTCCTCCCGAGGAACCCGAGACCATGACCACCATGACCCGCCCCACCGCCCACCGCACCGCCAACGCGCTCGGCTGGCTCAGCATCGGCCTGGGCGCCGCCGAGCTGGCCGGGGCGGGACGGCTGCTCGGGCTGATGGGCGGCCGGCGCACCGGGATCGCCCGGTTCTACGGCCTGCGCGAGGTCGCCACCGGGATCGGCCTGCTCGCCGCCTCCGACCCGACGCCATGGGTCTGGGGCCGGGTCGGCGGCGACGCCCTCGACCTCGCCAGTCTCATCGGCGGCTACGCGCGCGGCCGTCCGGCCAAGGGCAACCGCACTGCGGCACTCCTCGTGGTCGTCCTGATCGGCGTGCTCGACGTGGCCAGCGCCCGCAGCATGCGGCCGCGCGGCTGAGGATCCGGCGGCGACGGTGCCTGCAGCGTCGCCGCCGCTCGACGCTATGACAGCAGGGTGGCGTCCAAGCTGATCTCGGCGTTCAGCAGCTTGGAGATCGGGCAGCCTGCCTTGGCCTTGCCCGCTAGCTCCTGGAACTGCGCCTGATCGATCTCCGGGATCGCCGCCGACAGGGTCAGGTGCGACTTCGTCACCGCGAAACCGTCGCCCACCTTGTCCAGCGTGACCACCGCCTTGCTGTCCATGTGGCTGGCGGTGAACCCGGCCTCGCCCAGGATCATCGACAGCGCCATGGCGAAGCAGGACGCGTGCGCCGCCGCCACCAGCTCCTCCGGATTGGTGCCCTTCTTGCCCTCGAACCGGGTGTTGAAGCCGTAGGGCGAGGCGCTCAGCACGCCGCTCTCGGTGCTGATCTGCCCGCGGCCGTCCTTCAGGCCGCCTTCCCAGACGGCGGATGCGTACTTGTCCATGCGCGTGTGCTCCTTGCCTGCGTCGCCGGGACCGAACGCCCGAACGGACGCGTTGTTCATTTCGGCTGCGCGCTCTGCCACCATGTCCCGACAGCGGACGGAGCGACGATGGCGGGCAGGGGTTGGACGGCGGCGATGGAGGGCACCGGCGCCGATGCGGTGTCGCAGCCGGTGCCGGCGGCACGAAAGACCATGCGGCTCGACCGCGTGTTCTGGAGCCACTTCTCGCCCAACCTCGGGCCGGGCGGATGGGTGACCGGGGTGCTGCTGGTGCATCTCGGGCTGGACGCGCGCTCGGGCCTCCTGGCAATCCTGGTCGGCAACCTCCTGGGCGCGGTGCCGGTGGCGCTGGCGGCCGCGATCGGGCCGCGCACCGGCCTGCCGCAGATGGAGGCCTCGCGCAGGGCGCTCGGGCGCGCCGGCCTGCGCCTGCCGGCGTTCCTGAACTGGATCTACTGCATCGGCTGGGACGCGGTGAACAACGTGCCGGCCGCCGCAGCACTGATCGCGCTGCTGGCGCTGGGCGGCGGCGGCCTGCCGTTCCCCCTGGCGCTGGGGCTGCTGGCGGCGGTGCAGATGGTGGCCAGCATCTACGGTCACCACGTGGTGCAGGCGCTGCAGAAGTACCTGGGCGGGCTGCTGCTCGTGGTGCTGGGCGCGGTCGGCGTGCTGGTGCTGGCCCGCACCGGTGGCGTGCCGGCGGCGGCGCATCCGCCCTCGGTCGCAACCTTCGTGCTGGCGACCGCGATCCTGGCCAGCTTCAACCTGTCCTGGGCGTCCTACTCGTCCGACTACACCCGCTACCTCCCGGCGGACAGCCCGCCCGGGCGGGTGGTGTGGCTGGCGCTGGCCGGGCTGCTGGGCTCGGCGATCCCGTTCCAGCTGCTGGGCCTGCTGACCGCCGGCGGCATCGGCGAGGCCTCGCCCACCGCCGTGATCGGCAGCCTGCAGCACGGCGCCGGCCCGCTCGGCCCGGTGGTGCTGGCGGCGATCGCGCTGTCCTCCATCACCGGCAACTCGGTCAACGACAACACCGCCTCCTACAGCCTGATCTCGGCTGGGATCCGGGTGCCGCGCGTCGCCGCCGCGATCGTGACCGCAGGCCTGGGCTACCTCCTGGCGGTGGCCGGCGCCGGCCGCTACGCCGACCTCTACACCAGCTACCTGGTGGTGACGCTGTACTGGATCGCCCCCTGGATCGGCATCGTGCTGGCCGACTGGTACCTGGTCGGGCGGCGGGACGGGGAGAGCGATCCGCCGGGATGGACGCAAGGTGCGACCATCTTCCTGGTCACCGCCGTGCTCACGATCGCGCTGTTCTCGGTCAGCGACCTCTACACCGGCCCGGTGGCGCGCCTGCTGGGCGGCGCCGACATCGGCTACTACGTAGGCTTCCTCCTGGCCGGGCTGTGGTATGCAGCCGCCGCCCGGGCCAGCCGTCCCGCCCTCGCCACCACCGGAACCCTGCCATGACCACCACCCTGCCCGACCGCCTCGCCATCAATCCCAAGAGCCCGCATTTCGACGAGGCCCTGCTCGCGCGCGGCATCGGCATCCGCTTCAACGGGGTCGAGAAGACCAACGTCGAGGAGTACTGCGTCAGCGAGGGCTGGGTCCGCGTCGCCGTCGGCAAGACCATGGCCCGCGACGGCAGCCCGATGACGATGAAGCTGCAGGGCGTGGTCGAACCCTACCTGCGCGACGAGGCCCCGTCCGACGCCCATCCCGGGATCGACATCTAGAAGCGGCCGGCCTGCGCCGTGGTCCCTACTTGGTCTCGGAGTTCCCGATCACCCCGTTCGGGAGCGTGCCGGTCAGCGGCGGCAGCCCGGTGGTCGCCTGCTGCCGGGTGAGCTGACGCGGCTGGAAGCCATCGTCGCAGCCGGACAGGGCGCCAAGAACAACCAGAACAACGAACGCGGTCTGCATGGACATCGTCTTCTCCGGCGACCGGAAGGGCGTGCCGCGAGACTGCCACGGACGGGCGTCCCCCCGCACGTGACAGTGCGGCGGGAACTGCAAGGGGGCTTCGGCTCGTTCATGTCGCGGCATCGACAAGCGATACTGGAGACACGGCCATGGCATCCGAGACCCCCGTCTGGTTCATCACCGGCTGTTCCACCGGCTTCGGCCTCGAGCTGGCAAAGCTGGTGCTGGGACGCGGCTGGCGCGCGGTCGTGACCGCCCGCGACGCCTCCCGCGTCACCGGGCTGGTCGAGGGCGTGGGCGAGCGCGGCCTCCCGCTCGGGCTCGACGTCACGAACCAGGAGGAGGTCGAGGCCGGCGTGGCGGCGGCGCTCGAGCGCTTCGGACGCATCGACGTGCTGGTGAACAACGCCGGCTACGGCTACCAGGCCTCCGCCGAGGAAGGCGTCGAGGAGGAAATCCGTGCCCAGTTCGACGCCAACGTGTTCGGCCTGTTCGCGCTGACCCGTGCGGTGCTGCCCACCATGCGGGCGCAGAAGCGGGGCCACATCATCAACATCACCTCGGTCGCCGGCCTGGTCGGCTTCCCCGGCTCCGGCTACTACGCCGCCAGCAAGCACGCGGTGGAAGGCTGGTCCGACGCGCTCGCCGTCGAGACCGCGCCCCTCGGCATCAAGGTCACCTGCGTCGAGCCGGGCCCGTTCCGCACCGACTGGGCCGGCCGCTCGCTGAAGCAGACCCCGAACCGGATCCCCGAGTACGCCGAGACCGCCGGCGCCCGGCTGAAGAGCACTGCCGACATCAGCGGCAAGCAGGCCGGCGACCCGGTGCGGGCGGCCGAAGCCATGATCCACGTCACCGAGATCGACCAGCCGCCGCGCCACCTGGTGCTGGGCGCCTGGGGCCACGACGCGGTGTCCAAGCGGCTGAAGCAGCGGCTGGAGGAGATCGAGGCGTGGCGCGAGCAGGGACTGGCCACCGACTACCCCGCTGCGTGAACAGCGTTCACGGCGGGTGACCGAACGCTCCTTCTTCGGTCACCCGCGCGGCCTCCTGGTGCTGGCCCTGACCGAGGGCTGGGTCGGGTTCTCCCTCTACGGCATGCAGTCGTTGCTGGTGCTCTACCTGGCCGGGCACCTGCTCCGGCCCGGCCACGTCGAGCACGTCTGGGGGTTCGCGGGCTTCCGGGCGGCGCTCGGCTGGCTGATGGGCTCGGCATCGGGCCCCGCGCTGGCCTCGTCGATCATGGGGCTCTACTCCGCGCTGATCTGGGCCACGCCGCTCGCGGGCGGGCTGCTGGCGGACCGGCTGCTGGGACGCACCCGCACGATCGTCCTGGGCGCTGTGCTGATGACGGCGGGCCACTTCCTGCTGGCCTTCGACCGGACCTTCCTCCTGGCGCTCCTCTGCCTGATCGCCGGCCTCGGCTGCGCCGGCAGCCTCAAAGCGCAGGTGGGCGGGCTCTACCGGCCTGACGACGCCCGCCGTGGCGACGCGTTCCAACTCTACAACCTGGTCGTCAGCATCGCCGTGGTGGTGTCGCCCCTGGTCTGCGGCACGCTGGGCGAGCGCTATGCCTGGCATTGGGGCTTCGCCGCCGCCGGCGTCGGCATGCTGCTGGGCCTGCTGACCTATCTTGGCGGCCTGCGCACCCTGCCGCCGGAGCCGATGCGCGGCGGCCAAGGCGCGGCGCCGCCGCTCACGGCCAGGGACGGACGCATGCTGGCGGTGCTGGTACTGCTCCTGCCGGTGCTGGCGCTGGCCTCGGTCGGCAACATGGAGGTGTTCAACGGCTACCTCCTGTGGGGGCAGGCGCACTACGCGCTCCGGGTCGCCGGCCGGACGATGCCGGTCAGCTGGCTGGTCTCGCTCGACGCGCTGGTCGCCATGGCCACGCTGCTGCTGTCGATGTGGTTCTGGCGCTGGTGGGGCCGGCGGCGCCCGCTGCCGGACGAGATCCTGCGCATGACGGCGGCGACGGTGCTGCTGGCGCTGGCGCCGCTGGTGCTGGTGGCCGCCTCGGTGCAGGCGGGCGGACAGCGCATCGGGCTCGGCTGGGCGCTCCTGTTCCACCTCATCAACGATTTCGGCTTCTCCAACCTCTACCCGATCGGGCTCGCCCTTTATTCGCGGCTGGCACCGCGGGCGCTGGGCGCCACGGTGGTCAACGGCTACGTGCTGCACCTTTTCCTGGCCAACCTCCTGGTGGGACGGCTGGCCGGGCTGCTGGGCCAGATGGGCGGCACGCGGTTCTGGCTGCTCCATGCCGGCCTGATCGGGCTGGCGGCACTGCTCCTGGCCGCGTTCGCGACCGTTTTTCGCAGGACGCTGGCAGGGCCGGCGTCCAGGCCGCTCGTGGAAAGCCTCCGTTAAGCTTTCAGCGGCACCACGATGATCCGCTCCTGTCGCCCGAGGCGGCCAGGTGGACGGAGCGCGTCGTCAACGGAGAACGTCTTGAGCATGGATGCCGCAACGGCCGCACCGGCTGCCGGTCCGGACGGGAAGGGGGGAGGCCTGGCCTGGGCGCTTCCAGGGCTGCTTCTGGCGCTGAACGTTTGGTGTGCGGCCTGGCTCGACCTCGCGCCGCGGCCCGACCGGCCAGTTCTCGCTGTAATTCCGCCCCGGTGGAGCCGTGCCGGAACGCTTGACGCCGTGCTCGTCGCCGACGGCGATCTCGTCGGCCTCGGCAGGTGGCCCGACATGGTGATCACCGCCTCGCCGAGAGCCGGCCTCGGGGGGCGGCTGCGCAGGCAGGGCGCCTGGCTTCTGCTCGATCCGCGCGGCCTCGCGGGCTGCCTCGCAATCTCAGGACCGGGTGCACGATGAATCCCGACGCCACCATGGCGATCAGCCTCGACGGCTTGCGCCAAGCGGCCAGCAGAGGCCTGCTTTCCCTGCTCTGGCTGCATGTCCCCTTCAACCTCGCCGTGGCCCTGGCGCTCGGCAACGCCTGGAAGGTCCCGGGCGCGATGGCGCTCGTGCTGGCGGGCGTCGCCACGCTGTCCTGGTGGATGAGCGGCAGCGGCCTGGGCACGCGGCTGACCGTGAGCGTCGCCCTGATCGGGATGGTGTCGCTGATCGTCTACCAGCTGTCCGACAGGACCTGGCAGCTGGACGCGCACATGTACTTCTTCGCCGCCCTCGCGGTGCTTGCCGTCTACTGCGATTGGCGCGTGCTGCTCCTGTCCGCGGTCGCGACCGCCATCCACCACCTGCTGCTGAACTTCATCCTTCCCGCGGCGATCTATCCAGGCGGCACGGATGTCGGACGCGTTCTTCTGCATGCCGGCATGGTGGTGCTGGAAACCGCCGTGCTGGTCTGGTTCACCTGCCAGTTGACGGCCCTGATCGGGTTGTCGGGTGCTGCCCTTGCCGCGGCAGAGGCGGCCCGCACCGGCGAGGCCTCGGCGCATGCGCGGCAGGTGGAACAGGCGACGCTTCTGACGGCGGAGAAGCGCCAGACCGCGCACACGCTGTCGTTCAACTTCGAGGCCGCCGTCGGCGGGCTGGCGGCCCAGGCGGCCGAGGCCGCGGATGCCATACGCGACAGCTCGACGCAGCTGTCGCAGGTCGCCGCCGATGCCGCAGGCCGCACCGCGCAGATCGTCGCCTCCTCGGGCGTCACCGCAGGCAGCGTGCAACGGGTCGCTGCAGCGGCCGAGCAGATGTCCACGTCCGTCGGCGAGATCGGTCGCCAGATCGTCATGGCCTCCGGAGTGGCCGGCCGCGCGGTGCAGGAAACCGACCGGATGACCGTGACCATGCGCCGCCTGACGGAAACGGCAGGACGGATCGACGAGGTGCTGCAGCTCATCAACGCGGTCGCCGGCCAGACCAACCTGCTGGCGCTGAACGCGACCATTGAGGCGGCGCGTGCGGGCGAGATGGGAAAAGGCTTCGCCGTGGTCGCAGGCGAGGTCAAGAACCTGGCGATACGCACCTCCGGGGCCACCGACGACATCAAGGCCCAGATCATGGCGATCCAGCAGGAAACCGCCGACGCCGCGTCGGCCATCACCGGCATCGCCGGCATCGTGTCCGGCCTCGGGCAGATCACCGCCGCCGTTGCCGCCGCCGTCGAGCAACAGGGAACGGCGACGCGTGAGATCGCCCAGGCCGCCCAGGACGCGGCCGCCAGCACCGAGCAGGTTTCCGCCAACCTGACGGCGCTGGCGACGATGGCGAGCGACACCGGCGTCGCTGCCCTCGCCGGCCGCACCGCCTCAAGTACGCTGGCGAGCCATTGCCGGAAGATGGTGGGCGCCGTGCACGCGTTCACCGAGACGATCCGCACCGCGTAGGCGACGGACCGGCAACGAAGGCTGCCTCGCGACAGGCGCAGCCTCCGCTCAGGCGCTCCTGCGCTTCGAGGGCGGGGCCTTCTTCGTTGGTCCGGTCCTGGTGCCCTTGGCGGCCGCCGCCTTGCCGGATGGCTTTCTTCCGGCCGCCTTGCCTGCCGACGCCGCCGGCTGCTTCGGCTCGCCCAGGCTGCGTCGCAGCGCGCTCATCAGGTCGACCACGTT
>CALMVN010000348.1:21891-24547 GCA_937873225.1 uncultured Acetobacteraceae bacterium
TGCGGGTTGATGAAGTGGAAGTGCAGCTCCTCCTTCGGCTGGCGCACGCTGTAGAGCGCCACCGGGCAGGACACCAGCGCCAGGCGGAGCTGCCCGCGCCAGCTGGGACGATCGGCCATGGCATTATCCTCTGGTGCGTTTCGCCGACATGTCGGGCAGGGGGCGGGCGGCGTCGGCGAAGCCCGCCCAGGGATCGCCCCTGCGCCGCTGGAGGCGGCCGGGAACCGTGCGCACGGTGTAGGCGGCAGGGTCGAGCCTGGGCGACACCTCGCGCCAACTGAGCGGCATCGCCACCCCGGCGCCGGGCCGGGCGCGCGGCGAGAACGAGGCCACCGCGGTGGAGCCCAGACCGTTGCGCAGCCAGTCCACCAGGATGCGGTTGGTGCGGTCGGCCTTGCGCGTGGTCGACACGTAGCGCTCGGGCGAGTCCGCCTCCATCGCCTCCGCGAACCGGCGGCTCCAGGCGCGCACTGCGTCCCAGCCGGCCTCGGTGCGCACCGGAGCCACCACGTGCAGGCCCTTGCCGCCGGAGGTCCTGCAGAACGCCGTGAGCCCCAGCGCCTCGAGCCGCCGCTTCACCTCCCGGGCCGCGTCCACGACCGTCGGCATCGTCACCCCGTCGCCGGGGTCGAGGTCGAACACCAGGCGGTCCGCGTGCAGCGGGTCGTCGAGGCTCGATCCCCAGCTGTGCAGCTCGATCGCCGCGACCTGCGCCGCAGCCAGCAGGCCGGCCGGCGCGGCCATCGCGACAAAGGGCGCGCCATCCGCCTGCGCCTCGTGCAGCGCCTCCGGCATGCCGCGCCCGAGGTGCTTCTGGAAGAAGTGCTCGCCCTCGATCCCGTCCGGGCAGCGCACGAGGGCGAGGGGGCGGCGGACGATCCCGGGCGCCGCGACCGAGGCGACCGCCTCCCAGTACAACGCCAGGTCGCGCTTGGTCAGCGCCGGCCCGGCCGCGTCGGCCGGCCAGAGCGGGCGGTCGGCGTGGCTGATCCGCTGCCCGGCGACCTCCGCCGCATCGCGCTCGGTGCGGCGCGTGACGACGATGCGGCTGCCTGCGGCCGCGGGCGGCGGTCCGGCCACCTCGGCGTCGGAAGCCGCCCTGCCCGCGGCGCGTGCGGAACGTTTGGCCACCACGATCCCGTTGCCGGCCGGAGCAGCCGCCCGCCTCCTGCCGCGTCCGAGCTCGATCCGTGCGATTCCGGACGGCAGCACCGGGCGCACCACCTCGCCGGCGGGCTTGTCCTCGCGCAGCCCGAGAAAGGTGGCGTGGCGCACCATGCCGCCGCCGGTAAAGCCGCCAAACCCGATCTCGGCCACCAGCTCGGGACGGACCCAGATGGTGTCGCGCGGCGGGGGCTCGGTGCCGAGCAGGCTGTCCGGCGCCGCGTCGCGCAGGGCTCCCAGGCGCTCGGCCAGCAGGCGCAGGGTCCTGGCGGTGTAGCCGGTGCCGCAGCCGCCGGCGAAGTGCAGCTGCCCGGTGTCGTCGTGGTAGCCCAGCTGCAGGGCGCCCAGGCTTTCGCGCGTGCCGGCGGGCGGGGTGTAGCCCAGCACCACGAACTCCTCGCGGTTCTCGCACTTCACCTTGACCCAGTCGCCGCTCCGGCCCGGTCTGTAGGGCCCGTCCAGCCGCTTGCAGACGATGCCTTCGAGCCCGAGCGCGCAGGCCTCCTTGCGCACCCGGGCGGCGTCGGACCGGAGGTGCTCGCTGGTGCGCAGCGGGCCGCCTTCGGGCACCGCCTGCATCAGCGCCTCGAGCGCGTCCCTGCGTGCCGACAGCGGCTGCGGCCGGTAGTCGATCCCGTCCAGGTGCAGCAGGTCGAACGCATAGTAGCGCAAGGGCGCGGTCTTCCCGGTGGAGAACGCGTCCTGCAGCCGGGCGAAGGAGGACAGGCCCTTGCGGTCCAGCGCCACCAGCTCGCCGTCGAGCATCAGCCGCTCCGGAGCCATCGCGCCGACCGCCGCCGCCAGCGCCGGCAGGCGCGCGGTCCAGTCCAGGCCGTTGCGCGTGATGACCCGCACGGCGTCGCCGTCCTTGCGGCAGATCATGCGATACCCGTCGAACTTCACCTCGCTGATCCAGCCCTCGCCGGAAGGCGGGGCCTGCACCAGCTGCGCCAGCTGCGGCGCCTGCGCGTCCGGCAGGGGCGCGCTGCCGGATGCGGCCCGCTTCCGGCCGGGCTGCGGGACCCGCTTCGTCGACGCCGGCGTGGCGCCGAGCGGGGTGCCCTCCATCACCGACGCGTCGGCGCCGTCACGCTCGTGCGCGTCGTGCTCCTTGATCAGCAGCCAGCTCTCGCCCTTCTCCCGTCCGCGCGGCTTGAGCCGCACCAGCACGAAGCCGCCGCGCAGGCGCTCGCCGTGGAGCCGGAACTTCAGCTCGCCCTCCGCCAGCGCGCGTGCCGCGTCGGCCTGCACCGGTTCCCAGGTGCCGCGGTCCCAGATCTCCACGGTCCCGGCGCCGTAGTTGCCTTCCGGGATCACGCCCGAGAAGGTCGCGTACTCGACCGGATGGTCCTCCACATGCATCGCCAGGCGCTTGTGGTGCGTATCCAGCGACGGGCCCTTCGGCACCGCCCAGCTCCACAGGGTTCCGCCATGCTCCAGCCGGAAGTCCCAGTGCAGCCGGGACGCGTCGTGCTTCTGCACCACGAAGATC